>JABIRP010000388.1 GCA_018699735.1 Rhodospirillaceae bacterium | reverse complement strand
GCATGTCGGTCAACATGGATGCCACCCGCGAGATCCTTGAGATCGCCCGCAGTCACGGCACGTGCCCACGTATCGTGTTCGCCAGCTCGGCGGCCGCGTTTGGCGGCGACATGCCGGCCGTGCTCCAGGACATGACAGCGCCGACACCGCAGACCTCCTACGGCACCCAAAAGGTGATCGGTGAGCTGCTGGTTCACGATTATAGCCGCAAGGGCTTCGTCGATGGCCGGACGTTGCGGTTCCCGACCGTGGTGGTGCGCCCCGGCAAGCCGAACAAGGCGGCCTCGACCTTCGCCAGCTCGATCATTCGCGAGCCCCTGCAGGGCCAACGCGCGGTCTGCCCGGTGACGCCTCAGTCGCGGATGTGGATGTCCTCGCCGCGGGCGATCCTGCACAACGTCATTCACGCTCATAATTTGGATGGCGCCGCGTTTGGCAATTCGCGCACGGTTTCGCTACCGGGCTTTGTGGTCAGCATCGGTGACATGGCCAAGGCATTGACAGAGGTTGCCGGAAAATCTGTTTCCGACCGTATCGATTGGCAGCCGGATGATTTCATTCAACGCATCGTTGATGGTTGGCCGCCGGAGTTCGAGACCACCCGGGCCAATGCCATGGGCTTCATCGGCGACACCGATATGCGTGACGTAATTCGGGGCTTTATCGAAGACGAACTCGGCGGCGAATTTCAGGCCTGATCCGAACCCGGTTGGGCGCCTAGCGCTTAACGCGTCTGCGCCCGGCTCCAGCTTGCTGAGTAAAGAAGGTCTGGTGACCTTTTTTACGACCGGCTCGCACGCCCTCGCCACCGGAGCGTCCGGTGCCCTTGGGTTGCCACGGCGGCACCAAATGCTTCTTTGACGGCCCGATCAGGTCGGCCCGCCCCATACTTTTCAGGGCCTCGCGCAGGATCGGCCAGTTTTCGGCGTCATGGTAGCGCAGGAACGCCTTGTGCAGGCGGCGCTGGCGGAGCCCTTTGGCGGTGCGAACATGTTCGCTGCCGGTCCGCTTGACCGGTCGCAAGGGATTACGCTCGCTGTAATACATCGCCGCCGCCAGCGACATTGGCGAGGGCAGGAAGGTCTGCACCTGATCGGCCCGGAACCCGTTACTCTTCAACCAGATCGCCAGGTTCATCATGTCTTCGTCCGAGGTGCCAGGATGTGCCGCGATGAAATAGGGGATCAGGTACTGCTCTTTGCCGGCCGCCTTTGAGGCCCGGTCGAACAGTTGTTTGAATTTATCATAGGCACCGATGCCCGGCTTCATCATCTTCGAGAGCGGGCCGGTTTCGGTGTGTTCGGGCGCGATTTTAAGGTACCCACCGACATGATGGGCCGCGAGTTCCTTGACGTACTCGGGACTCTTGACCGCTAAATCGTATCGAAGTCCCGAGGCAACCAGGATCTTCTTCACGCCCTTGATCTGGCGTGCCTTGCGATAGAGCCCGACGAGCGAGGAATGGTCGGTGTTCAGGTTCTTGCAGATTCCGGGATAGACGCAGGAGGGTTTACGGCAAACCGCCTCGATCTCAGGGTCCTTGCAGGCGAGGCGGTACATGTTCGCGGTCGGCCCGCCGAGATCGGAGATGACACCGGTGAAGCCGTCGACCTTGTCCCGGATATCCTCGATCTCGCGCAAGATTGAGTCTTCCGAGCGGTTCTGGATGATCCGGCCTTCATGTTCGGTGATCGAGCAGAATGAGCAGCCGCCAAAACAACCGCGCATGATATTGACCGAGAAGCGGATCATCTCCCAGGCTGGGATGCGGGCGCCGCCATAGGTGGCGTGGGGCGCTCGGGCGTAAGGCAGATCGAAAACCCAGTCCATCTCCGGCGTGGTCAGCGGGATCGGTGGCGGGGTCAGAAATACCTCGCGCTCGCCGTGGCGTTGGATCAGTGGGCGCGCATTGCCGGGATTGCTTTCCAGATGCAGGATCCGCGAGGCATGGGCGTAGAGCACCGGGTCGTCGCGGACCTGCTCGAAGGCCGGCAAGCGGACAACGGTCTTCTCGTCGGTTTGGCGCGGCGAGACGAAACGTTCGCCCTCGATGTCGATGTCATGCTGATCAAGGACGCTCCAGCCCTCGGGAACGTCCGACAGCGCGAAGGCGGTGCCGCGAACATCGTGCATGTCCGATGGCGCCTCTCCCCGCGAGGCACGGTGCGCGATCTCGACGATGGCGCGCTCGGCGTTGCCGTAGACTAGAAGATCAGCCTTGCCGTCGAGCAGCACCGAGCGGCGCACCTTGTCGGACCAGTAGTCGTAATGGGCGATGCGGCGCAGCGAGGCTTCGATGCCGCCGATGATGATCGGCGTGTTCTTGTAAGCCTCACGGCAGCGTTGCGCGTAGACGATGACGGCGCGATCCGGGCGCTTGCCGCCTTCGTCATCGGGGGTGTAGCTGTCGTTCTTACGGATGCGGCGGTCGGCCGTGTAGCGGTTGACCATGCTGTCCATATTGCCGCCGGTCACCCCGAAAAACAGGTTTGGCGGTCCGAGCTCCTTGAACGGTTCGGATGACTGCCAGTCCGGCTGAGCGATGATGCCGACACGGAAGCCTTGCGCCTCCAGGACCCGGCCGATCACCGCCATGCCGAAGCTCGGATGGTCAACGTAAGCGTCGCCGGTCACCAGAACGATGTCGCAACTGTCCCAGCCGAGCAGGTCCATCTCGTCCCGCGACATCGGCAGAAACGGTGCCGTGCCGAGCCGGTGCGGCCAATACGGCCGGTACGAGGATATGGTTTTTGCGGTTTGCATGGCGGTTAATAGGGTTTTTTAGATACCTATTCAATGACTCTCGGTATTTTGACTTCTGTTCCGCATTGGGTGCCTCGTCACTCCCGCCTTCGCGGGGATGACGGTGAGGAAAATTGAGGCTACGTCGTCTCCACCAGCGAGAACACCATAAAGGCCGCCTCATCTCGTATCGGGATCAAGGCCTGATATTCAGCACTTTGATACCAGCCCCGCGCGGTATCGGCGTCGGGGAATTCGATCATGACGAACCGGTCAATGTCGACATTCCCGGTCAAATTCTCCAAAACCGGTGCGCGCAAGGTGAATGCGCCACCATGTTCGGCGACTGTCCCGCCGGCGGCCTTGGAATATTCCGCCAGTTTCTCCGCATCCTTGATCTTCGCTTGGACGATGACGGTGGCACCCATGGTTCGTTCTCCCTAAGTCTGATGTCAGTGTAGTCCGGCGACGAAATTGCCATCGGCAATCAACGGGCGACGCATCGACAATATGCGCGCGGCTTCATCCGCACGCCCGAGTTTGACCAGTGCGGTCACGAAGGTGAACTCCAACAGATCGCGCTGAGCCCGGCTGCCGCCGATCCGCTCGTGACTGGCCATGATCGGGATCAGCCGATCCACCGCCACCTGCCAGTCTGACCCGGCATAGGCGTCGAAGGCCTCTGCGATAGATTTGACCACATCACCCGCCGGGCCGGCCGGGTCGGCCTCTAGCACCTTAAGCGCAGCACTATTGCCCGCCATGGCGTGGGCAATGGCGGCGTGAGTGTCGGCGAAACTGATGCCGGGCTTGGTAAAATATTGCGAGGCGAAGGCACTCATCTTGCTCCAAAGCTCCTCGCGGCGAGGCATGCCGGCGAGCTCTGCGCGCAACAGAAAGGCCACGCTATCGGTCAAAATATTGAGAGGTGGGCCCCAAGCACCGCCCGGCATGACGTCGGTCTCAATGATCCGCCAGGCGGTGTCGATATCGCCGGCCTCAAGCGCCCAGATCGCCTCGTGCCAACTGATGTGACAGTGCAGCACGCCGCGTTTGTCGTAGCCTTCGCGCCATTGCCTGATGAAATTCAGCCCGGTGTCGGCATTGCCCTGCTCATAGCGGAAATGCGCCATGTAATGCGCGGCATTGGCATTCGACGGTTTGGCGGCGTAAGAGCGCTCAATTGACACTTCCGCTTCGGACAACTGGCCGACCTCGGTCTGTGCGAAGGCCAGCACGCAGTCGAACCACCAATCCTCGCCATAGTCGGATTTCAGCCCGTTGACGAAGGACAGGCACTCGGCTTCTCGACCAGCTTTACCACTGAACCCGATCAGACCGAAGACCCCGGTGCAAGGCTGCACAACCAAGGCGTCGCGCGGATCATCGACGACATGCGCCAATATCTCGCGATAGGCTTGCGCACCGTTACCGCCAATCAGATGGCCGGTGATGGAAACATGGCCCCGCTCACGCGCCGACAATCCATCTACAAGTGCCTGGGCCTTGTTCGACGCCGCCACCGCTTCCGGGATTCGGGTCAACGACTGCAGGCTCCGCGCCAGGCCGGCATAGGCCAGCGCGAAAGCCGGATCAGCCGCGACCGACCGCTCAAATGCCTCGTCCGCCCCGACCTGGTTGGCGAGAAACAAGTCGACGCCTTCGATATAAGCGTCGACAGCCTCGCGGGAGGTGGTCGATAGGTCGTTGTCGTAGCGATCACGCATGGTCGGTGTACCTCGATATTGTTAGGCCTGAATGTATCCGTACAGGGCCAAGATGTCCCGTCCGACCTCAAGATGATGGGAATTGGTGAAGCCTAAAAAGAAGGTGTTGGCTGTTTTTATCGCGATGACAACCGACCCGCACGGTGACAGTATCGCTCAACAGCTGGGCAATTCCCTGGCACGCAAGAAGAAGGATCAGGATCATGGCAGTCGAAGCGGACGCCCCGAGGATGGAATTCGATGTTGTTGGGCACCGACGGGTGCGCCCGGACGGGGTCGATAAGGTAACCGGACGCGCGCGCTTCGGTGCCGATATCAGCGCACCGGGAATGCTGACGGCGAAGATCCTGCGCAGCCCGCACGCCCACGCCCGGATCAATTCAATCGACACGTCGAAGGCCGAGGCGATGGTCGGCGTGCACGCCGTCGTGACCAGCGCCGACTTTCCAGACGAACACGTGCCGCGCGGTGAGCGGGACACTCTGGTCAACGTCATGGCGCGGGAAAAGGCGTTCTATGACGGCCACGCGGTCGCTGCTGTTGCTGCGATGGATGCTGAGACCGCCCAGGATGCGCTGGAACTGATCGTGGTCGACTATGAGGTCCTACCGCATGTGACCGACGTCGTTGCGGCGATGGCGCCCGACGCGCCGGTGTTGCACGACACACTCTTTACCCGGGGCGTTGACCCGAAGCCGGACAAACCTTCCAATGTCGCCAAGCGTGTCGAGATGGGCCGGGGCGATGTGGAGGCCGGGTTCGCCGAGGCCGACATCGTGATCGAGCGCACCTTCCGCACCGAAGCGACGCATCAAGGCTATATCGAGCCGCATGCCTGTCTCGCCAATATTGGTGCCGACGGTCGGGGTGAGATCTGGGTCTGTACCCAGGGTCACTACATGATCCGCAACACGGTCGCGGCGCTGCTTGGCATCGAGCTCTCGAAGCTCAGGGTGACCGCCTCGGAAATCGGCGGCGGCTTCGGCGGCAAGACCACGGTCTTCGCCGAGCCGGTGGCGGCGGCGCTGTCGCGCAAGGCCGGGTTGCCGGTCAAGCTGGTGATGGATCGGACAGAGGTGTTCCGCGCCACCGGTCCGACTTCCAGCACCGCCGCCTGGGTCAAAATCGGTGTCAAGAACGACGGCACCATCACCGCCGGCGATATCGAGCTGAAATATCAGGGCGGCGCTTTTCGCGGATCGCCGATCGATTTCGGCTGCATGTCGGCCTTCGCCTGTTACGACATCGACAATATCCGCATGGTCGGATGGGACGTGGTTTGCAACCGCCCGAAGCAAGCCGCCTACCGCGCACCTGGCGCGCCAATGTCGACCTTTGTGGTCGAAAGCGTGGTTCAAGAGCTGGCAGAGCGGATCGGTATGGACCCGGTCGATATGCGCCTGAAAAACGCGGCCCGTAACGGCTCGGACAGCGCTTACGGCCCCAAGTTTGGGACCATTGGCTTGGTCGAGACTTTGGAGGCGGCAAAGGCGCATGCGAACTACACCGCCCCGCTCGGGGCCAACCAAGGGCGTGGCATCGCCTGCGGCTTCTGGTTCAACTTCGGCGGTGAGACCTGCACATCGCTCAATGTACAGACCGATGGCACCGTAGCCCTGATGGTCGGTACGCCCGATATCGGCGGATCGCGCGCCTCCATGTGCATGATGGCGGCGGAAGAACTCGGCATCGAGTACGAACGCGTGCATGCGATTGTCGGTGACACCACGTCGCTCGGCTACAACGACACCACCGAGGGCAGCCGGGTCACCTTCTCCAGCGGTATGGCAACCATCAAGTCGGCCCGTGCCGCGATCGAGGTTATGCGGGCGCGGGCCGCGATGATCTGGGAGATCCCGGTCGACGCGGTGGTTTGGGAAAAAGGTCACGCTAAACCGGCCGGCCCGAACGCCGGCGACTTTGAGCCGATGTCGCTCGCGGACATTGCCGCCAAGTCGGGGGCTACCGGGGGTCCGATCGCTGGACATGCCGAGGTCAACGCCGACGGCGCCGGGGTCAGTTTCGCGACGCACCTGGTGGATGTTGAGGTCGACCCGGAAACCGGTGCCGTGAAGGTGCTGCGCTACACCGTGGCTCAGGACGCCGGCAAGGCGATCCATCCCGGATACGTCGTCGGTCAATTCCAAGGTGGTGCGGCACAAGGCATCGGATGGGCCCTGAACGAGGAGTATGTCTATGACGACATGGGCCGGCTGCAGAACGCCGGCTTCCTCGATTACCGGGTTCCGGTCGCCTCGGACCTGCCGAATATCGACACGGTCATTGTCGAGGTTCCGAACACCGGGCATCCCTATGGTGTGCGCGGGGTCGGCGAAACCTCGATCGTGCCGCCTCTGGCGGCGATCGCCAATGCGGTGTCTGCTGCGGCCGGTGTTCGTCTGACCGATCTGCCGATGTCGCCGCCGAAAGTATTGGCGGCGATCGACGCCCAAAAGGACTAATGCCAGAAAGGTTAGAAATGGGCTCTGCCGCAGAGAATTTCATCGGCGATCTGGGGCGCCGAACAGCCAGTATTGTTGATGCTTGCACCGGCTGCGGTGCCTGTGTCGAGGCTTGCCCGACACCGGCTCTGGCCGGGATTGATGCAACCGAACCCAAGACGCTTGCATCAGGTGTCTTGGATATTCTGCGTGGTGAGGATGGCCCCGAGGCGTCGAGGGACTGGGCCAAAGCATGCTGCGGCAGCGGGCATTGCATTTCGGCTTGCGAGCACGGCATCAATCCGAGGTTCATGTTGACTATGGCGCGCATGGCGATGACCCGGGCGGCGCCGGAGGCCAGCAAACGCGAGGCCGGCAAGGATGCGTTCAAGGCAATGAGCCGGGGCGTGCGTGTACTCTCCCGCCTGCAGTTACCGCCGGACCTACTGAACCGTCTCAGTCCGTCCTCGCACCCGGAGACGGACACACCGCCGGACGTCATCTTTTATACCGGCTGCAATCTGGTGAAGACGCCGCATATCGGATTGTTGTGTCTCGATGTGCTGGATCGGCTCGGCGCCCGTTATGAGGTGCATGGCGGGCCATCGAATTGCTGTGGTGTTTTGCAGTTCCGACCGGGCGATGACGATAACGCCGGGCGCCAGGCCTTTCGCACCATCGACCGGTTCACGGAAACTGGTGCGTCGGAAGTACTCTCCTGGTGCCCGACCTGTCAGATTCAATTCGGCGAGATCGCCCTACCGAGCTACGAAGCAACTGTCGGCCCGGCTTTCGACATGGTGGCCTATCCGGTTTGGCTGGCCCGCCGGATCGAGGATTTGGCGCCGATGATGACGCACCGGGTCGAAAAGCGCGTGGCGTTGGCGGAATACCCAGGCGCGCTTGGTGTGACGGACGCGGTCAAAACGCTGCTCGGCCGGATACTGGGCTTGGAAGTGGTCGATCTCGGGATTGAGCGGATCGGCTACCAGCTGACATCGGTCGCACCGGTCTCGGGCGTGCAAGTCGGATCGGTCGAAGAGTTACTGGGGAAAGCCGAGGCGGCAGGCGTCACCACGCTGGCCAGCATTTTCCACTCGGATCACCGAGAACTGTCCGCCCACGAGGCTTCCCGCCCGTTCGAGATCGCCAATTACATGGATCTGGTCGGCGAGGCTCTGGGGATCACGCAGCCGGATGTATTCAAGCGTTTGAAGTTGATGGGCGATGCCGGCGCGATCCTCGCCACCAGTCGCGATCTGATAGAGGCCAATGGGCTAGATCCGGAAGAAGTCCGCGAAGTGGTAATAACCGACATGTTGGGCGAACAACACGTCGCACCCGGGCCGGCTTGACCACTCGCCGCCATCGTCCGACAATCGCGGGTGAAGATCCAAAGAGGCCAAACGATGACCATCGCCGAACGTATCGCCGATAAGGTTCTGTCTGTCGATTTTACCGATCTGCCGGATCAGGCAGTTCATTGGTCGAAGCTCGGTATTCTGGATACGATCGCTGTCACTCTTGCGGGCGCGCCGGAAGAGTGCACCCGGTTGCTGCTTGCCACGCCGGGTGTGGCCGACGCCCCTGGCCCTTGCCGGATACTCGGCACAGACAGGCGGACTAGCGCGCTGGATGCCTGCCTTGTCAACGGTACTGCCAGCCATGCGCTGGATTACGATGATGTGAACAATTTCCTGGGAGGGCATCCGTCCGCCATGCTGGTGCCGCCGCTTCTGGCGATTGCCGAGATGCCGCGTGTTTCTGGGCAAGTCTCCGGGCGGGATGCGATTGCCGCCTATGTGGCCGGCTTTGAGCTTGAGACCCAGCTCGGCCGCGCGGTCAACTATCACCACTACGAGAAGGGCTGGCACCCGACCGTCACCCTCGGCATTTTCGGCACCGTCGCGACTTCGGCGCGATTGCTCGGCTTGGACCGGCAGCGAACCGCGACAGCACTGGCGATGGCGGTCTCGCTTGCCTCGGGTGTGAAGGCGAATTTCGGCACCATGACCAAGCCCCTGCATGTCGGCCAAGCGGTGCGAAATGGGCTGTTTGCGACGCTATTGGCGCGCGACGGATTTACCGCCAACCTCGATGCCTTTGAAGAAAAACAGGGATTCTTCGAGGTCTTCAACGGTACCGGCACCTACGAGCCGGAGCGGATTTTCGACGGTTGGGGTGCGCCGTTCGAGGTGATGGGCGAGGGCCCCGGCCTGAAACAGCATCCCTGTTGCGGGTCGACCCATGCCGCGATCGATTGTGCCGCCGCAATTCGGCGGGACCACGGCGTGCCGATCGATCAGGTAACGAAAATTGAAGTGCTCACCAATCCACGTCGCTTGCCGCATACCGATAACCCCAATCCGCGCGGCGGACTTGAAGGCAAATTTTCGATGCAATACGTGGTCGCGCGCGCGCTGGCCGACGGTTTGACAGGCTTGGCGCAGTTCGAGGATGATGCGGTGAACGACCCGGCGATGCGGCCTTTGATGGCAACGGTTGTAACCGGGGTTCATCCTGAAATGGGGTTGGACTCGCAGAACCATTTTGGCGCCGAGGTGACGGTCACGACGGTGGACGGCGAGGCGATCTCACACCGCATAAATAATCGTGTCTGCCGAGGCCCGAGTGACCCGATGAGCGAAGAGGAATTCACCGCCAAAGTCACTGACTGTGTCACTCGAGTATTGCCGGAACGCAACGCCTCGGCTTTGATGCAACAGATGATGGACCTGGATGCGCTAGGTTCGCTCTCGGCATTGGGTGACCTGCTGGAGACCTCAAACCAGCCCGTCAGGGCGGCCGGAGATTGAGTGGATGAGCGACGATCGCAAATCGGAAGACTACCTGGAAGTGGTCATGAAGCTGAAGGCGGACCCTCCGTTGCATCGGTTTCGGACCTATTGGGGCCTGGTGCGCGGGATGCGCTCGGCTCTGAAAACCATTGATCTTGAACTTGAAGCGAGCAAAGAGCGCCTGCGCGCGCTGGAGGAGGATGCCGCGTTCGTCAAACGTCACCGGGCGAAGCTGGATGTCTGTTATCGGGCGTTGCGCGGGACCTATGCGGCGCCAGACAGGGCGATGGCGGCCTTCAATCTGCTCTGCCGGAATATCAGTGCCGAGGCTGCGGTTCAAGAGATCGGGCTTGGTAGCCATCGCCTGGGAACGGCCCTTGGTCGCACCTTCTTCGGAATCCGGTCACAAGCGCGCAAGGATGCTGAAGCAAACTATGCCTCAAACGTCGTGACCGCACTTTCCAGCATCATCAAGGATCAGGGCGCCTATCTTGAGATGCTTGCCAAGAACGTTGAGTCCGAGGAGGCAACGGCGCAACACGACGTCGCGGCGGCGCGTGCGGAATTGCAAGGCCTTGAGACCGCGCAAGAGCGCTACGAGCGCGAAATGCGCATGGCCGCGCGCGCCATCGGCGAGGATCAGGCCCGGCAGCTCGGCCCGGAAGAAGAAGACTACCGGCAAAGCGTTACGAGCGACCGCTAGATCCCACAAGCTACGAGACAGAGCCAGCGGTCATTCTTGGAATTATCGATGATGGGCTTGCGCCAAAGTCCGCTTGCATGGACAATGGCGACCGATTTGTAGGGAGGGGTGGACACTTGGTCCTCACGTTCTTTCCAGCGTCGAAAGCCGAGCCTAAAATTATGCTGCCTCGGCTCTATCTGCGTCCTCCAGTTCGTGGTGACTGGAAGGAATGGGCGGAACTGCGCGCGGTCAGCCGAGACTTCCTGGCACCGTGGGAGCCGCTTTGGCCTGACGATGCTTTAACCAGAAGTGCTTACCGGCGGCGCCTTGCAGCCTATTCCGAGGACTGGGCCCGAGATCACGGCTATGCCTTCTTTATATTCCGGCGCCAGGACGATGCGCTGGTCGGTGGTATTACGCTCGCCAATGTGCGACGCGGCGTGGCCCAGACCTGTTCTTTTGGCTATTGGATCGGCCGGCCCTACTCGCGCAACGGCTTCATGACCGAGGCGGTGCACGGCGGTTGCACATTCGCTTTTGATGAGATGAACCTGCATCGGGTCGAGGCCGCCTGCCTGCCACATAACGAGGCCTCGAAGGGCGTGCTGCGCAAATGCGGTTTTCGATACGAAGGTCTGGCCCAGCGCTACCTGAAGATCAACGGCAAATGGCGCGACCACATGCAGTTCGCCTTGCTGCGTGAGGAATTCTACCCGGATCTGGGTGGGGTTTGAGGCTTTTTTCCCTGACGAAGACCCGGTGAAAAAGCTCTACTCCCGATAACCCTCAAGCCGATCGAACAGTGCTTTTGAGAATGTCACACCGTCATTCCGGATACGATCGCGGGCCGCCATCCGCCGGCTTCCTGGCAATCGCGCACCGTCTTGACCGGTGATCGCCGCTGCCAAGTCACCCATTCGGTCGGCGAAGGCGCCACCGGAAAATCCCTTGGGGTCGATGGCGATGAAGAATTGACCCGTTCGCGTCGGCCCGCCGGAGTTGTCGGCGAACGATGACGCATTGGACGAAAGCGTCGCGCCCGAGAGAGCCGCCGCCATCATTTCGACGATCAACGCCGCACCGGCGCCTTTGTAGCCGCCCGCCGGCACCATTGTGCCCTTTAGCCCTTCCTTGGGGTCGGTGGTCGGATTGCCGTTAGAATCCAGTGCCCAGCCCTCGGGGATCGGCTCGCCGGAATTGGCATGCACGATCACCTCAGACTTGGCGATGACACTGGAGGACTGATCGACCACGAAGGCAGCCCCGCCCTTGCCGTCAGGCGCGGCGCACGCCATCGGGTTGGTGCCGAACACCGCATTCACTCCGCCTGCCGGCGCGATCGAGGCCGGCGCGTTTGTATAGGCCAGCGCCACCAGACCTTGGCGCGCCAGCGTCTCAACGTGATACCCCAGAACGCCGCAATTGTAGGAGTTCATCACCGCCATGCCGGCGATCCCGGTCTCACGCGCCAAAGGCACCAGTTCCGCGAACCCAGCATCAATCGCCGGATGCGCGAAGCCATCGGCCGCATCGACCCGGAGTGCCGCAGCGGCAACTCGCTCGACTTTGGGCACAGCATTGCCGTCGATCTTGTCGCAGCGCGCATGCTCGCAATAGGTCGGCAACCGGGCGAGGCCGTGGCTGTGAATACCGTCAAGCTCCGAGGCGACAACGGATTTCGTTACTGACAGGGCGTTGGCTTGTGAAGTGCCCGAGGCGAGCAGAACCGCTTGCGTCAATTCCTCGACCTGATCGATCGTCAGCGTGACGGTCTCACTCTTGGCTGCGGACATTCACTTCTCCTGGTGTGTGAATTGATCTTTGGATCGGGTGTCGCACGGGCAGGGTGGATTGGCAAGCAGGTCGGAGGAATGGTAAATGGCCGCCTCCGGTCAGACGATGCCCTGTTCTCGGTACGGCTCCTCCGCAAGGATTCGGCTGGTTCCAAAGCGCGTGAGATCCATCGTGCTATAGGCACCGTCAAGGATCATTTCCGCCACCGCCAGGCCAGTGGCGGGCGCATGCATGATCCCGTGACCTGAGAAGCCGGTTGCGATGTGCAGGTTGTTGGGCTCCCCGGACCAGGGGCCGATAATGGCGCTATAGTCCAGCCGGTTGCGTGCATAGTGGCCGCGCCAGCCGCGCTCCAGCTTGAGTGTCTCCATCGCTGGCACGCGATGCGCCAAGGCCGGCCAAACCACGTCCTCGAACCGGCTCGGGCTAAGCTCCCAGTTCCAACCGCCCGGCACCGACCAATCCGGCACGCCACCGGTATAGCCGGTGCCCTCCGGCCGGAAGGCGAGATCGGTTTCGCTCTTGATGAAGGGCAGCGGCTCCAAGTCCTGTTCCGAGCGGAAGAAATAACTCTCCCGGCTCATCGGTTCGACCGGAAGTGTGATGCCGAACAGTTGGCCGGCCTCGCCTGACCAGGCGCCAGTGGCCAGGATGAATACATCCGCCTCGACCCGTTCGCCTGATGCGAGGGCCAGCCCGCGAACACTGCCGCCCGAAATCTCTGCCGCTTTGACTTCGTCTTGCAGATAGGATGCGCCCAGGCTCCGGGCCTTGCGCTTGAACCCTTGCAAGGCGGCGTAGGCATCGATCCAGGCATCATTTGGAGAATAGACCGCCAGCGCCACATCGTCGTTGCGGATTGAGGGAAACAACCGCGATAAGGCTGCTGGATCAAGCATCTCCGCCCCGACCCCGAGCTGCTCCTGGTTGCGGAAATTCGCCTCCATGGTCTTGGCGTCGCCCCCATCGGAGACGAAGAGGTAGCCCTGACGTCTGAAGGAGATCGGAGCTGCTTCTCCATCCGCGGCCATGGCGGTCTCGAAAGCTTCATAGAAGGCCAAGCCATATCGGCTCATCGCCACGTTTTCCGGCAGACTGAAGAGTTGACGGATGCCTCCGGAACCGCGCGGCGTGGCGGCCTCGCCGTAAGCCGGATCACGCTCGATCACCACGATATCGCCGGCCCGGCCATCGCGGGCCAGGTGATAGGCGATAGAGGACCCGATGATCCCGCCGCCGATGATGGCGATGTTGGCTTTCATGCGGGTGTTCCTTGGCTACTGCGACAGCTGCGGAAATAAGAATCTAAGACCGACTTGTCATCCCGAACGGAGCGTAGCGGAGATCCGGGATCTTTCACCGGTTTTCCCGGATGAAGATCCCGGCTCGGCCCCGGATTAAATCCGGGGTTGGCCGAGATGACGTGTCTTTTTTGGCGAACAATAACGAAATGCGCGCTCCCCTCAGTGCATCACCACATATTCGTACTCAACCGACTGGTTGTTGATCCCACGATCTGGCGGCGCGATCCAGCCCGCCATTTTGCCGGGCTCGGCGACTTGGTGCATCAGGCTCTTCACATAGGCCCGGTCTTCCTTGCTCGGCAACCAGAGGGACTTCTTTTCGGCCCATTGCTCGGCCGTCAGCCGGGTCCCGTCGGGTGCTGCTGGCTGGCCGCCCCAGCTGCCGATGGTGCGATTGAAACGATCGCTTGGCAGGGCGAGTTCAACATCGAACCCGGCTTTGGAGATGATCCGGTTCCAGCGTTTCAGGCCGATGCCGGCATCGGCAATATAGGCTTGGCGCGTGATCTCGTTCATGGCGTTGCGGGTCGGGATATGGATCGTCTCGACGCCACCGCTGTCGTTCGGGATGGTCAGATCGTATTCGCTGTCGAGGCAGAGGTGGTCTTCGTAGCGTTCTTCGTCCGGCCGGCCTTTCACACCGGTGGCGAAGTAGGTGGCAGCGTTGGACGACTTATCGGCACCGAACAGATCGATTGAGGAAGAGAACCAGAAATTGATGTAGCGCTGCAGTGTGGGCAGATCGATGACGCCGGCTCGGCGCAGGGCCTCGGGGTCATCGGTCTTGAGCTCGACCATCTTCTCGACCGCACGCTTGATCACCCGGCCGACGCCGGTCTCGCCGACAAACATGTGGTGGGCTTCTTCGGTCAACATGAAGCGGCAGGTGCGCGACAGCGGATCAAACGAGGATTCCGCCAGCGACTTCAGCTGGTACTTGCCGTCGCGGTCGGTGAAATAGGTGAACATGAAGAACGACAGCCAATCGTCGATCGGCTCGTTGAAGGTGCCGAGGATGCGCGGATGATCCGGGTCGCCGGAGTGGCGGTGCAACAGTTCCTCGGCCTCCTCGCGGCCATCGCGGCCGAAATGCGCCTGCAGCAGATAGACCATGGCCCAGAGGTGACGACCCTCTTCGACATTGACCTGGAACAGATTGCGCAAGTCATAGAGCGACGGGCAGATGAGCCCGAGTTTGCGTTGTTGTTCGACCGAGGCTGGCTCGGTATCGCCCTGGGTGACGATCAGATTGCGCAGAATAGCGCGATGCTCGCCTGGCACGTCCTGCCAGACCGGCTTGCCGAATTCGTCACCGAAACCAATGCGACGGTCCTCCTCGCGGTCGGCGAGGAAGATACCCCAGCGATAGTCTGGCATCTTCACGTGCCCGAAGGTGGCCCAACCCTTAGCATCAACCGAGGTCGCGGTGCGCAGATAGACGTCGGCCGCCTGAAACCCGGCCGGGCCAAGCTCGCCCCACCAGTCGAGATATTTCGGTTGCCAATGCTCCAGCGCGCGCTGCAGGCGGCGGTCGGAGCTCAGTTCCACGTTGTTCGGGATACGGTCCTGATAATCGATAGCCATTATACTCTCCTCCAGTCGAACCGGGCCTTCGACCCGCTTCCGAACAGTTTCAGTGCTCCTGTCTCGCCGACCGCGTTGGGTCGGAAGAAGATCCAGTTCTGCCAGGCCGACAAGCGGCCGAAGACTTTTGTGAAGACGGTCTCGTTGCCGGGGAAGCGCAAGCTCGCCTCCATGCCGGTCAGTGCGTCGGGTGACAGGCTGACCCGCTCCTCGATCGCCATGCGCAGCTCGTCTTCCCAATCGATGTCGTCGGGTATGAAGGTGACGAGACCCGCGGTGTCCGCATCTTCGGCGGCGAGGCGGCTGCCGATCAATTTGCGGAGCCCATCTAAAGTCGTCGTGTCGTCGTTGAAGCGTGTGGCGAGCCGGGTCTTGGCGTTCACCATTTCCAGTGGGCCGAAATTCATCTCCGAAAGCGCAATGGTGGGGGCTGCATCCGGATCGTCCGGAAGATCGAGCATGTAGGAGCGATCGGCCGCCAGGATCAGTTCCAGGAATGTGCCGGCGAAGCAGGAACCCTGGTCGATGACGGCAAAGAGTGATCGCGAGGATACGTCCAACCGCGCCAAAGTGCGCCGGAGCATGCCGATGGTCTCGCGCACGAACCAGTTGTCGGCATTGGCCAACAAAGCCTTGTCGGCCGCTAAGACGCGCTTAGCCTCGCCCTCGGTGCGAAGCTGCCAAAGGCCGATCTCGTCGTTGTTGGTGCGCAGCATCAGAATCGCGTCGTCGAGTTCCCGTGCCATGGCGAGCGGCCACCAGGCGGCTCCCGCGCCGAGAATGGCATCAATATCACCCGGTACATCCGCCTTGGGGGCGCGAAGCGTGATCGTGGCACTCCGGCTTTCCGGGTCAACTGTCACGTCGACATGAGCGTAGTGGTAGCCGGTGTCATCGACCCGGCGGTCGACCGGGGGCAGGGTGACCCCCTTGCCGTCAGCGGGCCGGTCGCTGGACTGGGCCAACTCTGCGGCACGGACGCGGACATTCTCCATAAAGTCTTGGCGAGGTGCTGTTGCGTCGACAAGGCCCCAGTCTTTGGCCCGGCGACCGCGCGCGCCTTCTTCAGACGTACAGAACACATCAGCGCGGTCGCGGCGCACCTTGCGTTTGTCGACGACCCGGGTCAGGCCACCGGTGCCGGGCAGGACGCCGAGCAGGGGGACCTCCGGCAGACTGACGGCACTAGCACGGTCGTCGACCAGGAAGATCTCATCACAGGCCAACGCCAACTCGTACCCACCGCCGGCGGCTGTGCCATTGCAAGCTGCGATGAATTTGAGGCCAGAGTGGGCACTGCTGTCTTCCATTGAGTTCCGGGTTTCGTTGGTGAACTTGCAGAAGTTCACCTTCCAGCCGTGCGACGACGTCCCGAGCATATAGATGTTGGCGCCAGCGCAGAACATACGCTCAAGGCCACTGGTGATGATGACCGAACGCACGCTCGGATGCTCGAAGCGGATGCGTTGCAGGGCGTCATGCAATTCGATATCGACGCCAAGGTCGTAGGAATTGAGCTTGAGCTGGTAGCCCGGCTGTAGCCCTGCATCTTCATCGACAGCGAGCGTCAGGGTTGCGATCGCGCCATCCACATCGAGTGTCCAATGATGGTATGAGGCTGGGTCGCGGTCGTAGTTAATCATGTTCGGAAATTGGCTCATGGTTAGGGTACTTGTTTCTGGTTGTTTTAGTGGAACTCAGCCGGTCGCGCGATTTTGCAGTGTCTCGGGTGTTGCGATCCGGCTTGCCTGGTCATCCCTGGAAATTAGCGCGCGTGCCGTCGCGGTCAGCTTGGCGGCGCTTTCAGCCACCTTGGCACCCGATGTGTCGACGATTGCGTGCGCCCGAGCATAGAGCGGTTCGCGGGCTTCCAGAATTCCGCGCAGATCGGACATGGCTTCTCGACTGTTCGCCATCGGGCGTAAGTCGCCTTGGGCCATGACGCGATCCATGTGTTCGTCTGGCGTGGCCTTGAGCCAGATTACATGTGTGCGTTCGAGAAGGCGGTTGAAGGCTTCGGTATTGGCGACAATACCGCCACCCGAGGCGATCACCACGCCATCGTTCTCAGCTAATTGATGGTCGAGGCAGCGATGTTCATAGCGCCGGAATGCCGGTTGCCCGGCCAAGGCCAGGAGCTCGCCAATATCGGCGCCGTATGCGCGCTCAATCTCTCGGTCGAGTTCTACGAAGGGTACTGAAAACTGGTCCGAAAGGATATTTCCGAGGGTCGACTTGCCGGCGCCGCGCAACCCGATGAGCGCGATCCGCTGCCCTCGACCACCTGTGATGGCCGCGCCGAACCGCTCTCGCAGGATGTGATGCGCCTCTGAAAGTTGGCCGCTATCGAGACGCCCGGTCAGCTCATGGATGAGCCGCGCCTCCATCTGGTGAAGGCCCAGTTTGCCATCCTGCGTATTTCGGAATAGGTCCGTGACCTCAAGGTCCATCGATTGTGCGATCTGCAGGAGCACCGCGACCGACGGATTGCCCTTACCGCTCTCCATCTGAGCCAGGTATCGCTCGGAGACACCAGAGTCCCGCGCTAGGATCTTGCGCGTCATCCCACGCTGGGCGCGGGCGGCTCGCACACGCTGCCCAAGGCCACTCAGTTCCTGGCCGATCCATTCTTCTGCGCGTCTTCCGGTTGTTTCGATTTTCATGCCCTGTTTCATGCCGTGTTCATGCCCTGTTTCACGCCCTGTTTCTTGGGCCTCGGGGCAGCCCATGCCCGCTCATGGCAAGGTTTTGATTTTCTATGTAGGAACTATTTTTCTATTACACGAAGGTAAAGTGCATTATAGTGCCACATCTAAAAAAGCACTATAATTCTCTTCAAGTCAATCGGAGTTCTACATGCTCGTGCGTATTCTTGTTGCTACGCAATCTGGCAACGCGGAAATTGCGGCCGACGAAATGGCCGAAACCTTGGCAGATCTAGGCACTGATTCCTTAGTCATGGCAATGGATGATCTGGACCCTTCGGTCTTTGCCCGGGACGCGGTTTATGTGATCTGCACGGCGACTTACGGCCAGGGCGACGTGCCAGACAACGGCCAGGCGCTGTATACGGCACTTGGACGGGAAAAACCGGATCTCTCCGGCATCACCTACGGCGTCTTCACTCTCGGCGATCTGACCTATAAAGAGACGTTCTGCCACGGCGGAAAGCGTTTTGATGAGGCATTAACGGCGCGTGGCGCGCAGAGAATTGGCGAGGTTTATCGCCACGATGCCGGCTCGGGCACGTTGGCTGAGGATGATGCGATCGATTGGATAAAGGTTTGGTATTCACAATTACAATCCGTTGGGATCGACGCGTGATGTGCCCTGGATATTCCATGAAAGGTCTTGCGTCCGGGCGCCGTCTGGTCAATCTCTTAGGCGCGCGAATGTCGTGACGGTAGAGAGAGCGAAGGGGAGGCAATCGATGGCCGATCAGGCACTGGCGGAAAGCAACACATACAACGCTGCTGAAGATCTTATCGGGCGGAACCTGGCGGCTGGCAGAGGCGACAAGACGGCGTTCATTGATGCTTCGGGCGCCCATACATTCGGCGATGTCGAGCGGGGCACCAATCGTTTTGCTCATGTGCTCGGCACCATGGGGCTTAGTCGTGAAGCGCGAGTGCTCCTGGTGCTTGACGATACAGTCGACTTCCCGATCTGTTTTCTCGGCGCCATGAAGGCCGGCGTAGTGTCGGTTCCGGCCAACACCCGGTCGACCGCCCGGGACTATGCCTACATCGCCGCCGATTGTCGGGCTGAGGCAATTATTGTTTCCGAAGCTCTACTGAGTGTCGTGCTGGAGGAAATCACTCCCGCCGACCGACCCCGGATCGTTGTTTCGGGCGCGGACGCGCACGGGCACGCGCTGCTCGCGGAATTGTTGGCGGTGGAACCGGAAGAGTTTAAAACCGTCGCCACAACCCGGGACGATATGTGCTTTTGGCTCTATACCTCAGGAACAACAGGCGGGCCAAAGGGTGTGGTGCATCTGCACTCCCATCTGATCGATACCGCCGACCTTTATGCCAGGCCGGTGTTGGGGATCAATGAGACCGATATCGTTTATTCCGCCGCCAAATTGTTCTTCGCGTATGGCCTGGGCAATGCGCTGACGTTTCCGATGGCAGTTGGCGCCACGGCGGTCTTGCTCGACGAACCGCCGGTGCCGAACGTAGTCGTCGACTTATTGCGGCGCGAGCAAGTGACGATCTTCTACGGTGTGCCGACGCTTTACGGCATGATCCTCGCCGGTGACGATTTGCCCGGCCCGGGAGAGCACGCGATCAGGCTTTGTGTTTCGGCCGGAGAGGCCTTGCCGCCGGATTTGCTGCGGCGTTGGCGGGAGCGTACCGGGACGGATATCCTGGACGGCATCGGAACCACGGAAATGTTGCATATCTTCATTTCAAACCGCCTGGGCGAAGTACATCCGGGCACCACAGGCCGTGCTGTCGATGGCTACGAACTGCGCTTGCTTGATGACGAGAACAATGAAGTCGGGCCAGGCGAGATCGGAGTGCTGGAGGTGTCCGGCCCGACCAGTGGCCTGATGTATTGGAACCAGCGGGCGAAAACCAAGGACACGTTCCGAGGCCCCTGGACCCGCACGGGCGACAAATACACCCGCGATGAGAACGGAATTTTCACCTATTGTGGCCGCAACGACGACATGCTGAAGGTCGGCGGAATTTATGTCTCTCCGTTCGAGGTCGAGGCGGCGCTGGTTAGCCATGAGGCTGTGCTGGAAGCGGCTGTCGTCGGTCAACTGGACCAGGACGAACTGGTTAAGCCCAAGGCCTTTGTCGTGTTGAACCAGGGGGTTGAGGCAAGTGAAGCAACGGCGGCCATGCTGAGAGACTTCGTGAAGAATGACCTTGCGGCTTACAAATATCCGCGATGGATTGAATTTCTGGAGGACTTGCCAAAAACGGCGACAGGAAAAATCCAGCGCTTCAAGCTCCGGGACGACGGTTGATTTCATGAGTTCCGATCCCCACGCAGCGATCCCAAAGGCAATGGATAAACTCAAACCAAGCCGGATTGGTCTGCTTGATCTCGGTAAACTCGACCCTGATAAGATCGGTGGAAAGACAGGGGTCGAACTGGAATACCACTGGTACAATGGCGCCAATCGGCAGAAGCCACCGCTTGTCTTCCTGCACGAAGGGCTCGGTTGTGCGGCGCTTTGGCGTGGATTTCCGGGAAGGCTTTGCGCAGAGACCGGTCGGTCCGTCCTGGTCTACTCGCGCGCTGGATATGGCCTCTCGACCGTCCGAGCCGACCCTTACGATGTCGACTATATGCATGTCGAAGCCTTGGATGTCCTGCCGCTTGTTTTGGAGGCTTTTAAGGTCCGGCAACCAATCTTGATCGGACATTCCGACGGTGCCTCGATCGCTTTGATCCAAGCGGCGCTCGGCGTCATACCGGTGTCTGGGTTGATTTTGGAATCACCACATGTGGTGGTCGAGGCGGAATCGATAGCCGGGATCCAGAAAGCCAAGCAAATCTATGAAACCACCGACTTGCGCAAGCGCCTGAAGCGGCACCACCGGAATGCTGATCGCACCTTTTGGCAATGGAATGACATCTGGCTAGATCCTCGATTTCGCGACTGGGATATAAGGGGCATTCTAGAACGTATCGAATGCCCAGTACTGGCGATCCAAGGCCTCGATGACGAGTACGGCACCCTTCGCCAGATTGATGAGATCGAGGCTCGGGTCAACACCGAGTTTGGTCGATTGGTGCTACCAAATTGCGGCCACACGCCGCATCGCGACCAGGAAGAACAAGTCTTCCTGGCCATGCGATCGTTCGTAGACGTGTTTTAGAGTTTATCCGGCTTCGCAGCCAGTTGGCTGGTTTGTTGGGATTGATAGACTAGACCTATGTGTGCCGCGTCCGAGAACGGCGTTCCAACCCTGACCCAGCATCTTCGCGACCAAGCCGAAAAACTCGAGTGTTGCGTCGGCTTGGAGGCGGCGGCCTCGGGCAATTCCGGCATCAATCTCCGCCTGGGTCGGCGTATGGTCCGGAACGAAACTGTGGGGGGCTATGGTCATGGTCTTATCCTTTCGAAACGACTGCTGTGATGAAAGGAAGATATGAATTTCCAACAAAGATATAATATAGAAAAACAACAGTTAATTAATTCCAAAAAAGAATTAATAATACATCACTCCGCTTGTGGAGTGACGTTCACGGTGTTTTCGGTTTAAGACACTGGTGTCCCGCCGGTCCCTGGCGGTGGATGTCTCGTTGGAGGAATTGAGAATGCAGCCGCTGGAAGGTGTACGGGTGCTGGCGGTCGAGCAGTACGGAGCCGGTCCATTCGGTACGATGTATCTTGCGAACCAAGGCGCCGAGGTGATCAAGATCGAGAATCCGCGAGATGGCGGGGACATGTCGCGCGCCGTCGGTCCCTACTTTTTGGGCCCCGGTGACAGCGAGTTCTTTCACTCCTTCAATGTCAACAAGCGTAGCCTGACACTCGATTTGCAAGCGCCAGAGGGGCAGGCCGTATTCCGTGAGCTCGTGACAACCGCAGATGCGGTCACCAACAATCTGCGCGGCGATGTGCAGGGTAAGCTTGGGATCGATTATGCGTCGCTCAAGGATATCAACCCGCGCATCGTTTGCGCCCATCTGACGGCCTACGGTCGCACCGGTTCCAGGCGAACCTGGCCGGGCTTCGACTACCTCATGCAGGCAGAAGCGGGTTGGTTCTCGGTCACCGGTGAGCCGGGCGGCCCGCCAGCGCGGTTCGGGCTTTCGGTGGTTGATATGATGACGGGATTGGCGATGGCCTACGGTTTGCTGGCCGCGCTGACTGCAGCCAGAGCGTCTGACGGGGTTGGCCGCGATATTGATGTCTCGTTGTTCGATTTGGCACTGCATAACACCAGCTATCTCTCGACCTGGTATCTGAACGAGGGCGTGAATACTGGCCGTCTGCCCCGCTCGCGCCATCCTTCGTTGACGCCATGTCAGCTTTACACGACGTCGGATGGTTGGATCTTTTTGATGTGCAACAAAGAGAAGTTCTGGCCGATCCTGGCGGGTAAACTGGGACACCCGGAATGGGCCGATGACTCGCGTTTCCTGCAGTTTAAGAACAGGTTGGAGCACCGCGAGGAAATCCAAGAACTGCTCGACGAGGCGTTGTCGGCACGACCGACCTCGGAGTGGTTGGAGATTTTTGCAGGCGCGGTTCCGGCGGCACCGATCAACGATATCGGCCAAGCCATGGAGAACCCCTTCGCGCTTGAGCGTGGAGGCATCCAGGAGTACCCAAACCCGGCCGAACCAGGCGAGACCTTCCGAATGGCGGCACCGCCCATCCGTACCGAGGGTGTCGCCGCGCCGGCCAGACCGGCCCCGGGACTAGGCGCTGACACCGAAGATATCCTGTCGAACCTCGGCTATGATCAGACCCGTATAGCGGGGCTGCGAGATAAGGGTGTGATCTAACGAGGAACGCCGAGAGATGATGAGATTTGCCTTTATTGGGTTTGGGGAAGCCGGGCCATTGATCGCCAAAGGCCTTATCGAGGCGGGGGCCGGCCCGGTCTCTGCCTATGATATTCTGGTCGAGGTGGGCGAGACGCGGGCCGGGTGGATTGAAAAAGCGCGCTCTTTCGGTGCCATGCCAGCGGCGAGCCCGGCTGACGCAGTCGCGGATGCAGAGGTCGTGTTTTCTACCGTAACATCCAAGGAGGCGTTGGTTGCGGCTGAAGCGGTGGCACCGCATCTGCAACCAGGCCAGTTCTACCTTGATCTCAACTCCTGCTCGCCCGGCAAAAAACAGGCCGCTGCAGTAGCTGTCGAAGGCTCCGGCGCAGAGTATGTCGATGTAGCCGTGATGGATACGGTGCCGGGGCGGGGACATAAAGTATCGATGCTGCTCTCAGGTGTTGCGGTCGAACGCGTAATCGAACGGCTGGCACCCTTTGATATGAAACTTGATCCGGTGGGAGATGCGGTCGGCCAAGCGTCGACGGTGAAAATGGCCCGCAGCGTGTTCGTGAAAGGGTTGGAGGCGATCCTTTGTGAAAGCCTGACAGCGGCGGAACGGGTTGGTGTTCAGGATCGGGTCTTGGACTCGATACAAGGGAGCTTTCCCGGCCTCGATTGGCGCAAGCTCGCGACCTATCACATGGGTCGGGTTGTCGAACATGCCAAGCGCCGCGCCGATGAAATGGAGTCGGTTGCCGAGACGCTCGAAGAACTTGGCGTGGAGCCTTTCACAGCTGCCGCGACCGGGCAACGGATCCGCTGGGTTGAAGAGCTTGGCATCAAAGACAAATTTGCGGGTGATTTGCCAAGAACGCTGGACGGGTTCCTAGAGGCGATCCGGGACGCAGATTTGAAGCGCTAAACTTTGTTCAGGGATTCCGGAAACTGAAGCGATACGGACGTACCGTTATTGGCGTTTCGGAAGATTTCCAGGGAAACCCCATAGGGTCTGAGCGCCTGCTCGACGATCGAAAGACCGAGGCCGGAGCCGTCGTCGCCATGCGGGCTTTTGCCGGGCTCCACCCGTTCAGCACGTTGGAGTTGCCCAATCGTTTTGTCTTCAATCCCAACGCCGCTGTCCGAAATGACGAGGATCGCGCCACGTCCATCATCTTCGCGTTTGGCGAGGACTGTTACGCGACCACCGGACGGCGTGAACTTGATGGCATTGGAGACCAAATTGTTCAAAACCTGCTCAATCACGGTATCGGGTAAGTCGAGTTGCGGGAAATCGTCGTCAATATTGACGTTCAGCGCTACGCCTCGATTTTCCGCCATGGCTTGATACAGCATGGCGGTTTGGGTGATCGCGCTGCGAGTGTCCTCAGTCTGCGGTTTCTGCGGCACTGGCGCGACGTTGGGTTCGTCAATCAACTCGTTGCACTTGGCAAGGAGCTTCAGTGCGGCTTCATGCACAAGCTCTGAATATTCT
>JABIRP010000387.1 GCA_018699735.1 Rhodospirillaceae bacterium | reverse complement strand
TAAATCACTCGTCCGAAGACAAGGGCAAAGCCGGCCGTTCCGCCCCGGGCAAGGAGCGATGGAAAGCGCCGGTTGAACATGTGCGCGAGCTGGTCGACTTACACAATGACGACGGAATGATCGCCGGTGTCGAGCGGGTTCGGCTGATCGAGGGCGATGTTTTGGAGACACTTCCCCGGTTCGTTGCCGATAATCCAGGCCTGCGGGTCTCGTTGCTGCACCTCGATGCCGACCTGCATGACCCCACCCGTGCGGCACTTGATTTTGTCTATCCCCTCTTGGTGCCGGGCGGAATAGTCTGTATTGATGAATATGGCATGGTGCCTTGGGAGGGTGAGGCTAGCGCTGTCGATCGGTTCCTCGACACGCTGGAGCGTCGGCCCGAAATGAACCGCTTTCCGTTCTCCGCCCGGCCGGGCGGATATTTCATCAAGGAGTGATGCGATGACCACCGCAACTGATGGCGCGGACGACCTGAAATCCCTATTTGACCCGGATATGGCAGCGGCAATGGCGCGCATGGTCGAAATCGTCGAAGAGAAAGGCCTGACGCCGCCGCCACCGAACCCGGATCCGATTTACGTCCGCGAGCGCATGGAAGATGAGCGCGCCTGGTGGAACGAGGATTTGCCGGAGATGGCCGAGGTGCTGGAGACCAATATACCCGGCCCGGGCGGCGACCTGCGCTTGCGCATTCTTTATCCGGAAGGCGACCGTCCCATGCGGACGATCGTGTTCTATCACGGCGGTGGTTGGGTGATCGGCAGTCTGGAAACCCATCATCGCGCCATGCGTTGCCTGGCGATACGATCCGGTTGTGCCATTGTCGCCGTCGACTATCGTCTGGCACCCGAGGCGCGTTATCCGGGGCCACTGGAAGACTGTCTCGCGGCGACACGTTATGTCATGCGTCACGGCGGCGAGCTCGGCCTCGATACTTCGAAAGTGGTGCTCGCGGGCGATAGTGCGGGCGCTAATCTGGCCATGGCGACGGCGCTCCGGATGCGGGATGCGGGCGAAGATCCGGCGAAGGCACTGATCTGCTTTTATGGTGCTTTCGGCGTCGATTTCGATACCTCGTCCTACGACCGTTTCGGCGATGGGACTTTCGGTCTTGGGCGCGCGATGATGGTCTGGTTTTGGGATTTGTATTTGCGCGATAAGGCTGATTACGACGACCCCTATGCCGTGCCGATGAAGGCCAATCTGGCGGGATTGCCGCCGACGCATTTATACGCCGCAGGCCTTGATCCGTTGCTGGACGATTCGGTTTCGATGTCGGCCAAGCTGCGTGCCGCCGGTGTGCCGGGGCAATTCAAGGTTTACCCCGGTGTTTGCCACGCCTTCATCAATTTGACTCGCATGGTCAAACAGGCACACGAACTGATCGACGACGCTTCAGTTGTTATCGCGGAGCATCTGGATTAGGTGGGCAGCGGAGAGGCGCCGATTATCAACAGGTGAGAGATTAGAAGGCCAGCCCAAAGCAATAAGCCGGCGCCAATTCGCATGATCCCAATACCGGACCAATCGAGTTTTGCCCGGCCGTCGAATATAGCGCGGAACGGCATGATCGAGGTTGTCAGTTCGAACGGACCCCACTCCGCGCCTAATCGCTCACGCCGCTTGGTGTCGATCGCATGCATGCCGGCGAAGCTCAAGATCGTTATGCCGCCAAATAAAATGACGCTGGCACCGTCGCCATTGGCAACCAGATGCGCCAGGGCCCAGAGCCCGACACCCCAAAGGAACGGATGACGGGTTACTGTCAGGATGCCGCGTGGGCCCTTTGGGTCCTCGAATGCACGTTCGCCGCCAACCGCAGTGGGATTGGCGACCGTGAAACCGCAGACGATCAGGATTGAAGAGATCGGCACGACAATGTTGGGCACCCAACGGGTCCATGCCTGGTCAGCCCAGTACTCGACATAGGGCGCGTCGGCGTAGGCCAGCAACATCCAGACGAAGGCGACCCCGCTAACGGCCGAATACAGACCGAGATACCCATTCTCACCAAGAGCCTCCACTGCCATCGCGCGCAATGTCCGCCCGGCCATAGCAAAATGCATCCCGACGAAGAGTGCTGTGGCAAGAAAGAGGGTTTCGATTGTTCCTGTCATGTGACCTCCCAACCGGATAGATAAGGTCTTCCTGTCCATTTTCCTAGACCTGGAGCCGGAATGTCGACCGATGAGGAATTTGAGGCCCTGATCTTAGCCACGGTCGCGGCCGAGCCCCGCCCCGTGTCGCTGGAAAAAATCGCGAGTGCCGCTGGCGGAAAGCCATCCGAAAAGGTTGCATGGCGGGCTCTGCTGCGTCGCATCAAACAGGTCGTGGCCAAACTCTGCGACGAGGGCCGGCTTGTCGTCACCCGTAAAGGCAAGCCGGTTGACATCCGAGACACCAAGGGCGTTCTGAGAGTATCCGTACCGTCTGGCGACCCACTCAATAAGCTTGCGTCGGTTTGATCGGCGGTCTATCTCGCAGATGCGAAGTAACTTCCCTGGGAGATTTAGTATGCGCGGTAAAAACGCGGTGGTTACCGGTTCGACGAGCGGCATTGGGCAGGCGATTGCGAATGCCTTGGCCGGCGCCGGCGCGAACGTAACCCTGAACGGGCTTGGGGACGCCGTTACCATTGAGGCCGAACGTGCCGCGCTGGCGAGCCGAACGGGGGTAAATGTCGCCTTTGACGGTGCCGATATGACCAAACCGGATCAGATCGAAGCGCTGATCCGGAACGCCGAGGACCGATTTGGGTCCGTGGATATTCTGGTCAATAACGCCGGCATTCAGCACACGGCTCTAATAGAGGATTTTCCGGTTGAGACTTGGGACGCGATTATCGCGATCAACCTGTCCTCGTCCTTCCACACCATGCGCGCCGCTCTGCCCGGCATGAAAGCGAAAGGCTGGGGGCGCGTGGTGAACATCGCGTCGGTGCACGGTCTTGTCGCTTCGGTCGAAAAGGCCGCTTATATCGCTGCCAAGCACGGTCTGGTCGGGATGAGCAAGGTCGCGGCTCTGGAAGCTGCGGGCACTGGTGTTACCTGCAACACGATCTGTCCGGGCTTTGTGAAGACACCCCTGGTTATGGCTCAAATTCACGCGCGCGCCGAACGAGACGGACTGAGCGAAGACGAGGCTGTGCGCAGTCTGCTGGGCGAGAAACAACCCTCAATGACCTTCACAACGGTTGAGCAAATTGGTCAGGCGGCCGTCTTCTTGTGCTCCGATGCCGCTGCGAACATGACCGGAACTCAACTCACCCTTGACGGCGGTTGGACGGCACAATAGGCGACGGTCGAACTCTGTTAACTTGACTCTGGCGCTTTAACATACCTATTTACCACCCAGGCAAGTTGAATAGGGTTGCTCAAGAAATAATAAAGGGGTCGCGATTGAACGCGGCCCCAACTAATTTCAGAACCAAATTTGCCCTAAATTTCAGCATCGAAAATTTTCCAATTGAATCAGAAAACCAGTCCCGGAACGGTGCTCGCTTCGTGTAGAGTAGGCTGTCCGGTAGCGTCCGGGAACGGCACAATTCGAACGGAGTTCGAACCATGAGTAACGACGGCAATGTCTTCGGTTTCGATACCCTATCCCTTCATGCCGGCCAACAGCCTGACCCGCTGACCGGTGCCCGAGCGGTACCGATTTATCAAACGACATCTTATGTCTTTCGAGACGTTGAGCATGCAGCTTCGTTGTTCAATTTGGAACGCGCCGGACACATCTATTCGCGGATCTCGAACCCGACGGTCGCGGTGCTTGAGGAACGTGTTGCGGCTATGGAGGCCGGCGTTGGCGCGGTCGCGACATCGAGTGGGCATGCAGCCCTGCACCTCGCGGTCGCGACACTCATGGGGGCCGGCTCACACATTGTCGCTTCCAGTGCGCTGTACGGCGGCAGTCACAACCTGTTCAGCCACACTCTGCCGAGATTTGGCATCGAAACCACCAAAGTTGCACCGCGCGATTTGGACGGATTTCGCGCTGCTATCCGGCCGGAAACCCGGATGATCTTTGGCGAGACGATCGGCAACCCTGGCCTTGAGATCTTGGACCTTGAGGCTCTCTCTGAGATCGCACACGAGGCGGGCATCCCGCTGGTCATCGATAGTACTTTCGCCACACCGTACCTCTGCCGGCCGTTTGAGCACGGGGTCGACATCGTCATGCATTCCGCAACCAAGTGGTTGGGTGGCCATGGGGTGGCGATCGGGGGCGTGCTTGTCGATGGCGGAAAATTTGATTGGGAGGCATCCGGCAAATTTCCAACATTGACCGAGCCCTACGCCGGTTACCACGGCCTGGATTTTGCCGAGGAGTACGGCCCACAAGCCTTCATCATGCGCGCCCGGGCCGAGGGGTTGCGTGATTTTGGTGCTTGTCTCAGTCCTGCCAACGCCTTCCATATCCTGCAAGGGATTGAGACCCTTCCGATGCGCATGGATCGGCACGTGGCAAATGCAAAAAAGGTCGCGGCCTTCCTGAATGGCTCGGATGCGGTTGAATGGGTCAGCTATCCGGGACTGGAAAGCCATCCAGACCATGCGTTGGCGCAAAAGTTGTTGCCCAAGGGACCGGGCTCGATGCTTGCCTTTGGTATCAAGGGCGGGCGAGACGCCGGGCGGGCGTTTATCGAGCGCCTCCGGCTCTGGTCGCATCTGGCCAATGTTGGTGACGCTAAGTCGCTGGTGATCCATCCAGCCAGCACCACCCACCAGCAAATGGACGCCGAGACCATGAAAGCAGCTGGCTTGGGCGAGGATCTGGTGCGACTCTCTGTTGGGCTGGAGGAACCGGACGATATTATCGAGGACCTGAGGCAAGCTCTGCGCGCCGCGACTGTACGTAAAGCGAGTTGAAATCATGGAATTGACTGTGGCGGGAACGCCGGCCTTCGCGGCGACGGGCGGGCGGCCGTTTGACACCAATCTGCCGGTGCTGGTCTTAGTGCATGGCGCTGGCATGGATCATACGGTTTGGGCGATGCAGGCCCGGTATTTCGCACATCGTGGGTATTCGGTTCTGGCACTTGATTTGGCAGGGCACGGGCGTTCCGCCGGTAAGCCGTTGATGACCGTCGAAGAGATTGCCGATTGGGTGATCGCAGTGGCCGACGCGGCCGGCGTGTCCCAGGCGCCCGGCAGCATCTCTATCGCGGGCCATTCGTTGGGTGCGATGATCGCGTTGGAAACCGTGGCTCGGCTGGGTGAGCGGGCGGCGGCACTCCTGTTGCTCGGCACCAATAATCATATCGCGGTCAATCCGGCCTTGCTGGAGGCGGCGCAAAACGGAGACCATTCCGCCATCGAGATTATGATCGGTTGGGGATTTGGCAGGCGGGCCCAAATCGGTGGCCATCGCGCGCCGGGGGCTTGGGCCGCCGGCGGCGGCCTACGGCTGCTGGAAGCCGGGAACCTGGAGGTCCTGGCCAAGGATCTTGCGGCCTCTAACGATTACACGGCCGGGCTAGAAGCGGCCGCTCGGGTCACTTGTCGCACGCTCCTGGTGATGGGTGAAGACGATCGCATGACCCCGGTGCGGACAACGGGCAGCTTGCTTGAAGCCCTCGGCACCTGCGAGACCATGGTGCTGAAAGGCGCCGGCCACATGATGCTGGTGGAACAGCCCGATGAAACACTGGACGCGATGATCGATTTCTTGAGGGGTACCTGAGCGTGCCGGAACCGCGCGAAGAGCGGCGCGCAGATTTCCGCTGGCAGCTTGCGATCCCGACCCGCTGGATCGATAACGACATCTACGGCCATGTTAACAACGTGCAGTATTACTCGTTCTTTGACACCGCCGTTGCGGCTCATTTGATCGAGTTCGGTGGGCTCGACATGCATAACAGCCCGGTCATTGGCTTCGTCGTCGAAACCAAGTGCCAGTATTTTCGCCCAATATGTTTTCCCGATGTGATCGACGCCGCGATCCGTGTCGTTAAAATCGGCCGATCAAGCGTCACTTATGAAATCGGCCTGTTTCGTCAGGGGGATGAAGAGCCGGCGGCAGTCGGTCACTTCGTCCATGTTTATGTCGAACGCGAGACCAATCGGTCGACTGAAATCCCTGATGAGCGGCGACGGGCGATGGAAGCGATCAGGGTGGGGTGATCCGATCCGGCGCGTGTTAATTGCTGAATTTGCACCAAATTGGTATAAGTGACCAACTAAATGGTCATAAGGTTTCGCTATGAACACCGTCAAACTCGCTGATGCAAAGGCGCATTTGAGTGAGCTCGTCTCGCAAGTGGAGGCGGGCGATGCGATCAACATCACGCGGCGCGGCACGCCGGTAGCCCAACTGACGGCGATAAAGGCGGCCCGCCGGAAAATTGAGGCCTCAAGCCTGCGCGAAATGACCGACGCTATGCCGCGCCAGAATACTCCAGCTGCCGTTTTCACTCGAGGCATGCGTGACGATGACCGGTACTGATGGCGTATCTTGATACGTCGGTATTGGTAGCAGCCCTTACGAATGAGATCGCAACTTCGCGCGTGCAAACATGGCTTGGCGCCCAGCAGCCAGGGGATTTGTTTGTGAGCGATTGGGTAACAACGGAGCTGTCTTCAGTCTTATCAATAAAGATGCGAACCGGTCAGCTTGAAATGGAACATCGTGCTGCTGCATTGGCCATGTTTGCCCGATTGGTATCCGACTCTTTAACCATTCTGCCGATTTCCGGTGCCTACTTTCGCACTGCCGCGAGATTTGCGGATCAACATGCGCTTGGCCTTCGAGCAGATGATGCTCTGCACCTGGCTGTTGCTGGCGACCAAGGCCAGACACTCGTAACGCTCGATCAGCGCCTCGCATCTGCCAGTTTGACGCTCGGCGTAAGTACTCAGTTGCTCTGAATATCCGACCAGATGTCCCTGAAACGAAAAACCGGCGGGCCGATATCTCGGTCCGCCGGTTTGCGACTAGCGATAGATCTCCCAAGGGAGGGAGGGGAGGGATCAGGCGACCTGTCGCTGTGGTTCGGTTGTGTTGGCAACATTGACAGCCGTCTCGGAGGCAGTCGTGATGGTAACCGGCGCGCCTGCCATGACCGATCCACCGGTCTCGCGGATGGCACGCGCGATCGCCGGGATGTCAGACCGTTCGATGCCGATATCGGCGAGCGTGCGGGCGTCGAGTTGCTCGAGGCTCTTCAGGGTGCGGCGGCTTGCAAGGATGCGCTTGGTGGCGGTCGCGACAAAGCCGAAAAGCATGTCAGCGAGTTCCTTGACAGCGGTCGCGCGTTCGACAGCGGCGGCGCGCCTGTATTGGATCAGTTTGGCATGTGTCAGCCGAGCCAACTCGTAGTTGTCAGTGTTGGCAATCGGGTGAGTGGCTGTGGTCTGGAAGGCTGTCAGTGTCCGGTTCATGATCGGGCTCCTCATCTGGAAGATTAGGTCGCGTTGTGCGGCCCGGGGAATGTCTCGTCGTTGAGTGTTAATCTAAGGAGCGTAGGCATGCGTGAAAATAGATATATTTGCAGTGCAGCAATGCATAGAGCGCATGTGTGGAACCAATTTCGTAAAAAAATTCTTAATTGATGCGAAAATGGACGTAAAAAAATGGACGCTGAATCAGCGCCCATAGGGGATCCTTATAGGGATCAGGGAGGTACTAGGGTGCGAAAGCCGAGGCTTCTTAAATACTATGCGACTTGCGCGTGGTCGTTTCGGTTTACTGCAGCGCTTGCGTGAACCTCGACGGGATGAATAGCCGTCGCCATATTGGTTTCGCCCTGTTCAGGACTGCGCGTAACCATATTACGCTTGAAGAACTCCGAAAGTGTTCCCCAGACATCGGGCAATGGCATGTACCGGGTGACCACAATACTTTTCTCGATATTCTGGTTCGAAGCTTCGGCGCCTGGATTGACGGCCGGCTGAAGCCATTTGGTGAAGCTCTCGGTGTACATGATCATGCTCCGTGCAAGCTGTTGCATTCTGGTATACCAGATACAATATGCCTGATAGCTGTGATTTGGAAGTTAAAAATCGAAATGGCAGCCACGCACCAGATGCATGGCTGCCAAATCTTTAGAAGGCAATTCGTCAGAGGGTTGGAGCGTCGTTTTACGCCAGTGTCAGGCGACGCGGGCGCGGCCTTGTGTGTTGGCTGCCGTCGGAAGGATATTTTCGTACCCAGACGAGCCCGATTTGACGGTCGAACCAGAGAACGGGAGAACCGTAGAGACCGTCACTGGCTTTTCCGGGGCAACCCGGCCGACAAGACTCTGTACGGCTCGCACGAGCAAGGTCATGAGAGTGGGGCGATTGGCCAACCTGAACTCGGCGGTCAGGATAGTCTCAAGGGCTTGGTTCGAGGCTCCATCGCTCAGTACGACGGCACGGTTCATCCAGCCTGAAAAAGTTGTAGCATACATAGCGTATCTCCTCGTTCCTGCCCCCGGTGACTATGTTTATGGGGGATGTTGTGCCGGCAATTGCTGCGGCCCTGTGTTCCTCAGTTAATCCTTAGTAGCGGCTTTCCGAAGTGTGATTTTCGCAGCCCTGAAATGCATAAATCGCATAGTTTTAAAGGCGACTCTCGGAGGGCCGAACCGTCGGTTTTAGGATAGGATTTCACCCCATTCGATGGCTTGTCCCCTGCGCGTCCTGTCCGTAAGTTCAAATTCATGGAATCGTGGGAGATCGTTGATGCCGAATTCGGGGGCGGAAATGCAGATGACGGACAGGGTAGAGGCCTTGCGAGCTCGGCTCGGCGTCCTCGGTGTCGACGGTTTTGTCGTGCCGCGCGGGGATGAGCATCAGGGCGAATATGTGCCGGCCAATGCCGAGCGGCTGGCTTGGTTGACCGGCTTTAACGGTTCCGCTGGCCAGGCGATTGTTCTGGCTACAGGTGCCGCGATCTTTATCGACGGGCGGTACACGCTCCAGGTGCGTGATCAGGTCGACACGGAGATTTTCACCACCAGACATGTGACGGATGAGCCCGCAGATGACTGGATCGCGGAACATCTAGGCCAAGGCGGAAAGCTTGGGTATGACCCATGGCTCCACACCTTGGACGGCGTCAAGCGCTTGCGGAAGGCGGCCGAGAAAGCCGGCGGTGAACTGGTCGCCCTGAAAGAAAACCCCGTTGATGCGATCTGGTCCGACAGGCCACCGCCGCCGATGGAACCGGTCGTGCCGCATCCGATTGAGTATTCCGGTGAGGAAAGTGCCGACAAACGGCGCCGGATCGCCGAAAGCTTGGTGAGTGACGGTCAGGACGCGGTGTTTCTGTCGGCCCCGGACTCCATCGCCTGGCTCTTGAACATCCGCGGCTCCGACGTGCCGCGCACGCCTTTCCCGCTGTCTTTCGCAATTTTGGACAAAGACGGCTCGGTAGAGCTATTTGTTGATGAGGCCAAGTTGGGGGCTGAAACCCGGACCCATCTCGGCAATAGCGTGATGATCTCGCCCCGGGAAGCCCTGACCGGTGTGCTTGAAAAGCTTGCGACTTCCGGATCACGACTCCGGATCGATCCGGCAACGGCGCCGTCCTGGGTCTTCGATCGGTTCGAGGCCGAGGACGGCGCGATCGCATCGGCAGGTGATCCGATTACCCTTCCGAAGGCCTGTAAGAACGAAGCCGAACTTGCCGGCACGCGAACGGCTCATCGGCGCGATGCGGTCGCAGTCTCCCGGTTTCTCCACTGGCTTCAGGCGACCGCTGAAAACGGTTCAATTAGCGAGATGATGGCCTCCGATCGCTTTCTTGCGTTCCGCGATCAGGGTGCGTTGTTCCGGGACTTGAGCTTCGACACTATCTCCGGGTCCGGCCCAAATGGCGCCATCGTGCATTACCGGGTGACGGATGAGACCAGCCGGATGCTTGGCCCGGGGGAGCTCTATTTGGTCGATAGTGGCGCGCAATACCTGGATGGCACAACGGACATTACCCGAACCGTTGTCATCGGTGAGCCCTCAGCTGAAGCGCGAGAAAATTTCACACTCGTCCTGAAAGGCCATATCGCACTCGCCACCGCAATCTTCCCCGAGGGCACGACCGGTGGTCAGCTTGATGTTCTGGCGCGCGCTGCACTCTGGCGGGCCGGGCGGGACTACGACCATGGGACAGGCCACGGTGTCGGCTCATACCTGTCGGTTCACGAGGGCCCGCAGCGGATCTCCAAGCGCGGTGGTGACGCCGCCCTGATGCCGGGCATGATCATCTCCAATGAGCCCGGCTATTATAAGGCCGGCGCCTACGGGATTCGGATAGAGAATCTGTTAGTCGTACGGCCGGTCGAAGTGCTAGGCGGAGAGCGCCCGATGCTGGAGTTCGAAACCATAACCTTGGCGCCGATCGATCGCCGCTTGATCGACTTGGCATTGTTGGACATGGGAGAGATCGAGTGGCTCGATGCCTACCATGCCCGAGTGCGGGATGCGCTAATGTCAGAGCTGAGTGGCGAGAATTTAGTGTGGCTAGAACAAGCGACGGCACCGCTTTGATGGAGCGGAAGCACGGGACAGTTTCGCTCTTGTTGTTACTGAAACGGGCTACCATGCGGGACAATCAAGACCGAACAAGGGAGCACTCCATGGCCTATGAGGCGTTGATCTTTGAGCTGAGCGACGGGGTTGCTCGCATCACAATGAACCGGCCCGAAGCGGGTAACGCTCTGAACGATGCAATGGGCAAGGAGCTTCTCGATGTCGCCATCCGATGCAGCGAGGATCAGGATGTGCGAGCGGTTTTGTTAGCCGGGGCCGGCAAGAATTTCGGCTTTGGTGGCGACCTCAAGCATTTCAGCGACAACAAAGACACTATCGGCCATGTGCTGAAGGAGTTGACCACCTACTTCCACGGTGCCGTGGCTCGGTTCCAACACATGGAAGCGCCACTGGTTGTGGCGGTTAACGGGATGGCGGCGGGTGCTGGTTTCTCGAAAGCTTTGATCGGGGACATTGTGATCGCCGGTGAATCCGCCCAATTCAAGATGGCCTATACCGCCGCCGGTCTCATTCCTGACGGCACGTCGACCTACTATCTTCCGCGTATGGTCGGTCTGCGTCGGGCGCAGGAGTTGATGATCACAAACCGAACGCTCTCGGCTGCCGAGGCCCTTGATTGGGGGGTCGTGACCACGGTTGTACCGGATGCGGCGTTGATGGATGAAGCAAACGCGCTGGCAACCCGTCTCGCGGCCGGCCCAACCAAAGCCTATGGCATGGTCAAACGCCTGCTTTCACGGACCTTTGAGCAGACCTTGGAAACCCAGATGGAGGACGAGTCCCGGATGATTGCCGCCGCCGCCAAATCGGAGGATGGCCGAGAAGGGCTCGATGCGTTTTTGAACAAACGCAAGCCTGTATTCAAGGGACGCTAGATTCAAGGGACGCTAGACCGATGGCCGAAATCTCAACCGCTGAGCCTGACAAGAGCTTCGTGGAGGTGCTCGGGCGGCGCATGGCGTATGTCGAGCAGGGTGAAGGTGACCCGATCGTTCTGCTGCACGGCAATCCGACGTCTTCCTATCTCTGGCGCAACATTACCCCGCATCTGAGCGGTCTCGGGCGCTGCATCGCGCCGGATCTGATTGGCATGGGGGATTCAGACCCGCTGCCTGGACGCGCGGCTGACGCCAATGGATTTCGGTATTCCTTCGCGGAACACAGTCGTCACCTCGATGCGCTCTTAGACGCCTTGGAGATCAAGGAGCGGGTCACGCTCGTCATTCATGATTGGGGCTCGGCGCTCGGTTTCGATTGGGCCCGCAGGCACCCTGATGCCGTTCGCGGTATCGCCTATATGGAAGCGATCGTCCGCCCGATGACTTGGGATGAATTCAGCCAAGAGGCCCGGCCGGTTTTCGAAGGATTTCGCTCGCCGGCAGGAGAGAAGATGATCCTGGAGAAGAATACTTTCGTGGAACGGGTCCTCCCAGGCTCAGTCATGCGCGGATTGAGCGAGGCGGAGATGGCTGTGCATCGCCGCCCCTACATAGAGCCGGGCCAGTCCCGCCAACCAACACTGGACTGGCCGCGCCAGATCCCGCTCGACGGGGAGCCGGCCGAGGTGGTTGCACTGGTTCAGGCTTACGCCGATTGGATGGCGAATAACGATACGCCGAAGTTGTTTGTTAATGCGGTGCCCGGGGCCATCCTGATCGGTGCCCAGCGCGAGTTTTGCCGCGGCTGGCCGAACCAAAGCGAGATCACGGTCAAGGGCTCGCATTTCATCCAGGAAGACTCGCCCGATGAGATTGGACGCGGCGTGGCAGCGTGGTTGAAGGGCATTTGAGCCAGTACCCCTTGCCGCCACACCACTGCCCGCTCTAGGTTGATAAAAATCTTAACCTAGAGGCACCCCGACATGTCGAACGATAGCGGTTCATCGACCATTCCGACCCCCATCATCAAGGCCATGGGCCCGGCCGGAGGGCCGTCGATCCAACGCGATGCGCAAAAGGCCAATCTGCCGGCCAGCGCAATCCGTCGGATGAACCTGAACGAATGCCCGTATCCACCGTCTCCCAAAGCGATCGCGGCGATGCAGGCGGCGTGTGCTGTCGTGAACTACTACCCCGACCCGAAGTGGCGGGACCTCGTGGCGGCCCTTGCGGCGCGCACCGGGTTTGCGGAGAACCGCATTATCATCGGCAATGGCAGCGATGAGGCCATCGTGCAGGCCGGCCGGGTTGCGTTGATGCCGGGCGATGAAGTCATAGCCCCGGTTCCGTCTTTCCCGGGATATTACAAATGCCGAGAAGTGAATGGCGGTGCGCTGGTCCCGGTAAAGGTTCGCGAGGATGGCGCCAACGACGTTGATGCCATGTTGGCTGCGGTAACCGATCGCACCCGCATAGTTTTCTGTGCCACGCCGAACAATCCGACCGGCGCGATGATTACGGCTGCAGAGGTCGAACGCCTGGCGACCGGGTTGCCGGACACCGTCTTGCTGGTGCTTGATGAGGCCTACCATGAATTTGGCATGCATGCGGGTGGCGAGGATCTGTTACCGGCAATGGCAAAACGGACGGGGCCGTGGGTGGTGTTCCGGACGTTCTCCAAGGCTTACGGTCTCGCGGGCATTCGTGTCGGATATGTGCTTTGCGGCTCCGACGAAATGGCGGAGTCGTTCCAGAAAGTGCGCAGCGTCTTCAACGTCAATGCGGTCGGTCAAGCAGGTGCGCTGGCGGCACTTGATGACATGGAGCATGTGCAGGGGATTCTCGATGCGACGGCTCAGGAGCGCGGCCGCATCGTCGAGGGGCTGAAAAAACTCGGCTTCGACCCGTTTCCGACGGTTGGGAATTTCGTTACCGCCAAAGGGCCAAACCCGGCGGCAGATGTGGTTGGAGCCCTTGAAGAGCGCGGTATTATGATCAGCCGATTGATGGCGCCGGGTTATGAGAATTATATCCGGGTCACGGTCGCCAGACCGGAAGATACCGATGCTCTCCTGGCGGCTCTATCCGAGATAATGGGCTAAATCGAAAAGCGCCGGTTGATTCATTCTGTCGTTTTCGCGACAATGATGACGAATGTAAGCAAAGCGACCCCGATGCAACGGGGCGCCGGGGGGTAAGCGATCTTCGCTAAGAAAGGTCGCGGGGACAAAAAAATTAGGAACTTAAAAAGTAACAGGGAGACTCCCATCATGTCGAAGATCAAGGAACTCGAAAACCTTTACACGCAGGGCAAACTGTCGCGCCGGAGCTTCCTGGCCGCGACCACCGCCCTTGGCGTTACTGCCGCAGCAGTGCCAGGGCTTGGCATCGCACCCGCTCGTGCCGCAAAGAAGGGTGGTCGTCTGCGTTATGGTTCTGCCCACGGCTCGACCACAGATTCGCTGGATCCCGCGACCTACGAGAACGGCTACACGATGGCCGTCAACTATTCGATCCAGAACCATATGGGCGAGGTCGACGCGAACGGGGCGATCCAGCCGGAACTGGCGCAGAGCTGGGAAGCCTCGCCCGATGCCAAGAAGTGGGTTTTCAAGCTGCGCAAAGGCGTTGAGTTCCATAACGGCAAATCGCTTGAGGCCGAAGACGTTCTCGCTTCCGTCGCCCACCACCAGGGCAAAGACACCAAATCACCGGCGAAGTCCCTGCTGAAGCAGGTCAAGTCGATCAAGGCTGACGGCAAGGACACGATCGTCGTCGAGTTGGAGGCCGGCAATGCCGACTTCCCGTACATCATGAGCGACTATCATATCGCCATCAAACCGTCGAAGGACGGCAAGATCAATCCGACCGATGGTATCGGGACCGGCGGCTACGTGCTCGAAAAGTTTGATCCCGGCGTGCGTACGACCTTCAAGCGCAACCCGAACTACTTCAAGTCCGACCGGGCCAATTTTGACGAAGTCGAGCTGATTTCGATCATCGACGTGGCGGCACGTCAGAACGCGCTGACCACCGGCGAAGTCGATGCGGCCGACCGTATCGACCTTAAGACGGTACACCTTCTGAAGCGCAAGCCCGGCATCAATGTCATGGAGACGGTGGGTTTCAAGCACTACACCTTCCCAATGCGCACCGACACAGCACCCTACGACAACAACGATATTCGTCTGGCGCTGAAGTATCTCTTGAAGCGCGATGAAATGGTGAAGAAGGTCCTGCGCGGCCACGGCGTGGCTGGTAACGATCACCCGATCTCACCGTCGAACCAGTATCACGCCAAAGATTTGGCGCAGCGCGGCTACGATCCGGACAAGGCGAAGTTCCATCTGAAGAAAGCCGGTGCGTCGAACCTGAAGGTTCAGCTCTCGGCTGCCGACGCGGCGTATCCGGGTGCGGTTGATGCAGCAGTGCTGTATCAGGCGAGTGCGGCTGCTGCTGGTGTGGAGATCGAAGTCGTTCGCGAGCCGAATGACGGTTACTGGTCGAATGTATGGATGAAGAAGGCCTGGGGCGCGTGCTACTGGGGTGGTCGTCCGACCGAGGACTGGATGTTCACAACTGCCTATGCCGCTGGCGGTTCCTGGAACGATACGTTCTGGAAACATGGCCGGTTCAACGAACTCCTGGTCGCGGCCCGGGCCGAGCTCGACGTCGCCAAGCGTCGCACGATGTATTACGAGATGCAGGAGATCGTCTCGAACGACGGCGGTGTTGTCGTACCGATGTTCGCGAACTACGTCTTCGCGGCATCCGATAAGGTTGCCCAGCCGAGTAAGTTGGCGGGTAACTGGGACGTCGACGGAATGAAATTCGCTGAGCGTTGGTGGTTCGCCTGATCCATTGACCTCAACCGATGTCTAGCATCCTAACAATGGTGGCCCAGCGCTTGGTGCTGGGCCTCCTATTGATTATCGCCGTCTCTCTGATCCTGTTCCTCAGTGTCGAGCTGCTTCCGGGCGACTTGGCCGAGGAGATCCTTGGACAGGGGGCGACGCCGGAGACCGTGGCCGCGTTCCGACGAGAGCTCGGCCTCGATCTGCCGCCGCATGAGCGCTACATAAATTGGCTCTTTGGCATGTTGCAAGGCGACATGGGAACGTCGTTGGCCAACAAGCGACCGATCGCCGAACTGGTTGGTGCACGGTTCGGCAATACGTTGTTTCTGGCGACCTATGCGGCGGTTATTGCGGTGCCTTTGGCGCTTACGCTTGGCGTCCTTGCTGCGTTGTATCGCAATGGTATCTATGACCGGATCGTGAATATCGTCACACTGACATCGATATCCTCGCCGGAGTTTTTTGTCGCTTATATCTTGATATTGTTCTTTTCGGTCAAGTTTGGCTGGCTTCCAAGCATTGCCAATCTTGGAGATGAACACGGTTTTGCCGAGCGAGTTTACCGCCTGACCCTGCCTGCGGTCACGCTTACCTTGGTGGTTGTAGCGCATATGATGCGCATGACCCGGGCGGCGATCATAAATCTGTTAGCAAGCCCTTATATTGAGATGGCGAGCTTAAAGGGTATCAGCAAGACGCGGATCATCGTGCATCACGCTCTACCCAATGCCTGGGCTCCGATCATCAATGTGATCGTGATCAACCTCGCCTATCTCATTGTCGGTGTGGTCGTTGTCGAGTTCGTCTTCGTCTACCCGGGTCTGGGGCAATTGATGGTGGATTCGGTTTCCAAACGCGACCTACCGGTGGTCCAGGCAAGTGGAATGGTGTTCGCCGGTGTTTATATTCTTCTCAACCTCTCAGCAGACGTGGCGGCGATTTTGACCAATCCTCGTCTGTTGCATCCAAAGTGACGGGAGGGACAGAGAATGCAAAGAGTATTTAAATCCCTCGCCGAAGCGCCTTTGACCGCGAAATTTGGGGTCACAGTTGTCCTGGTCTATACAGCCGTCGCGTTATTGGCCCCAGTCTTGGCGCCTTACGGCGAGACCGAAATCGTCGGAGACTCCTACGAAGTCTGGGGTGGAACGTATGTGCTTGGGACCGACAATCTTGGGCGCGACATGCTGACGAGATTGATCTACGGCGCTCGAAACACAATTGGCATTGCCTTCCTGACCACGACTCTTTGCTTTCTTTTGGGGTCGGTTACCGGGTTCCTGGCAGCCACCGTTGGCGGCTGGGTCGATCAAGTGTTGAGCCGGGTCGTCGATGTTCTGATGTCAATCCCGAGCCTGATTTTCGCATTGGTCTTGCTGACGATATTCGGCCTTTCGATCATCAATATGGTGCTGGTAATCGCGGTTCTGGATGCGACCCGTGTGTATAGGCTGTCACGCGCGGTGGCCCAGGGCATCGTCGTGATGGACTACGTCGAGGCCGCGCGCCTGCGAGGCGAGGGGCTTTGGTGGATCATGCGTCGCGAAGTCCTGCCGAACGCGATGCCGCCGTTGGTCGCCGAGTTTGGGCTTCGGTTCGTGTTCGTATTCCTGTTCATCAGCGCGCTCAGTTTCCTCGGGCTCGGCATCCAGCCGCCGACCGCCGATTGGGGCTCCATGGTGCGGGACAATGCCACTTTGATCACCTATGGCGATATCACACCCCTGTTGCCGGCGGCGGCGATCGCGTTGCTGACGGTGGGCGTGAATTTCGTCGTCGACTGGTTCCTGCACAAAACAAGTGGGTTGCGCGATGAGCACTAGCAACAACGGCGGTGGAGACAGCCAATTCGGCGACCTGCTTGTCGAGATGCGCGGCCTGCGCATCGAGGGTCAGGCGGACGAACAGTGGCATGAGATCGTACATGGCATCGATTTGAAACTGCATCGCGGCGAAGTGCTGGGGCTGATCGGTGAATCGGGTGCGGGCAAGTCGACCATCGGCCTCGCGGCCATGGGTTTTGCACGACCCGGCTGCCGTATCACCGGCGGCGAGATCATCTTTGATGGAATTGACCTGACCACGACCGACGAGGACACCAAGCGCAAATTGCGTGGTGCCCGCATCTCCTACGTGGCCCAGAGCGCGGCGGCGGCCTTCAACCCGGCCCACAAGCTGATCGATCAATACTCCGAAGCGCCGGTGCAGCATGGCATTCTGAGCAATGCGGAGGCCGAGCGCGACGCCAAGGATCTTTACGCTCGATTGCAGCTGCCCGACCCGGACACCATCGGTTACCGCTACCCACATCAGGTCTCAGGCGGCCAGTTGCAGCGGGCGATGACAGCGATGGCGATGGCCTGCAAACCAGACCTGATCGTCTTCGACGAGCCGACCACCGCACTCGACGTGACGACCCAGATCGAGGTGCTCGCGGCGATCCGTGACGTAGTGCGCCAGTTCAACACTGCCGCCATCTACATCACTCATGACTTGGCCGTGGTCGCTCAGATGGCGGATCGGATCATGGTCTTGCGCCACGGCAACCTGGTCGAAGAAGGCAATACCCGGGAAATGGTGGCCAATCCGCAGGAGCAATACACCAGCGAACTGCTGGCGGTTCGCTCCTTTCAAAAAGACCACCCGGTCGAAGTCCCCGGCCAGCGCCCGCTCCTGGAAGTCGAAGGGGTTACCGCCAGCTATGGCGGCGGGGTGAAGGTTTTGGAAGACGTCGGCATTGAAATCAGGCGCGGTCACACGGTCGCGGTTGTTGGTGAGTCCGGTTCGGGCAAAAGCACGCTCGCCCGCGTAATCACCGGTCTGCTTCCGCCGATGCAGGGTGTCATCAAGTTCGATGGCGTTGAGGTTCCGGGCGCGTTGCCGCAACGCTCTCGCGATCAGCTTCGCCGCTTGCAGATGATCTATCAGATGCCCGATACGGCGATGAACCCGAAGCAACGGATCCGCGACATTATCGGCCGGCCGCTCGAGTTCTATCTCGGGAAAACTGGTGCGGAAAAGGAAGAGCGGATCCGCGAGCTTTTGAACCTAATCGAGATGGACCCAGACACGTATATTGACCGAATTCCGGGTGAGCTGTCGGGCGGCCAGAAGCAACGCATTTGTATCGCCAGGGCGCTTGCCGCCGAGCCGGACCTGATCATTTGCGACGAGGTGACTTCGGCGCTCGATCAGCTCGTTGCTGAGGAAATTCTGAAGCTGTTGCAACGCCTGCAGAACGAATTACACGTCTCTTATATGTTTATCACTCATGATCTGGCCACGGTGCGGGCAATCGCTGACGATGTGGTGGTTATGCTGCAAGGCCGGGTGGTCGAGGCGGGTGAGAAGAATGTAGTGATGTCCCCACCGCATCACGAATACACGGAGCTGCTGTTGTCCTCGGTTCCGGAGATGGACCCCGATTGGCTCGACCGGCTTTTGGCAGCACGCGGTGCTGCCAGCTGATGGCTCATACTTCGTCATCCCGGACTTGATCCGGGATCTTCGTCCGCGAATAATTCGGCTACGGATCCCGGGTCAAGTCCGGGAAGACGTTGGATGTTTGTAGCCGATGAAGGATCAAGAATGAACGTCGTCGGCCAATTCCCGCACCAGATCCGAGAAATTGAGAACGAGTGGATCACGCTCGTCGACGGCTGCCGATTGGCGGCGCGGATTTGGATGCCGGAGGACGCACCCGCGAACCCGGTCCCGGCGATCCTGGAGTACCTGCCCTATCGGAAACGCGATGGCACGGCCGTGCGCGACGCACTGACCCATCCGTATTTTGCCGGCAACGGCTACGCCTGCATTCGCGTCGATATGCGGGGCAGCGGCGAGTCCGATGGTTTGATGTGGGACGAGTATCTGGCCCAAGAACAGGACGACGCGCTGGAGGTGATCGACTGGCTGGTGGCCCAGCCGTGGTGCGATGGCAACGTCGGCATGATCGGCATCTCGTGGGGTGGTTTCAACGGCCTGCAGGTTGCCTACCGTCAGCCGTCAGCCTTGAAGGCGGTGGTCACGCTGTGCTCGACCGATGACCGCTATGCCGACGATATTCACTACAAGGGCGGATGCATGCTCTTGGAGAATTTCGGTTGGTCCTCCACCATGTTCGCTTATTCCTCGCGCCCGCCGGACCCGGCTTTGGTCGGAGAGAAATGGCGAGAGATGTGGCTTGAGAGACTGCGCAACGAGCCGTTGCTGATCTGCGATTGGCTGAAACATCCGACCAGAGACGACTACTGGAAGCATGGCTCAATTTGTGAGGATCCGGGACGGGTCGAGGCGGCCGTGCTTGCCGTTGGCGGTTGGGGTGACGCGTACTCCAATGCAGTTCCTCGAATGCTGGGCAGGTTGACGGCGCCAAGGCGGGGAATTGTTGGGCCCTGGCTGCACAAATATCCGCATTTCGCGGTTCCGGGCCCGAGAATCGGCTTCTTAAAAGAAGCGCTTCGCTGGTGGGATCAATGGCTGAAGGGGATCGAGACTGGGATCATGGACGAACCGCTCTATCGGGCATACTTGCAAGAGGGGGTGGCGCCTGCACCGTTTTATGAGTGGCGGCCGGGACGCTGGGTCTCGGAAGAGTATTGGCCGACGCCGCGCATTCACTCGCGGGTGATGTATCTGAACCAGGGCGGCCTTGGTGAGCAATCTGGCGCTGGGGTCGAGATGGTCATCGCATCGCCGGCAACGGTTGGAACCGCTGGCGGAGAGTACTGCGCCATCTGGCTTGGCCCAGAAGCGCCAACCGATCAGAGATGGGATGACGGAGGGTCCCTATGCTTTGACAGCCCACCCTTGGATCGACCGGTTGAGATCTTGGGAGCTGCTGAGTTGACGGTTGAGTTCAAATCCGACCGACCGCTCGCCAATCTGGCTGTTCGGCTTTGTGACGTGGCTCCGGGCGGGGCGTCGACCCGGGTTACCTACGGTGTCCTGAACCTGGCGCACCGCAACGGCCACGAGGACCCGGAAACGCTGGAGCCAGGTCATTGGTATATCGCCAAAGTGAAATTGGATGATGTTGGCTACGTGTTCGCGCCGGGTCAGCGGATCCGGCTGGCGCTCTCAACCGCTTACTGGCCACTAATCTGGCCGGCTCCGGAACCAGTCACTCTGACGGTGCGCGCCGGAACCAGCCGAATGACCTTACCGGAACGCCCGCCGAGACGGGATGACAGTCCAAGTTTCGAAGCGGCCGAAACCGCCCCGCCGCTTGCGCGGGAGGAATTGCGGGCACCGACCAACCGGCGCACCGTGTCGACCGATGTTGCCACCGGCGCGACGACAGTCGAGATCCACGATGATTTCGGCAAATCGCGCAATCCGGAGCATGGCCTGATTACCGCAAGTATTGCCCGTGAGCGGCACACGATCCGCGCGGATGATCCGCTCTCTTGCGCGGTGTCGTCGCACTGGACGGAAGAGCAGGAACGCGGCACCTGGCGTGCCCGCACGGAAACCCACGCCCACATGACAGCAGATGCCGATTGGTTCTATGTGACGGGGCGCTTGGAGGCCTACGAGAACGACGAAATGATTTTCGAGCGCGACTACGAGGAACGTGTCACTCGGCGGTTCTTGTAATTGATGGCTTTCACTCTGTTGGGATCAAATCGAAGGCGATCGAGATCCGCTCTCCATCACCGGTGAAGGGCAGGGTGCGGTGCCAGACATAGGATGGGAAAAACATTGCTTGGCCCGCCGTTGGACAGATCGCCGGCAGCCCCTCCGGCCCGCTATAGGGAATGCCATAACCAGGGCGATTGAACTCGAGCCAACCGGCTCGCTCTTCGTCTTCTCCGTGGATGCTTTCCGGGACGGTGACGTAGTAGACACCGCTCATCCACCCGAGATTATGAATATGCGCGCTCTGGAAGTGATCGCCTGAAAGAATATTGCCCCAGATTTCCAACCGATAAGACCCAGACGGCTTACGGCCGAGAAACGGATGGGCGGCCCGCTCCGGAAGCTCGGTTATGTACTGTTCGATCCGGGTGTTCAGCATCGCCATGAAAGCGTCGATCACGGGGGTGTGGTGCTCATCGAATTGCGGGATTGCACTGCCGCCTCGCAGGGCCCGCCGCATTGGGTCCCAGTCCGCGACCAGATTGGGGTGTTCGTGCAGATCACGCGAAAGGTTGGCATTGAACGCGCCAAAGTCCGTCCAGGCATCGGGTAGATCGAACTCGATGGCCCGCGCACATTCTCCGAGCCTGACCCGTTCATCGACCTCCTCTAAACGACCCCATTGTTGCAACGCCGCCAAGCGCAATGCGTTGGCGCGCACATTGGCGATATCACGGCTCAGAATGCCTTCAGTCAACTCGAATGCAGGTTCCGGGTGACCGAGTTTCAGTTCACCCTGGGCCAAGTTATTCGCCGCGACCGCCCAATTCGGATCGATCCGAAGCAGTCGCCGGTAAAGTGTTGCCGCTTCTTCGAGGCGATCGGCATTTTGTAAAAGATTGCCAAGCTCCAGCAGGGCGGCTTTGTGATCCGGCTGCAAGATCGCCACCCGACGGTACGCGTGCGTCGCCAAGGCGGGCTGGTCTCTGCGGGTCAGGCACTCGCCCAGAGTCGCGTGCGCCTGGATGTAGTCAGGAGCGGCCTTGATCGCAATCGCCAACAGGCCCTCAGCGCCGATAATGTCGGTTGCCCGCATTCGAATGCGAGCCATCAAGGTGTTGGCGATCGGGTTTTCCGGTTGAACCTCAAGAATTTGCTTATAGATGTCCGACGCGGCGTCAATTCGGCCGGCGTTCTGATGCGAAATCGCGAGGCGCAAGGCGTCGGCTAGCTGCATGGTTAAGGTCCGTGCGATTTCCAGACGGTATACCGGGTTTCATAGCACTTCGCGGCGCTCCGGAAAATGCGCTGTCTGCCGCGGATACAATTTCCAACGGCCTGGTGCCAATTAAGCGCGGAATCCATTTGGTGAGACCGGCGGTCGTGCCGTACCGTTCTGCAAATGATTTTTGAATAAGGAGCGAGAGATGAATCGATTGGATGGGAAGGTGGCCCTGATATCCGGCGGCGCGCGCGGGATCGGTGGGGCGACTGCGCGGCTGATGGCCGAAGCGGGTGCGAAAGTGGTGATAGGCGATGTGTTGGACGACGTGGGCCGGCGCACGGCGGAGGAAATCACCAACGCTGGCGGCGACGCGGTTTATTCGCATCTCGATGTCACATCCGAAGAGGCGTGGCGAAACACGATTGACGATGCGGTCGAACGGTTCGGTGGGCTCGATGTTCTGGTTAACAATGCCGGTATCTTCATTGGGCGCCCCCTCGAAGACGTGACTATGGATGAGTGGCACAAGCTGGTCGCGGTCAATTTGACGGGGGTTTTCTTGGGCACGAAAATGGCACTTCCGGCACTGCGCGCGCGCGGTGCGTCGAGCCCCCATGGCAGCGCCATTGTAAATACCTCTTCAATCGCCGGTTTGGTCGGCTCAACGATTGATCCGCTTTATTCTATGACCAAAGGCGGTGTGACGACTTTCACCAAATCGACCGCTCTGGTGTTCGGACGCCAAGGTTACAAGATCCGCGTTAATTCCATTCACCCGGGTGTCATCGAAACCGACATGGGAGATCAAACTTTTGTCGGGCGGGCTGCGTTTTTGGGGACTAACGATACCGAGAAAGCCCGCGAATTCTCAATCGCGGCTCACCCCATCGGCCGACACGGCGAAGCTGACGATATTGCCAAGGGAATTCTTTTCCTTGCATCGGATGATGCCGCCTTCATGACTGGGTCCAGCTTGGTCGTCGATGGCGGAATGACAGCGCAATAGGGTGACAAGGGAGCCGAGAACCAAAAATGGAGACCGCAAAAACCCCAATGAAATCGGCTGTTAGTGTCTCTCGAACTCAGCCTCTTGTTCGCGAATGCTTTGTATATGTTGCAGGAGTGCCCGAATTTTTTCGCAGCCACATTGTTCAATCGCTTGTGGCAAATCGAATGTTTCCGGAGAAATTTTCTGACTGAGTGGGCACCTCCCGCACGACGATTTAGCCGCTCGCCGCAGCAGGTCTTCCGCTAAATATTTATACTTTGAAAGTCGCATTTCCTAAGACATCATTGGTATTGAGCAATCAGGATACATCTTAAAAAATTTGTTAAATAAACCCAAGACCTTTTTCACTGTGGGACGAAAAAGTACGACTAAAAAGTTGTATTTGTACTAGGGCTGGTACTGTGCTTATCAGTATCGCTAGAACAGGAGTTTATATGGTCGATCAAACCGCTGCCCGTGAAGCGCCCGCAGCTGGGCGAAACCGGGAACCACTGCTTGCGATCTTACGCCAGGTGTTGCCGGTCGACGGTACTGTGCTTGAAATCGGATCCGGCACTGGGCAGCACGCAGCATGGTTTGCGCCGGAGTTGAGCCCGAGGCGATGGTTGCCGACCGATCCAGCCGAATCGGCGCTCGCAAGTATTGCGGCTTGGTCGGCCCTTGGCGAAGAGCCACGACCGCTGTCACCGCGCGCGCTCGATGCCTCGCTCGATAACTGGCCGGTGGGTAAGAGGGATCAGATCACTGCGGTATTTTCCGCGAATGTTGTTCATATCTCGCCATGGGCAGTCACCGAAGGACTTGTTTCTGGCGCTGGGCGGGTGTTGCAAACAGGTGGAAAGATGATTTTTTACGGGCCCTTTAAACGAAATGGTAAGCATACGGCCGAAGGCAATGTGCGTTTCGACAAATGGCTCCAAGACCAAGATTCACGTTGGGGTGTTCGCAGTTTGGAAAGGATTTCTGAGCTCGCGCTGGAGCAAGGGTTTCTAATGCCGGAACTTCATGACATGCCAGCCAATAACTTCTGCGTGTCTTTCGCAAAGAGCTGACGTGGATGCGAACGCTTTAGTAACTTGATTAAAGTCGGAGGACAAACCTCAAGAATTGTGCTGATATTTAACTCTAGTTGTTTCAGAAACTAGCGAGCGAGTTGAATGGCACTCATTCGGTTGATGGCAAGACTGACAGCTCTGTGCACTATTCTTCTTTTGGTGTCAGTTGCCATCACTGGAAGGGCGAGTGCGGTTGACAAGGTCGTGGTGCAACTTCGCTGGGATCACCAGTTTCAATTTGCCGGTTACTATGCCGCCAAGTGGCAAGGGTTTTATAAGGGGGCCGACCTCGACGTTGAAATTCGATCGGCATTCGGCTCTGACGGGAAATATCGAAATGTCCTAAAGGAAGTCGCATCCGGGAGGGCGGAGTTCGGAACCGGCGGGGTTGATATTCTTAAGGCGATCGATGACGGCAGCCAACTGACAATCATCTCGACGATTTTACAACGTAGTCCAGTTGCATTTTATGCCCGTGCGGGGTCGGGAATTTCTGGTGTCGCGGATTTCGTCGGAAAACGGGTAGCGACCCGGGGTGCCGGGAGCATGGCGACCGTTGAACTCAAGGCAATGATGAAGGCCGAAAACATTGACGCCTCCAGTATAACTTTAGCGAAAATTCAGTCGAAACTTGGGTTGTTCGATCTGGCAAATGGGGATGCAGATGTCGTGTCCGGGTTCACGACTTCGGCCGGTTGGGTTGCCCGGGAGCGAGGTCTCAATTTAACGCGCATCATGCCTTCAAATTACGGTATCGATTTTTATGGTGGGGCGCTCTTCACGACGACCTCGACGGTTATGGCCAAGACAGACCTCGTTCAACGCTTTGTTTCAGCGAGCCTGTCAGGGTGGCGCTATGCTTTCGAACATCCTGAAGAGATCGCAGACCGCATCGCAACCACTTTGGTGCGCAAGATACCTGTGGCAGACCCAGTCGGTTACAATCGGTTTCAAAGCAAGATCATGCAGGATCTTGCGCTCTATCCGGTGGTCACGCTCGGGAATACCAATCCGGGTCGATGGCGGAAAATGCACGAGGCATTGCGAGATGCTGGATTGGTGACAGGCGCGTTTCAGGAAGACGATGTCATTTTCGATCCTGTACGGCATTCGGAAATCCAAGCGGATCGAATTGAGTATGTTGTTTTGCTGATCGTCGGTTTGGCGGCAATCGCAGCGGTCGCCGGATGGATGATCACTGTTCACCTATCGCTGGCAGCTCGCAAACGGTCTGAACACGCCATCTATGAGGCAATGGAGGAGGCGAAGCGAGCCAGTCTTGCCAAGACAATGCTCCTCGCCAATGTCAGCCATGAGCTTAGGACGCCGCTCAACCCAATCATTGGCTTTGCTGAAGTTATGGAACGCGAAATCCTCGGCCCCATGAGTAATGAAACCTACAAAAGCTATGTGTCAGATATTCGCGTGTCGGCGACACATCTTTTGGATCTTATCAATGATTTTCTCGATGTTTCCCGCATAGAGGCGGGGCAGGTATCACTCGAAGAGGAAGAATTTCAACTCGTAACGACGGTTAGAGATGCTGTCCGTATGATGGAATATGCGACGAAGGCAGGAAACATCTGGATGCAGGTCAATGCAGAGCCGGGGCTTCCACTCATGATTGGCGATCGCAGGCGGGTGCATCAGGTTCTTTCGAATGTATTGTCGAATGCTGTTAAGTTTTCTGAGCAAGGGGAACAGATTGAAATCTCCGTGCGCCGCACTCAAGCTGGCGGGATTGAGGTTTCCGTTCGCGACCATGGCATCGGAATGAGTGCCGAGACCCAAGCCAAAATTTTCGATGCATTTCATACATCGCAAGGGAGTTATGTCGGCAATGCCGAGGGCGTCGGGCTCGGCCTCTTTATCAGTCGGTCTATTATGGAAATGCACAACGGATCGATAGAGGTGGCAAGCCAGCTTGGTGTGGGCACGACGATATCGTTGCTATTTCCTGCGTCGAGGATTAGTGCCACTGCATAGGCCGAAGCCAGTTGAACGGACGCTTGTGGTTCTCGAATTCATCGGCCGAGTCGCAGTTATGGATATTGCATCGATAGGGTGTCGAGTTGTCGGCATCCGCAGAATTGCACGACCGGCCTGCGAGTTGGCAGCGACGGGTGACCCGTTGTCATTCTCATGGCAAATTTACCGCTCAACAGACAACTTGGTGATAAGCCATGTCGCACGCTGATTTCGTTCACCTCCGTGTCCATACCGCCTATTCATTGGCGGAGGGCGCGATCACCGTCAAAGACTTGGTAAAGCTGTGCGAGGCACGGGCTATGCCGGCCGTTGCCGTGACGGATACAATTAATCTGTTCGGCGCACTCGAATTCGCGGTCACGGCCTCCGGGTCTGGCATCCAACCAATCATCGGCGTGGAGCTGCATTTTGGGTCGGGCGATGATGATGGCGGACCCGGCGCTTTGCGTGTGGTCGGGGGTACCTCTCATAGGCCGCCAGAACCGGATCAACTTGTTTTGATCGCTCAGAATGAGGCGGGTTATCTGAACTTGATGGATCTGGTCAGTCTAGCTTATGTGGACGAGTCGGCCGGCGATCAGCGTGAGCTACCGGAAAGTATTATGGATGGTCGGACGGAAGGTCTGATCGCGCTCACCGGTGGCATCAGGGGCAAAATTGGTCGACTGCTGCTCGATGCGCGAGGTGAGGAGGCAGAGAGTGAACTTGTCCGACTGAAGCGGCTGTTTCCAGGCCGTCTTTACATCGAAATTCAGCGACATTTTTTGCCAGATGAAGGACGCATAGAAGCTGCCTTGATTGACCTCGCCTACGCCCACGATGTGCCGTTGGTCGCGACTAACGAGTGCTTCTTCGCTGATGAAGATATGTATGAAGCGCATGACGCTTTGCTCTGTATCGCTGAAAAGACAACTTTGGCCGTCGACGACCGTCGCCGGGCGACGCCGCACCATCGCTTCAAGTCGGCGGATGAAATGCGCGAGTTGTTTTCCGATCTGCCTGAAGCTGTCGACAATACGATCGCCATCGCGAGGCGGTGTTCCTACATGCCAAGACGGCTCGACCCCATCCTGCCGCCGTATGACACGGCTGGCGGTCGTGGCGAGGCGGATGAATTGCGGGCTCAATCTGAGGAAGGATTAGAGCGCCGCCTTGAGGCTCATGTCTTCACGTCTGAGATGGGGGAGGCCGAGCGCGAAGCTGCGGCGTCTCCGTACCGGACCCGGTTGGATATGGAACTTGGCGTTATCACCCAGATGGGGTTTCCAGGCTATTTCCTGATCGTCGCCGACTTCATCAAGTGGGCTAAGGATCAGGATATTCCGGTTGGGCCGGGGCGTGGGTCTGGCGCCGGCTCGGTTGTGGCATGGTCATTGACGATCACGGACCTTGATCCATTGCGCTGGGGGTTGCTGTTCGAGCGTTTCCTCAACCCTGAGCGTGTATCGATGCCGGACTTCGATATCGATTTTTGTCAGGATCGGCGCGGCGAGGTCATCGACTATGTACAAAAGAAGTATGGCCGAGACAAAGTCGCCCAAATTATCACGTTTGGTAAATTGCAGGCGCGGGCGGCATTGCGTGATGCCGGCCGGGTGATGGGGCTGCCCTATGGCCAAGTCGATCGGATTTGTAAGTTGGTGCCGAACAATCCGGCGGCTCCGGTCACATTGGCGCAAGCGCTTGAAAGCGAACCCGAGTTGCGCGCAGAGCGGGATCAGGACGAGGCGGTGGCGGCCCTCCTCGATACGTCGCTGAAATTGGAGGGGCTGTACCGAAACGCATCGACACATGCGGCGGGTGTCGTCATTGGTGATCGGCCGCTGCACGAACTCGTGGCGCTTTACCGAGACCCAGACGGCGAACTGCCAGCAACTCAGTTCAATATGAAGTGGGTCGAACAGGCTGGCTTGGTGAAGTTCGACTTTCTTGGACTAAAGACACTGTCGGTCCTTCAGACCGCGGCCAATTTGCTGAAGGATCGCGGTATAGAACTCGATCTCACGACCCTCCCGCTCGACGATGAGCTGACCTATGAGATGTTGAGCCGAGGGGATTCAACGGGCGTGTTTCAGCTTGAAAGTACCGGCATGCGCGATGTGCTGCGTAAGCTGAAACCTGACAGATTCGAGGACATCATCGCTCTGGTCGCCCTCTACCGTCCTGGCCCGATGGCCAATATTCCGAGCTACATTGCTCGCAAGCACGGCGAGGAGGCGCCGGACTATATGCATCCGAAACTGGAATCCGTGCTGACTGAAACATTTGGCATCATGATTTATCAGGAGCAGGTGCAGCAGGCCGCCCAGTTGCTCTCTGGATACACACTTGGCGGCGCCGACCTTCTTCGCCGGGCCATGGGTAAAAAGATCCAGGCGGAGATGGACGCTCAGAGAGAGGACTTCGTGAAGGGGGCGATCGACAATGATGTCGACGGGGCCAAGGCGTCTGAAATCTTCGACCAGATCTCGGCCTTTGCAGGTTATGGCTTCAACAAGAGTCATGCTGCTGCCTATGCGCTGATCGCCTATCAGACGGCGTATCTGAAAGCCAATCATCCGGTTGAATTCCTGGCCGCATCGATGACCTACGATATGGCCAATACCGACAAACTGAATGTCTTTCGCCAGGAGTTGCAAGCGCTGCGTATTCCCCTGCTAGGTCCGGACATCAACCGGTCTTTGCCGGAGTTCTCCGTCGAGAAGACCGAGGATGGCTACGCTGTCCGGTATGCGCTTGCCGCCATCAAGAATGTTGGTCGCCAAGCCATGGCTGACGTGATCGAAGAGCGCCGTTCTTCGGGCCTGTTTCAGTCGCTTGCCGATTTCTCCAGCCGGGTCGATGGCCGCACGGTCAATAAACGCTTGCTCGAAAATATGGCCCGAGCAGGTGCCTTTGATACGTTGTACCACAACCGGGCGGAATTGTATGAGGGTGTGGAAACGTTAATCCGTCATGCAAGTGCAGCTGCCGAGGAACGAGCGTCCAATCAGGTCAATCTTTTCGCCATGGAGGGCGGGCAGGCTGAAAATGCCATCCTCTTGAAGCAACGCCCGGATTGGGCGCCGATGGATCGGTTGGGTCAGGAATTCGATGCCTTGGGCTTTTATCTATCGGCTCATCCCCTGGATGCTTACGGCAGCACTCTTGAGCGCATGGATGTGGTGCCATCCGAAGCGCTTGCGGCGACGCTGCGCGAAAAAGGGGGGGCGGCCCGGATGAATGTCGCGGGGGTTGTCGTCAATGCTCGCATCCGCACCAATCAGCGGGGCAATCGATATGCCTTTGTCCAGCTTACCGACCAAGAGGGCGTTTTTGAGATCGTCGTATTTGCAGAGACGCTCGCGTCCAGCCGAGAGTTGTTGGAGGCCGGGAAAGCGGTTCTGGTTCGCGCTGACGCCAGGTTCGATGAGAGTGGCGGCTCCGTGCGATTGGCCGCGAGCAAAATAGAGCCTTTGGAGGAGGCTGTATCGCAAACTGACGCTGGCCTAAAAATCCATATTCGGGAATCTACGCCCCTTACTTCTTTGAGGAATATGATTGAGGGAGAAAAGCGCGGCCGCGGTAAGATCAAGTTCGTCGTTCACACAGATCATGGAGAAATCGACGTCGTGTTACCGAAGACCTATAAGGTTTCTGCCAATATCCGCGCCGCAGTAAAGTCACTGCCGGGGGTGGTTGAAGCTTATGATATTTGAACGATATTTGGATGAAATGTGACGCCAATTAGATTTCCAAAAGCGAATTGGTAATGGTATTCAGCAGCACTCGCTAATCTCGAACGAATTGGTCAGCAAACATGGCAGCAGTTACGGATACACGGGTAACTTCCAGCGTCGGGGCGCCAAAGCAGCCGCACGCTCAAGCTCGCCAGATGTCAAACCGATTGCGGGCGGACAACCAGTCAATCGCATTGTTCAATGAGGCGGGTCCGTATTACACCAGCTATCCGGTGCTCGGGCAGTGGCGAGAAGATACGACCGGGGAAGCCTATGCAAACGAACTTCGGGAATTTCTGACGGGCACACCCGATGCCCCTTTGCACCTCTATTTGCATATTCCGTATTGCGCGAAGCTATGTTGGTATTGTCTGTGCAATATTTTGATATCGAACAATGAAGAGAGAATTCAGAAATTTGTCGATCAGTTGGTGGTTGAGATCCACCAATTGGCGAAGTTTTTCGAAATCAACGGCATCGTTCCGAATTTTCGCGAGTTGCACTTCGGCGGCGGCACTCCATCGCATTTGAAGCAAAATCAAATCCGGCAGATTTTGGATGCGGTCGGAACCCTTACGGATGTCTTGAAGTTAGATGAATTGGCGATGGAGGTTGATCCTAGAACCGTCGACCGTTCGGACCTGGAGCAATATGCAGATCTTGGAGTTAACAGGATTTCATTTGGCATTCAGGATTTCGATGCGCGTGTGCAGGAAACCATCAATCGTGTTCAACCCTATGAAATGATTGAAAGCTTGCTGCTTCCGGAGACCCGGGCGCGGTTTTCGAGCGTGAACTTTGACTTGCTGTACGGACTGCCCAATCAAACCCTCGAAACCCTCGCGGAGACGGTTCG
>JABIRP010000386.1 GCA_018699735.1 Rhodospirillaceae bacterium | reverse complement strand
TAGTACTGCGGGAAATCGCGTTGGATGGCGACGGCGAGCGTGGCCATATCGCGCGCGGTGCTGCGCTGGCGCCTGTTGGGCAGGCCGGATGCGTTGCGGAAGCTGGTTCGGTTCATGCCAAGTTCCCGCGCCTTATCGGTCATGCGGATGGCGAACTCGATTTCCGTGGTAGCGAGGTTTTCGGCGACCACGGTCGCAACGTCGTTCGCGGACTTTGTAACCAGGGCCAGGATCGCGTCGCGCACGCGGATCGTCTGACCAACTTTTAGGCCGAGTTTCGATGGCGCCTGGCCAGACGCGCGCCGGGATACCTTGAACGGTGTGCCGAGCGTGACTCGGCCGCGATCGAGTGCGTCAAACAGCAGGTAAAGCGTCATGATTTTGGTCAGCGACGCTGGATAATTGCGGGTGTCCGCATTACGCGCATGCAGAACTTTGCCGCTTTCGGCATCGATGACGATCGAAGCATATCTTGCCTGCGCCGATGACGGCGTGAGGGCAATTACCGCAAAGCTCAAGGCGATGGCCGCAGCTAAGAAACCAGCGCCCGTAAACCGGCGCCATCCTTCTCGCGATCGCGAAGCGTACTGTGATTTCAGGTGCATCGTTTGGCTTCGGTGTCCCTGGCTGACCCACGGTTCGGCAGTCGGAATAGTATCGCGATCTTATAGATGACATGAGGGTTTGTCTATAACGCGCTGTGATTCAATGATATTTACGTTTTCCGTAGGAAGTATGGTGGGTGCTCCGTAAAAAGAGCAGATAAACGATCAAGAATTTTTTGTGATTCCGAAATTGGCCGCTTTTGCGAGATTGAATTGTCTTGTTCCTGGAAAATATCAGCATATACAGATAGTTATAAAAATATTGCAGTGCACAAAAATAACCTTGACCTTTGACCCGGCCATCCATATATTTCTGTTTATGTTGCGGTGCAGCAAACGCATCGCCGGACAGATAACATGGGCATGTCGGTGTCGAGCGGACCGGTCATAGACCACACCGACATCGCAAATCAGGAGTAGAGAGAATGAACAAGAAAGACGCAGTCAAACAGGTTGAAGCCGCTGTTGCCGCTGGTAAGGAAACCGTCGAGAATGCCGTGAAGGTTGGTCAAGACGCCGCGCAAAAGGGCATCAACGAAGCCGTTGCCATGACCAAGGACAACGCTGACAAGGCTTCGAAGGCCTTTTTCACCGGGTACGATGATCTGACCGAGGTTTCCCAGGGCAACATCGAGGCGGTTACCGCCGCGATGAACATCTGGACCAAGGGCTTCGAGGCGATGGGCCGTGAGGTTGCGTCCTTCACCCAGGGCTCGTTCGAGCAGAGCGTTGCTGTTGGCAAGGATCTGATGGCTTGCAAGACCGTCAATGAGGTCGTCGACCTTCAGAACACGCTGGCGCGCGCCAATTTCGACAAGACCGTGGCCGAGGCCACCAAGCTTTCCGAGATGAGCGTCAAGACCGCCAACGAGGCCTCCGAGCCGCTGCAGGCCCGGGTCAACGAGACCATCGAAAAGCTGGTTAAGCCGATCGCTGCTTAACCAACAATTGGCAAAAAATGGCTTAGGCCATTGAATTAAAAAGCCAAATATGAAGTCTAAAGGGCCCGGATCTCAGATCTGGGCCCTTTTTCGTTGCAACTCCTGCGGCCCGGCATTAACCGCTTTCGAATTGAATCTCTTGAAATAGCGACAGAAGATCACGAAATTCGAGAGTAATCCCGCCAAGGGGGGTTTTCGAGACCTCGCTTAATCTCATATCATTGGCGAATGAAGATGAAATTGAACTTCTCGATTTGGGCATCGCAAGACGACGACGCGGATGGGCGTGACGGCGGTCCGCAGACCGGTGTGGTTGTCAAAGCAAAGCCTAAGGTCAAGAAACCATCCATGTACAAGGTCATCATGTTGAACGACGATTACACGCCGATGGAATTCGTCGTTCACGTTCTGGAAAGGTTTTTCTCGAAGAATGGGGAAGAGGCGACCAAGATCATGTTGCACGTGCATCAGCGTGGCGTGGGAGTTTGTGGTGTCTTCACCTACGAGGTGGCGGAAACGAAAGTGACCCAAGTTATGGATTTTGCGCGTCAGCATCAGCACCCATTGCAATGCACCCTGGAAAAGGCTTAACCGGCCATGTTGTCCAAGAATCTCGAGCAGAGCCTGCACCGCGCGCTCGATCAAGCGAACGAGCGGCGGCATGAGTATGCAACCCTGGAGCATCTGCTCTACGCGCTGACCACGGATCAGGACGCGATCGCCGTGCTGAGGGCCTGTGGTGTCGACATTGAACGACTGCGCGGCGATCTAGAGGGCTATATCGAAAACGAACTGATAAATCTGATTGGGCCGCAACACGAAGAAGCAAAGCCGACCGCTGGTTTCCAACGCGTTGTGCAACGCGCCGTCATCCATGTCCAATCTTCCGGCAGGGCTGAGGTCACAGGAGCCAACGTTCTGGTGGCGTTGTTCTCTGAACGCGAGAGCCATGCAGTATTTTTCCTGCAAGAACAGGACATGACCCGGTTTGACGCGGTCAATTACATCAGTCACGGCATCGCCAAGGTGCACGGCCAGTCCGAGGCCCGCCGGGTCGAGGGCGCGGAAGAAGAAGCCAAAACCGAGGCCGACAACAAGAGTGGCCGCGAGGCCCTCGATGCCTATTGCGTCGATCTGAACGAGAAAGCGAAAGCCGGCAAAATTGATCCCCTGATCGGCCGTGCATTCGAGGTCGAGCGAACGATCCAAATTCTCTGCCGGCGAACCAAGAACAACCCGCTTTATGTCGGTGATCCGGGCGTCGGCAAAACCGCGATTGCCGAAGGCTTGGCCAAACGCATTGTCGACAAAGAGGTGCCGTCGGTTTTGCACGGCGCTGAGATTTTCGCCCTCGACATGGGAGCCCTGCTTGCCGGTACGCGCTATCGCGGTGACTTCGAAGAGCGTCTGAAGGCGGTGGTGTCCGAGCTGGAATTGAACCCGAATGCGGTTCTTTTTATCGACGAGATCCACACGGTTATCGGCGCCGGAGCCACCTCGGGCGGCACGATGGATGCCTCGAACCTGTTGAAGCCGGCCCTGCAGTCGGGTGGCCTCCGTTGCATCGGATCGACCACCTACAAGGAATATCGCGGCCATTTCGAAAAGGACCGGGCGCTGGCTCGCAGGTTCCAGAAGATCGATGTGAACGAGCCCTCGATCGATGAGACGATCAAGATTCTGAAAGGCCTGAAGCCGTATTACGAAGAGCATCACCAAATCCGCTACACCAATGATGCGTTGAAGACGGCGGTCGAATTGGCGGCGCGTTATATCACCGATCGAAAACTGCCGGACAAAGCGATCGACGTGATTGACGAGGTCGGTGCGGCTCAGATGTTGGTGGCGCCCTCGAAGCGCAAGAAGACCATCGGCGTAAAAGAAATCGAGGATGTTGTCGCCAAGATCGCGCGCATCCCACCGAAAAGCGTCTCCACCGACGACCAGACGGTGCTCAGGAACCTGATGCGCGACCTGAAGACGGTGGTGTTCGGCCAGGATAAGGCGCTCGAAACCCTGACGGCGGCAATCAAGCTATCGCGTGCCGGGCTGCGCGAGCCTGAGAAACCGATCGGCAACTATCTCTTCTCTGGGCCGACCGGTGTCGGCAAGACCGAAGTGGCGCGACAGTTGGCGCATGTTCTCGGGATCGAGCTGACCCGCTTCGATATGTCGGAATATATGGAACGGCACAGCGTCTCGCGGCTGATTGGCGCACCTCCGGGCTATGTCGGCTTCGACCAGGGTGGGCTGTTGACCGATGCGGTCGACCAGCATCCGCACTGCGTCCTGCTTTTGGACGAGATCGAGAAGGCGCATCCGGATCTATTCAATATCCTCCTGCAGATCATGGATCACGGAAAACTGACCGATCACAATGGCAAGTCGATCGATTTCCGCAATGTCATCCTGATCATGACCACGAATGCCGGTGCGGCTGATCTTGCCAAGGAGGCTATCGGGTTTGGGTCATCCGAGCGGGTCGGAGACGATACCGAGGCGATCAATCGGATGTTCACGCCGGAATTCCGTAACCGTCTGGACGCAGTCGTCGCCTTCGCGAACCTCTCGCCGGAAGTCATTGGCCGGGTTGTGGATAAGTTCATCATGCAGCTTGAGGTGCAACTCGAGGATCGCGGTGTAACCATCGAGCTTGATGACGATGCGCGTAGCTGGCTCGCCAAGAAGGGATACGACAAGCTCTACGGCGCCAGACCACTGGCGCGAGTGATCCAGGAAAATATCAAGAAGCCGCTGGCTGAGGAGTTGTTGTTTGGCAAATTGGTCAAGGGCGGTGTCGTCGAAACCACGCTGAAAGACAACAAACTCGCCTTCGTTTTCCGCGCCGCACCGCCGCGTCCGAAGCGCAAATCGGGTAAGTCATCCGGTAAATCGGGTAAATCCGATGGTCGAGGCGGCACACCGCCGAAAGTGCCTGAGTTTGTCGAGTAGGATTTGGGGGCGAGCGCCCTTCGACACGGATATCGACTACGCTTCGCTCGCTCAATCCGGCTCAGGATGACGATACTCAGTAAAGATTTTTCGTCATCCTGAGCCGGGCTGAGCCTGTCGAAGCCGCCCACTCTCGTCATCCTGAGCCGGGCTGAGCCTGTCGAAGCCCGTGTCGAAGGGCCTTCAACACGAGCACAAATTCCTCAATCCACCCGCAGCCCGTATTCCATCGAGGCGTCTACCAGGCTTTCCCATAGACTGAGCGCATAGCCACGCGCGGCGTAGATCTCGTAGGTCGGTGCTTCGTCCACGCACGCGATCAAGACCGAGACATGGAACAGACCTGTTTGGCCACATGCGCCCGGGCCAAATGTCGACGAATGAGTGTCGAGGCTGCAGCCCTTGGCCAGCACGCGCCGAGCGTCGTGACCGGATAATCTGAAAACAGTTCGCCCGGAGGATAGGTCCACCGTGGCGCCACCGAACTTTCCCATAGCCGGGCGAAGTGCCCCGTATAGGTCGCGGCTCTCCGGCTCAGCCACGTACCAGCGGCACGGCCCCACCCAAAGTATGCGGGGACCATCTTCGTCGCCAGACACGCGATTGAAGCCGTCAGCCGGGTGGATACCGATCGCCGTTTCCAGCGCGTCGCCGAGCGCCGCTTCCTGGCCGATCCGGCCTTCAACCTGCACAACCGACATCGGATGACGCTCGCTCAACGTCACGCCTGGACCATCCGATCCTGGGCCATCCGATCCAAGAGTCCCGAACGTGCCGGGCTTCAGAGCCGAGACGAGCGCTGAGCGGCGCGGTGGGAGGGTTCTGGTTTCAGCCATGCATCCGCTCCCCATCCGGATCCAGGAAAACGGGGCCGGTCACCCGCACTTCAATCATTTCATCGCGCAGCGGGAAGGCAGCCCAGACCGTTTCTCCCTCGCGGGCCATGCCGCCCTCCAGGAGCCCCAATGCAATTGGATGATCGAGGTTGGGTGAGAGATAGGCCGAAGACGTGACGTGGCCGAGTTTGTCGACTGGCGGCACCGCTTTCGGATCGGCAATCAGGACAGCGCCGGCGCGCGGCCTGCTCTTGCCGTCGACCGGCACCAGCCCGACCAGACTGGGGCGGTCGGTATCCGTCAGGCCTTCGCGGGTGAGCATCGGTGCGCCCAGGAACGGTTTTTTGGAACTGACCATCCGGCCAAGCCCGAGATCCGCCGGCGTTGTGCGGCCATCGAGTTCCGGGCCGGCGACATGACCCTTCTCGATCCGCATGATACCCATCGCCTCGGTGCCGTAAGGGAGGATGCCCAATGGTGCGCCGGTGCGCATCACATGCTCCCACGCCGCCTCGCCGCAATCCGCCGCCACATTGATTTCGTAGGCGAGTTCACCGGAAAAGCTGATGCGGAACACACGGGCTGGAATACCGGCGAGAGTACATTCGACGACCCCCATAAACGGCAGGGCATCATTTGAGACATCGACATCATCCAGTACTGCTGCCAGGGCCTCTCGGCTCTTCGGGCCAGCAATTGCCATCGCCGCCCAATGTTCGGTCACCGAGACCGCTTTCACGTCGAGGTCGGGCCACAGCACCTGCAATGCGTATTCGATATGGCTCATAACCGGCCCGGCATTCGCGGTTGTGGTGGTCATGAAATAGTGGTTCTCGCCAAGACGCGACGTGGTGCCGTCGTCCCAGACATGCCCGTCCTCGCGCAACATCAAGCCATAACGCGCCTTGCCAACCGCGAGGGTCTTCCAACCGTTGATATAGAGCCGGTTCAGCAATTCCGCTGTGTCCGGTCCCTGCAGGTCGATCTTGCCCAAGGTAGAGACATCGACGATGCCGCCGCCGCCGCGGGTTTCGGTCACTTCACGGGTGATCGCGCGATCTATGTCGGCCTTTACGTCGCTCTCGCCGTCGCGCAAATAGTACTGCGGGCGGAGCCAGTGGCCGGCATTGACGAATGTGGCACCGTTGGCCACATGCCAGTCATGCATAGCCGAACGCCGGAGCGGTTGGTAATGAAGCCCGGTTTCCCGTCCGACGAAAGCGCCGAAGGTAACCGGAGTATAAGGCGGACGGAACGTGGTGGTGCCGACCTTATCGATCGGCAGTCCGCGTTCCTCGGCCAGGACGGCGAGGCCAATGACGTTTGCGGTCTTGCCCTGATCGGTGCCCATGCCGAGCGTGGTATAGCGCTTCAGATGCTCAACCGATTGATAGCCTTCACGGTTGGCGAGCGCGATGTCCGAGACTTTGACGTCGTCCTGATAATCAACAAACCGCATGCCTTTGCCCGGTACCTGCCAAAGCGCTTGGACCGGTTCCTCTTGTGGCTCGTCGGTTACCGGGACATCCGGCAGAGCACTCTTGGAATAGCCCAGGTCATCGAGTGCCGCACGGGCCTGAGCGTACCCATCGGTTATGCAGGTGCCGAGGCCTGCGAGCCCACGAGCACTGCCAGCAACCCGCATATCGGGACCGGTGTCGCCTGGCAGGAAAGTGGCAAGAGCATTATCCCAGACTGGCTTGGCCCCAAGGTGGCAGGTCAGATGAACATTCGGGTTCCACCCGCCCGAGACTGCCAAAAGGTCTGAGGCGAGGAAGCGGTTTTTCCCGCTCGCATCTCGAACATCGACGCCGACGAGGCCGAGGCGCCCGTGTGCACGCGAGACCACGGCGCCCGCGAATACATCGATGCCAGCGGTTTCGGCTTTCTGACGCCAGGTGCCACCGTGCTCTCGTGGATCCACGATGGCATTGATTTCGACGCCACCGGCCGCCAGATCAAGCGCCGTCCGGTACCCATCATCGTTATTCGCAAACACCGTGGCTATCTTTCCGACCTGCACAGCAAATCGGTTCAGATAAGTACGCGCCGCGCCCGCAAGCATAACGCCCGGTCGGTCATTGTCGGCAAAGGCGATGTGGCGCTCAATTCCGCCGGCGGCGAGAACAATACGCCGGGCCCGGATTGTCCAGAGCCGCTGGCGAGAGATGTGCTCTGGCGGTTCGGCCAGATGGTCCGCGCGACGCTCGAGTGCCGCAACCACGTTTCCGTCGTAGCGTCCGAAGGCTGTCGTCCGCCGAAGCAGTGTCACGTCCCCCATGCCGTCGAGCTCGGCCAAGGTGCTCGCGACCCAATGCCTGGCTGGCTTGTCATCGATTGTTTCTCGCTCGCCACGCAGGCGACCGCCGAAACCGTCAGTTTCCTCCACCAGGATGACCCGCGCACCTGACCGCCCGGCGACGAGTGCCGCCGAAAGCCCGGCCGGTCCACCACCGATGACCAGGACATCGCAATGCGCGTTCATTTTATCGTAGCTGTCGGGGTCGGGGTCCAATGTTCCCCGTCCCATGCCGGCGGCCTTGCGAATGAAATGCTCCCAGAACATCCAGCCAGGCCAGCCCATGAAGGTTTTGTAGTAGAAGCCCGCCGGCAGGAAATCGGAAACCAGGTTGTTTACTTCTCCCACATCCCAACGAAGAGACGGCCAGCGGTGCTGGCTTGCCGCTTCCAATCCGTCGTAGAGCTCGATTGTGGTCGCGCGGGTATTTGGTTCGATCCGGGCTCCGGTGCGCAGCTCGACCAGGGCGTTGGGTTCTTCCGGACCGGCGGAAAAAATGCCGCGCGGGCGGTGGTACTTGAAACTGCGCCCAACCAGTCGAACATCATTCGCCAATAACGCCGAGGCGAGCGTATCACCGGCCAGTCCTTGATAGTCGCGGTCATCGAACCGAAAGCGCATAGGCGTCGACCGATCAACCTCGCCGCCTTGTGGGAGTCTTCTATCCTGCGCGCTCATTGCCCGGCCTCCAAATGCCCGGCTTCCAACTGCTCGGCCTCAAGTTGGTCTGCGGGAAGGCCGCAGGCGAGCACGCGATGGCTGGAGGTGTCGCGCAAGACTTTAACCATGGCCCGGCAACCGGAAGAATGCTGCCAATACTCCAGATGCGGGCCTCGCGGGTTGTCGCGCAAATACACGTAGTCGAACCAAGTGGCTTGGCTCGCATCCTCGGCCGGGCGGGTGCGGGCCGCATCTCCGACATAGGTGAACTCGGCGTGGTCGCGGGGGCCACAATAGGGGCAGTCGATAATGATCATCCATGCCTCCTAATGATGCCCGGGGAAGGGGCCTTTGCCGCCTTCGTCGATCAATTTGCCGCGCTCGAACCGATCCAGGGTGAGCTTGGCGTTGATTGGGTGCGGCTCGCCGTTGGCAATAGTGTGTGCGAAGACCCAGCCGGAGCCAGGGGTCGCCTTGAACCCGCCATAACACCAACCGCAATTGAGATAGAGATTGTCGATTGGCGAGGTTCCGATAATCGGGCTGCCGTCCATCGACATATCCATTACGCCGCCCCAATGGCGCAGGATCCGCATGCGCGATAGGCCTGGGATCATTGCCTGGCCGGCGGCCATCACATGCTCAATCGTCGGCATATTCCCCCGTTGGGCGTAGGAATTGTAGAAATCGAGGTCGCCGCCGAGCACAAGCCCGCCCTTGTCCGATTGGCTGATATAAAAATGCGAGGCGCCGAAGGTGACGACAGAATCGATCAGCGGCTTTACCGGTTCGGTCACGAAGGCCTGGAGCACATGGCTCTCAATCGGCATTTTCAGGCCAAGCTTGGATGTGAGTTGGGTTGTGTTGCCGGCAACCGCAAACCCGACCTTGCCGCAACCGATCTCGCCGCGCGTGGTCTCAATCGCTGTGATCTGGTTGCCTTGGGTCTTGAAGCCGGTTACCTCGCAGTTTTGGATGATGTCGACGCCGAGCCGGTCAGCGCCGCGCGCCAATCCCCAGGCGACGGCATCATGCCGGGCGGTGCCGCCACGGGGCTGCAGGATCCCGCCATAGATCGGAAACCGCGCCGAATCAGAGAAATCCAGGTAGGGGATCCTTCGACGCACCTGGTCGCGGTCCAGTAACTCAGCATCGATACCGTTCAGGCGCATGGAATTGCCGCGGCGCGCGAAGCCGTCCATCTGGGCGTCGGAATGCCCCAGGTTCAAGACGCCACGTTGGCTGAACATGACGTTGTAGTTCAGCTCGCGGCTGAGTTGCTCCCAAAGCTGAAGGGATTTCTCATAGAAATGCGCGTGGCCCTCAAGCATATAGTTTGAGCGGACGATCGTGGTATTGCGCCCGGTGTTACCGCCGCCAAGCCAGCCTTTCTCAAGGACAGCAATCGAGCCGACCCGGTGATTTTTCGCGAGATAGAACGCGGTGGCCAAGCCATGCCCGCCGCCACCAACGATTATCACGTCATAACTCTTGCGAGGTTCCGGGTCACGCCATGCCCTACGCCAGTTGGCGTGGCCGGTGATGGTGTTGGCGATTAGGCGGAGGACTGAATATTCGGACATCAGAAGACCGGAGCAATAACGCGGAGACGGGGTGTCCCGTGTACTGCAGTCCTACCACTGGCAGATGGACTAAAAAAGGGGCAAACGCGAAGTCTGTTGGTCGATTAGCGACATTCCGTTCTTTGGTGCAGCCGTTCAGTTAGATATCAATTGGTGTTCTTCTGGAGAAACTCTTCCAGATCCGGAACCGTAATTCGCCACTCTTTCCCAAGTTTGATGGCGCGGATACGCCGGCTGCGAATCCACTGACGGATTGTAGCCTCTTGAACCTTCAACATGTCCGCTGCATCGTGAACCGTAAGCAGCGGTTTGCTCAAAATTTGACTGTTCGACATTGTTTCGGACCAGCCCCTTATTCCTGTGATCGCGTATATCTACAGTCTTACTGTTTCGATTTTAAGCGATGCAGTTCAACTTGTGGATTGTACGCATATCGCCGATTTCAGACAGGATCGGATACATAAACATGGTATTGATTGTATTAAATCTAAACCAATATCTTAAAGCGCGCCATCTAAGATTTTTCTCAATTCCACGAGCTGAAAGCGGTCGTGACGGTCGTACATGTCGCGCGGATATGGTATAACCGTCCCTTGATGAGGAGTGTCGGCTCGAACCATCCTAGGTTCGCGGCAGGGCTTGGTGTGTTTCCTGCGTCGTTGAGGGGAGCGGTGCTGGAGAATGTTGGCGGGGCAGTGGCGACAAAATGCCGCTGGCCAAGCAAAAGCGGGGAGCGGGACCGAATGGACTCGTACAGAACTTCATTTTGGCATCGCGCGTTCGGAGTGATCGCGTATTTGTTCCGTGAGCGTCAGGTCATCCTGCGATCGGATGCCAGGGTCAGATATTTTCGCCTGACCACGGCGATGCAATTGGCTGGACTGGCGATTTGGATTGCGATTGCCAGTTGGATCGGATTCGCGACGGTCGGATTGCACGATCAAATAGAGGCGCTTGCGTCCCGGGATCGAGAGATCGGGCGGGCGCATACCGCTTATGGCCAATTGCTGGATAAGGTTTCCGATTACCAAATATCAGTTGTGAATATCACCCGCGATTTAAAAGAAACACAATCGCACTTGAAACGCTTGTTCGGACAGAACCAGGGCCTGAAGCAACATTTGTCATCGACTGAGGCGGCGCTCCGGCTGACCGAGGCCGAGCGTGACCGTATGAATGCGGGACGGCGCGCATTGGACGATCAGCTTGAACTTCTCGGCAAAGAGCTTCGGCGCATGTCGGGCAAGAACAACGCTCTGGAAAGCCATATTGGTTCCCTGCGAAGCCACCTTGCGTCGGTCACCCAAGAGAAAGCTGAAATCGCCGCTGAGCGACGTGAGATGGACGACCGCATTTTTGGCCTCATGACAGAGCTGGAAGACGCGAACATGAGCCGGGGGTCGCTTGAAGAGAACCTCGGGATGCTGCGTGCGAACCTGCGTGTGGTAATGGTCGACAGGGGGGCGATCGCCTCCGAGAACGATGCGTTACAGGCCAGAGTGGCGACGCTCGAGGATATCTTGGGCGAGGAGCGGGATATTCATCGTGCTGAACTGGAGGCGATATCCAATCGCGCGTTGTCCAACATCAAAACCGTAGAAACCGTGTTGCGGCGAACTGGCTTGAAGTTGGAAAAGATCGCGCCGATGCCGCAAGGCGCCCTGATGGGGCAAGGTGGCCCGTTCATCCCCTACCACCCGGATATGAAAGCACCGGAAGACAGCGATCCACTGGCTTCGGCCCTTGAAATGCGCTTGTCCCGCTGGGAGCAACTGCGTGAGTTGTTCATCTCCGTGCCGCTGATCTCACCAATCAAAAAGGGTGGGAAGTACTATTTGAGTAGCCGTTTCGGTCGCCGTAAGGATCCTTTCAATCGCCGCTGGGGCATGCACTACGGTGTCGACTTGGCGGCTCATTTCAAGACCCCGGTGGTCTCGACCGCACCGGGCCAAGTGACTTTTGCCGGATGGCGATCACGGTATGGTCGTGCGGTGGACGTGTCTCATGGGAACGGCCTCATGACACGCTACGCACATTTGTCTAAGATCAAGGTCAAGAAGGGACAAGCGGTCGATCTGGGTCAGGTGATCGGGCTCGTCGGCAGCACCGGTCGAAGTTCCGGCCCGCATGTCCACTACGAGATACGACATAAAGACAAGGCGCTAAATCCCAGAAGATTTTTGAGGGCGGGGAGATATGTTCAAACAAAAGGATAGCAACAAAGCGTCAGGCTCGCAGGCCCGCAACATGGCGCCGTCGCTCCTGAGCGCGGATCTGACGATCAACGGCAACCTCAATAGCGAGGGCGATATTCAGGTTGACGGAAAGATCGAGGGCGACATCAAAAGCGCCAAGCTGACGATTAGCGAGACCGCCATGGTTCGCGGTTCGTTCGAGGCCGAAACCATTGTCGTCGCCGGTGAGGTCACCGGCCAGGTCAAGGCTCGCCATGTCACGCTCCTGAAATCCGCACGGGTTATCGCCGATGTGGTGCAGGAACGCCTGACCATCGAGCCGGGCGCCTTTTTCGAGGGCAATTGCCGACACTTTCCCGAAGAAGAACCCGCGTCGCGAGATACCGTCACCGAGCTTCCGGGCAAGACCGGTAGTGCTTCGATCCTGCAAGGCCCGAAACCAGGCGTGCTTGGCGACGACCCGTTGCCGACGGCGGCCGGAACCTCCTGACCGCGTCAGCGGGTTTCCAGGGCTTCGGCGAAAATCGCCGGATCGCAGTTTCCACCCGAGCTGACGACGACGATGGTTTTGCCTTTGGCGTCGATCCTGCCGGAGAGAACGGCGGCAAGTGAGACAGCACCACCGGGTTCAAGAACGATTTTCAGATATTCAAACGCCGCTGCCATGGCGCGTCGCGTCTCGTCATCGCTGACGGCGAACCCGCTGGCTAAGAGCTGGCTGTTGACTTTAAAGGTCAATTCTCCGGGGGTTGGGGCGAGTAATGCATCACAAATGGACCGGGCCGCCGGGTCATTCTCGACCCTGTGACCGGCAATCAGAGACCGGGCGGTGTCATCGAACCCCTCCGGCTCAACGCTATGGACCGGAACCCCGGGCATAGTTGAGGCGAGCGCTGTTGCCGTGCCGGAAACCAGGCCGCCGCCGCCGCAACAAACCAGAACCGCATCAACCTCGGCGCCCTTCTCTCGGGCTTGTTCAGCCAGCTCGATACCGATTGTACCTTGCCCGGCCATAATCCCGGGATCATCGTAGGGGCGAACGATGGTCGCGCCTTTTTCTCGCGCCAAGGCCTCGCCCATTTCCTCTCGATTGTCCGTGAAGCGGTCAAAGGTAACGACCTCTGCGCCATAGGCTCTGGTATTGGCCATCTTGATTGCGGGCGCATCAGCCGGCATCAGCATCGTCGTTGGGATCCCAAGTGCTTGTGCCGCGGCCGCGACCCCTTGGGCGTGGTTGCCGGACGAATACGCAACCACCCCGTTCGCGCGTTCGGCCTCCGGGATCATCGAAATACGATTATAGGCCCCGCGAAATTTGAAGGATCCGGTTCGCTGCAGGCACTCGGCTTTGACCAGAACTCGGCCGCCGACCCGTTCATTCAGGAATTGCGATTCCAGCAGAGGGGTGCGCACGGCGGCTCCGGCAATACGCTTGGCTGCTGCCTGGATGTCGGCGAAGCTCGGCGGGGCAAGTTTAGAGATATCGGAGGAAGTCATCGATGGCCTTTCTCGTCTCGGGTTCGTCGAGGCTCGGCGCGTGGCCGACCTGCTCCAGGGTAAGGGTTTCAAGGCCCGGATGTCGCGCGCGCATGGCATCCAGGGTTTCGGCTTGAAAAACGCGCGACCGCCCACCGCGAATGGCCAATGTGGGCACTCTCTTCAGAGAGTTGAAAATTGGCCAAAGGTCCGGGATCGCCGAATGCTTGGTATCCAGTGCCTGGATAATCCTCGGATCCCAATCGAACCGCAAGAGGCCATCCGAGTCCTCACGATAAGTGGCTTTGGCAAACTCGAGCCAGTCACCATCGCTCGTCAGGGACAGATCCGGGAGAACATTACGTAAATGAGCGATCGCTGAAGGCCAATCCGGCTGGGGCTCGTTTCGCGACAGAATTTTGCGCAGCTCTGACAATCCATCGGCTTCAATTACCGGGCCGACGTCATTCAGGATGACAGCTGCGACTGTGGTCGGCGCTGCCACACCCAGCGCCATCGCCAACAGCCCGCCGAGAGAGGTGCCAAGGACGACGGCACGATGCAGTCCTGCCGCCGCCATGAGCTGGCGTATGTCGTCGAGGTAGACCGTTGGGTCATAAGTACTGGCATCGGGTGCTCGCTCCGAGAGCCCGCGACCACGATAGTCCAACGCCACGACGCGGCGCGATGGCATGAGGCGGCGGGCCAGCCGGTCGAAATCGGCTGAATTCCGTGTCAGGCCGGAAAGACAGAGCGCTGGAACACGGTTCGCTCGCGACCCAGCGTCATAATCGCGATAGAAAAGCGACAGCCCGTCGCGGGCTGTCAGATATCGCGGCCGGTAGGTTGGGGCGCTCACAGACCCAGGAGCGGCGGTAGCTCGTCGAGGCGCCGTAACTCCGCGTCCGGCGCACCGGGGATTCTCTCCTTGGCCTGGCCGAAGCGATTTATCCAGGCGACCCGGAAACCGAAAGCCGAGGCGGCGCTCGCATCCCAGGCGTTGGAGCTTTGAAACGAGATCCGATCCGACGTCACGCCAAGTCGGTCGACGGCAAGTTGGTAGACACGCGGGTCCGGTTTGAAGATGCCGACATCCTCGACTGATAAGATGGCGTCCATAAGATCGGAAATGCCGGAATTGTCGGCGGCCCGGTTCAACATCTCCCGCGAGCCGTTTGACAGGATCGCCAGCTTTTTGCCGCCGGCCTTGAGCGTTCGCAGCGTGCCCAGGACTTCCGAATAAATGTTGAGTGTCAGGTAGCTGTCCAACAGGGCGTCGCGCAACCCAGCCGGTCCAGGTGCTGCGGCACCAAGCACGCTTTCAAGTGCGAAATCCAAGGCCTCCCCGGTCACGGTCCAAAACTCGACATGGTGTTTCGGGCCCATTAGAGAGCGGAGCCAGGAATAGCTGAGTTGCTTCATTCGCCAGATCTCGGACACCTTGTCGGCTTCGGCATCCGGGTTGGCGAACATCGACCGGCACTGCGCGACTGCGGAATGGACATCGAACAAGGTTCCATAGGCGTCGAAGACGCAGGCATCAATCTGGTCGAACGGTGGCGTGGCGGTCATCGTTTTCCTCGGTTTTCCTGTGCCGGCAGCCCGGTATTTTTAGGTCTGGTGTTCTTATTCTCGGTGTTCTTAGACCCGGTGGATTTGTTAGGCAGTTCGGCGGACTGGTCCTGGTGGTCCAGAACATCGCCGCAGGTGGTAACACACCATCTGTCGAGGGGGGAACCACTGGTTGCCGCAATCCTGGTCAAGGGTGCGTGATCGAGCCGTAAGCGATAAACGTTCAAACCTTCCAGCACGCGCTGAACATAGTTTCGGGTTTCCGAGTAGGGTATGCGCTCAATCCAGTCGACGATATCGACGTCGGCTGAGCGCGGGTCGCCGCGTAGTTTGATCCAGCGTTTTACCCGGTGCGGCCCGGCGTTATAGGCGGCGAGGGCCAAGACGTAGTTGCCCTGATAGCGCTCCAACAACTCGCCCAGGTAGGCCTGGCCGAGTTTGAGATTGTAGTCGCGGTCACTCAGCAGTCGGTCTTTCGAGTAAGAAACCTTGACCATCTTGGCCACCAGTTTGGCGGTCGCCGGCATGAGCTGCATCAGGCCGCGCGCGCCGACGCGGCTGATTGCCTGATCGTCAAAGCCGCTCTCTTGGCGGATGATCGCGTGCACCAGAGCAAGCTCGGGGCCATCCTCTTCCAAACCGGTCAAAGTTGGGTATCCGAGTTCGGCCAAGACATGGCCGTGGCGGGCGGCGCGGCGCGCGGCGTAAACCTCGAGGCCGCTTGCGTCAACATGGAGAGCCAACCTGGCAATAAGGGTGGACTGGATTGCGGTCTTGGCTTCGCGCGCCATGTGGCGAAGAAACCTCCGAACCAGCTTGGGTTGATCGGCGCGCGCGAGCGCTGTTGTGGCCCGGGGCATCGAGGATGCTTCGAAGGCTTTGGTCTCTATGTCGCTCGGTTCAGCCGGTTCGGGCAATCTTGCCTTGCTCTCACCTAGGCGCGACCACGCGAGTTGGCCGTAAAACGTCGCCACATGCTTGGCGGCGCGGCGATACCAGTTCAGCGCCTCGGCGGTTTTGTTACTGGCTTCCGCCGCACGTCCCGCCCAATAGGCCGCCCGCGCCTGGCTGATAGCGGTACTGACGCGATCATGCAGGTTCTTGAAGTAATGCAGCGCTTCCCCAGGCTTGTCGCGAAAGCGCAATGCGACCCATCCGGCATGCCATTCTGCGTCGGCGAAGGTCCGACCGTTGCGTTGAATATGCGCTGAGGCAAGGAGGTAGGCATCCTCGATGGCGCCGTCGTCGAGGGCGTAGCGGATCTGTCGCGCTCGTTCGCGCCACCAAAGTTCCTCAAACTCGTCTTGCGGCGCCACACCCCACAAGAGATCCCTGCCGCCGGCCTTACGTCCCTTGCGATTGCGCCATCTGAGGCGTTCGTAGACCAAACCGGGGTTGTTTCGCAGGCGCGGTGGAACCCGATCGATCGCTGTATCGACACCGGCGGCACTCCGCCGCAGTTTAATCCGGGCATCCGCGAGGGCGCGGTGGTCCTTGTCGACCAGAAGCAGCATATGTCGGGCCGAATTCGTGTGGCCCTTCCAAAGCAGTCTGTCCAGGCGTTGCCAATGATCATCCAGCGAAAGAAAGGTCTTATAGCGCCGCCGGAAGTTTCGCAGGCCTTTGCGAGTGAAGCTCGATACCCGCCAAACCTCGCGGATCGCTTTTGCCATATCGCCGGTCAGCCCGGCCTCGGACAGCGCTTCGATCTGGGCCATGCGACCGGTCAGGGTTGTCGGCGGGTGGGCTTCAAACCAGGCGAGGCGGGTTGAAAGTGGCGCGGACTTCTTCAGTGCCAGTTCCGCCTGTCGGATCAACGCTCGCTGGTTGGGCCAGTCCGAGTGTTGGTCGATAAAGATGGCGATCTCGGCGAAACTGGCGCCGGATGTGGGATGTTTTAACCGCATCCAATGCAGAACCTGCTCCAGCTCCGGCACCAAAGGTTTGCGCGAATTTGCAAAGAACGAGCGCCATTTTCCAGCCTTCGCCAACACAAAGGCAGTGCGATAGCGCAGATACTCTGGCCCAGGCGCAACCGTACTCGACAGGGCCGGGCGGTTGGACGGAACTGGGATCGGACGCGGTGGTGGCGGTATTGGTGCCACGGCGGTGGCGGCGAAGATCTCTGGTGCCAGTGAGACGCCCAATGGGACGCTCAGTGAGATGCCCAGGGCGAGGCACAGCAAACCCGCAACGGCGAGCCCGCGCATCCTGTTAGCGAAAGATGCGTGTGTGTTTTCGGGGTGGGCGGTTGTTCCCGGATCAATGCAACGCGGTGTCATGCGTCGACTAGTCTCCATCAAGTGGTCGCTTATATTTGGCGTGTAACGTTATGAATTGTAAGTGTTTCGCCGATTCGCGGCAAGCCGGGCCCTTGCGAGGGAATGCGGCAGCGCGTATGTTGCCGCCTCGCTGACTTTATGACTTCACTGCCGTTCGGAGAGAACCGATGTCGCACAATCC
>JABIRP010000385.1 GCA_018699735.1 Rhodospirillaceae bacterium | reverse complement strand
CGCGATGTTGGGTCAACCGGTTTCTATGCTGGTTCCCGAGGTTGTCGGCTTCAAGCTGACCGGTGCCCCGCCAGAGGGGGCAACCGCGACCGACGTGGTGCTGACCATTGTCCAGATGCTCCGCAAGCAGGGCGTCGTCGGCAAGTTCGTAGAGTTCTACGGACCGGGTCTGGACGCACTGACGCTGGCTGATCGCGCGACCATCGCCAATATGGCGCCGGAATATGGCGCCACCTGCGGCTTCTTCCCAATCGACAGTGCTACGATCAGCTACCTGAACTTCACCGGCCGTGACAGCGACCGCGTCGAATTGGTCGAGGCTTATGCCAAGGCGCAAGGCATGTGGCGGGAGGCAGGATCCCCGGATCCGGTCTTCACCGCCACACTAGGCCTTGATCTCTCAACCGTCGTGCCGTCGCTCGCCGGGCCGAAGCGCCCGCAGGACCGTGTTTTGTTGAGCGACGCGGCGTCTTCCTTCGCCGATACCATGAAGGAAATGAACGGCGGCGTGGCAAAGCGCTCGGTCTCGGTCGAGGGGGCGGACTACGATCTCTCGGATGGTGATCTAGTTATTGCCGCGATCACCAGCTGTACCAATACCTCCAATCCGGCGGTCATGGTGGCGGCTGGGCTTTTGGCTCGCAAGGCCAATGCCATAGGCCTTAAGACTAAGCCCTGGATCAAGACCTCTCTTGCTCCCGGCTCGCAAGTGGTTACCGACTATCTCGAGGCAGCGGACTTGCAGACTGAACTTGACCAACTCGGCTTCAATCTCGTCGGGTACGGCTGCACCACCTGTATCGGGAATTCCGGTGTGGTCAGTGAAGAGCTTGCCGCAGCCGTTGAGGCGGGTGACCTGGTCACGGCCTCGGTGTTGTCCGGCAATCGCAACTTCGAGGGTCGGGTTAATCCGCTCAGCCGCACCAACTATCTGGCTTCGCCGCCCCTGGTTGTCGCCTATGCGATTGCGGGTTCGATGCTGGTGGATCTGTATAACGATCCGCTCGGTGAGGATGAGGACGGCAATCCTGTGTTCCTGAAGGACATCTGGCCGAGCAATGCCGAAATCGACGAGGTTCTGACCAAGTCGCTCAGCCGCGAGATGTTCCGTTCGCGCTACGCCAACGTCTTCGAAGGGCCGAAGGAATGGCAAGACGTGCCGGCATCTGGCGGCATGACCTATAATTGGAGTGCCGGTTCGACCTATGTCCAGAACCCACCTTACTTCGAGGGCATGGAGAAAGAGCCGGGCGAGATCTACGATGTCGTCGGAGCCCGTGAGTTGGCGATCCTCGGCGACTCGATCACCACCGATCACATCTCACCCGCCGGCTCGATCCAGCAAGGAGGGCCGGCAGGCGAGTATCTGCTTGAACGGCAGGTGCGCCCCTTTGACTTCAATTCCTACGGTGCGCGTCGCGGTAACCACGAGATCATGATGCGTGGGACTTTCGCCAATATCCGCCTGCGTAACGAGATGGTTTCCGGCGTCACCGGCGGTTTCACCCGTCACGTTCCCTCTGGCGAACAGATGACCATCTTCGATGCCGCAGCCCGGTATGAGGAGGAAGGGGTTTCCCTGGTCATCATCGGTGGCAAGGAATACGGCACCGGCTCGTCGCGCGACTGGGCGGCCAAGGGCACACGCCTGCTTGGTGTCAAGGCGGTGATCGTTGAGAGCTTTGAGCGGATCCACCGATCCAACCTGGTCGGTATGGGTGTGTTGCCGTTGCAGTTCAAGGACGGTGCGACCCGTGAGACCTTGGGCCTCAAGGGTGACGAGACCTTCGACATCACCGGCATCGCTGACGGCTTGGCGCCGCGCATGGACGTGCCATGCCGGATCACCTACGCCGACGGCTCGACCAAGGAGGTGTCTCTGCTTTGCCGCATCGATACCGCCGACGAGGTCGACTACTACCGTCACGGCGGGATCCTGCAATACGTACTGCGGAACATCCTGAAGGCGGCGTAGCGCCGCAATATAATACAGCGAAACGGCCCTCGGGTTCCCCCGGGGGCCGTTTTCTGTTCACGCTGTGGTGATTTCCCCATTCTGCGTCGGTCGATTTAGACTGCGGTTATGAGATGGCTTTCAAAAATACTCCGACTGACATTCGTTGTGACTTTCGCTGGCGTGGGGGGGCTCACGTCCGAGGCGATAGCGGCGGACCGGCAGTCGGGCCGCCCTGTCGTGGTTGAACTGTTCACCAGTCAGGGCTGCAGTTCCTGTCCACCGGCCGATGCCTATCTGGGTGAGTTGGCCCGGCGTGATGACGTGATCGCACTTGCCTATCATGTCGACTATTGGGACTACATTGGTTGGAAAGATCCTTTCGCGGTGGCCGAACACACAAGCCGCCAGCGGGCTTATGCACGGGCGATGGGGTTGCGCACGATCTATACACCGCAAATGGTGCTGGATGGCCGGGTTGATGCGGTCGGGTCCAGGCGCTCGGACGTTGAGGCGAAGATTGCCACGGTAGCGCGCCTTGGCCCCGGTGAGCGGGTTGATGTGCCCGTGGTGCTCTCGGTTGACGCCAAGGGCGTGCTGTCAATCGAAGTGCCGGCTGGATCAGCCGGTGGGTCAAGCGACGTTTGGCTTGTCGCCTATGATGACATGCACGTCACGCCGGTACCACGCGGCGAGAACCAGGGGCGAACTCTGACCGACTTCAACGTGGTTCGGGCGCTTTGGCGGGTTGGCGAATGGACCGGGACGGCGCTGTCCGAACGATTTGATACCACCAAGTGGCCGATCAAGGCAGACCGGGTGGCTCTATTGGTTCAGCGCAAGGACGCTGGGCCTATCGTGGGGGCTGCCGGCATACCGCTGAAAAGGTGAGCGTGGTGCGGTTCAACGCTTGAATAAGGCGTCTGCGTCCGTGGCAACTCCCTGCTTTTGGCCAATCATCTCTTTTGCCCGCTCGATTTCCACCTCCATGGCGTCGATATACTCCTGTAAGTCTTCGATATTCCAGCCGCTCAGATCTTTTGGCTTTTTAATTACATTCTTGGGTTCCAGGTCGTCGAGGTCCATCGGGTTCTCCTGGTTGGTGGAGGATTTGCGTTTGATTGCAACGCGCTCATTCCATATATAGACACTCAGCTTCGCGAAATTCACGATGAAAATCCGAACGCACGCCTGTTGGGCCCATAGTTGGGCGGCGTTCTGGGAAGGAGAAAGCATGGCGCAACCCCTGATGCCGAAGGCCACCGCCGTATGGTTGGTCGAGAATACGGCGCTGACTTTCGAACAAATTGCCGATTTCTGCGGTTTGCATCCGCTTGAGGTCCAGGCTCTCGCCGATGGCGAGGTTGGATTTGGAATTCGGGGCACCGATCCGGTCGCCGCTGGTCAGATCAGCCGTGAGGAAATTGAGCGCTGCTCAAAGGATACCAACCTTCGTCTGGTGATTTCCGAAAGCGCGCTGCCAAAATCAGGCTCCAAGACCAAAGGGCCGAAATACGTGCCGGTCGCCAAACGCGGCGACAAGCCGGATGCGATTGCCTGGCTCTTGAAGCATCACGTCGAGTTGAAGGATTCCCAGATCGGTAAGTTGGTGGGGACCACCAAGGACACGATCAATAAGGTGCGGGAGAGAACGCATTGGAATTCACCGAACATTACGGCACGGCATCCGGTGCTCCTGGGCCTGTGCTCGCAGATCGATCTAGATCAGGCGGTCACCAAGTCCGGCGGTACCGCCGCACCGCCCGAGGCGCAATTGGAGTCGATTTCAGAGGTTCCTTGAGCCTCAGTAGGCATTTAAACTGAAAAACCCCGGCCGAAGCCGGGGTTTTTTATTCAGATATTTCGGCCGGTCTATTGCAGTCGTGTCGGCAATTCATCGATTGCAGCCTTGGTAAGGCGCGAGCCGACTTCGTCGGTCATGTTGTCGGCAATCAATTTTCCGGTTGCCTGGATGGCGAGATCGACAGCTTGGTCGCGAACTTCTTTGAGGGCCTGTGCCTCGGCGGCAGCGATCTTCTCGACCGCTTGCTCTTCGCGGCGCTTGAGCGTCGTTTCCAGGTTGGCGGCAGCTTCTGTGCGCAGTCGCGCGGCTTCTTCCGTTGCATGCGCCAGGATCTGCTCTGCTTCCTGGATCGCGTCGCGCTGACGGCGTTGATAGTCAGCCAGCACCGCCTGTGCGTCCTCACGGAGCTTCTGGGTCTCGTCCAATTCTTGACGGATCTTTTCCGCACGCCCGTCCAGCATGGTCGACAGCATGGTGTGGACCTTCTTTGCGGTCACCGCGATGAAGAGGAAGAAACCAACGCCGACCCAAAATCCGGGATTTTCCAACATCAGGCTTGCCCCTCCATGGCTTGACCGACCGCTTTGTCGAGGTCGCCTTCGGATACATCGACGCCGATCAGCTTGCGCACCGCGTCACCTGCAACCTCGCCCGCGACCGACCGCACGTTGGTGAGGGCTTCACTGCGTGCCTGCTCGATCCTGGCTTCGGCCTCGTTGACTTTGGTTGCCACCGTGGCTCCGGCCTTGGCTTCCTCGTCCGCTGTTTCAGTGGCCATTTTTTCGGCCGCCTGGCGCAGTTGCTCATGCGCCTCGCCACGTGCGGCGGTGAGGGCCTTTTCGTACTCGGCGCGAACCTGTTCGGACTCGTCCCGCAATTTGGAGGCTTTGTCCAAATCGTTGGCAATGCGCTCCTGCCGTCCTTCCAGCACTTCTGAGATGCGTGGAATAGCCACTTGCGACATCAGCAGATAGAGAATGGCGAAGCTCACGACCAGCCAGAAAACCTGGGTTGGGTAAGTGCTGAAGTCGAGCTGCGGTAGTCCGACTTCGGACGACGCCAGCGCCGGCGTCACAAGAACAGGCGTCGCGGTCGCGACACCAATGCCAACTCCGACGCCAAGCACTTTCGCCCAGGCAGTTATGCGTGTCATATCAACACCCTCCAGGTTCCCCTCGGGTCGGGACCGCGATGCGATCCCGCGTCTTCACGTCTGTGAAGCCCTTAGGTGAACAGGATGAGGAATGAGATCATCAGCGCGAAGAGCGCCACGGCCTCTGTCAGCGCGAAGCCGAGAATGCCGATGCCGAAAACCTCATTACGCGCGGCCGGGTTGCGGCCGATGGCGGCGACGAGGGAGGAGAAGATGTTACCAATACCAACACCAACGCCCGCGAGAGCGATAACGGCGAGACCGGCACCGATCATCTTGGCTGAAGCGAGATCCATGAAACTGTTCCTTCTACGTTACTTAGGTTGTCACGTTACTTGGTTTGTACGTCTAAACCGCGTTCAGCGGCCGGGATTTGTAGGCCCTAACCGCGCTTAGCGATTAGGTAGTTCGAACTTTCCGATCAGTGCAGATTGATCGCATCGTTCAAGTACAGACAGGTAAGGATGGTAAAGACATAGGCCTGCAGGAAGGCCACGAGAATTTCTAGCCCCATCAAAGCGACAATCAGCACCATTGGTGCCACGCCGAAAATACCGAGCGCCACAACGAACGAGCCGAAGACCTTCAACATGGTATGGCCGGCCATCATGTTCGCGAACAGTCGCACCGAGAGGCTGATTGGGCGCACGAAGTAGGAGATGATTTCGATCGGGACCAGGATTGGCGCCATATAGACAGGCGCACCGGTCGGGAAAAACAGCGAGAAGAAGTGCAACCCATGGCGCGCCAGGCCGATGACCGTCACGCCGATAAACACCACGAACGCCATGGCAAAGGTCACGATTATCTGGCTGGTCGAGGTATAGGCGCCGGGGATCATGCCGAGCAGGTTGGCCGTCAGGATGAACATGAACAGCGAAAACACGAAGGGGAAGTACTTGCGACCCTCCGAGCCGACGTTCTCGCGCAGCATATTGGCGACAAACTCGTAGCTCAGCTCGGCCATCGACTGCCAGCGACCCGGAACCAGACTGCGTCCGCGCATTGCTGCGGTCAGGAAAACCGTCGCCACCGCGACCGCGATCACCATCCAAAGCGAGGACTGGGTGAACGACAGGTCGACGCCGCCAATTTCCAGCGGCACGAGGGGCTTGAGTTTGAATTGTTCGACTGGCGAAGCCACGTCACGTCCCCTTTGTCTTGCTCCCAACGTCCCGTTCGGGCTGTTGGTCGTTATCGCCCTTGGTGGGCGGGTCGTCATTTCCGCCCTTGGAGGGCGATTTGTCATCCGGCGCAGGCTTGGTGTATCCCATCGCCATGCCTTGGTTGGTCATGGCTCGGACTACATTCATCATCCCAGCACCCGCGCCGAGAAAGAAAAACAACAGTAACAGCCACGGCTTTGTGCCTAGCCAATCGTCCAGCGCCCAGCCGATCCCGACCCCCACGCCAACTCCGACGACCAACTCCAGCCCGATACGCATTGCCATGCCGAATGCCGATCCTGGCATATTTGGCGCACTACGCCCGGCATCGCTATCCGATTCGGTATCGCCCTTCGCCTGCTTGAGCCTCCGGTCGAGGTCTTCGAGCGAGGGGGGCGGGTTCGGTTGATCCTCGCCCATGATCCGAATTTTCGGCGACCAGCCCAGCTGTTGTCTCCGCCATTCCTCCCGTTAAGACGACCCCTTGCAGGCCATTTTACACGACGAACGACACTTCCCGGGAAGTCCCCCGGAAAGCGCGACGAACATACGAACTGCTCCAGGCGGTGTCAAGGCGCATGGGGAATGGATGTTCCCTCATTAACTATCTGATTTTGTTGTAATAAAACCTTGTGCGGCGTTCCGCCACCCGGTGTTTTTCCAGATCAGGCGCTGTCACGCAGACGTTCGGCCTGTTCAAGGTCGACCGAGACCAGCTGGCTGATCCCCTGTTCGGCCATGGTAACACCGAAAAGTCGGTCCATTCGGGCCATGGTCATGCGGTGATGCGTGATGATCAGGAAGCGGGTTCCAGTCGCTCGGTTGATTTCTTCCAAGAGCTGGCAAAATCGATCGACATTGCTGTCGTCGAGCGGCGCGTCGACCTCATCCAGCACGCAGATCGGCGAGGGATTGGTCAGGAACGCAGCGAAAACCAGGGCCAGAGCCGTCAGGGCTTGTTCACCACCGGAAAGCAAGGACATGAGCTGCAGCTTCTTACCCGGCGGCGAGGCCATGATTTCGATACCGGCTTCCAACGGGTCATCGCCTTCAACTAAAGTCAGGTGGGCTTGGCCTCCGCCGAACAATTTGACGAATAGATCCTGAAAATGGGCGTCTACCTTCTTGAAGGATTCGAGCAGACGTTCACGCGCTTCGCGGTTTAGGGCCTGGATAGCACCACGCAGACGGGCGATGGCGCCGATCAGGTCGTCCCGCTCACTTTCCATGCCGGCGACCTGCTGCTCCAATTCCTCAACCTCCTGCTCGGCACGCAGGTTGACCGGACCGATACGCTCACGCTCTGCCGTCAGTCGGCCGAGTTTCGCTTCAACATCGTCCGGTTCTGGAAGCTTCTCGTCTTCTCCGATTTCGGCTTTGGCCAGGATTTCGTCGGGTGTGCATTGCAGACGCTCTGAAATCCGCTCCCGCAATGTCGAGACCGCCTGATTAATGTGTTCAAGAGCAGCCTCGGCGCGGATGCGGGTCTCGCGCGCTTCGGCGAGATTGTGCTCGGCCTCTCTGAGGTCACGTTCGGCTGATGCCGCTTGGGTTTCGGCGGTTGCCAGGGCGTCTGCCGCCTGCTGGCGCCGTGCTTCCGAGTTGCGGGTTAATTCGGCCAATTTCTCACGTTGTTCGACGATCTCGCCCGGCCGGGCTCTGAGGCGCTCGATCTCTGATGCCTCGGCGGTTTGACGCGCCTGCAGATCGGCCATGCGGGCAGCGGCCCGTTCATTACGATCCGCCCAAGATTGCTTTTCACCCTCAATGGCGGAAAGTCGCATGCGCCGCGCCTCCGCCTCGCGCATTAAACGGTCATGTTCGCTGCGAGCCTCGGCGAGCTCGGTCCGGCGTTCCGCCAGCATGTGCCGCTTGTCCGAGGATTCGGCTCGCATGGCTTCCACGTCGGCCAATTCCGTCATACCGGCAGCCGCACTCTCGCGCGCTTCCTCCAGTTCGACAACTTCGGCGGCGATGCGTTCGCGTGCATCCTCCAGTGCATCGAGTTTCGAGCGAAACTCGGCCAGCCGAGCGGAAAGCTCAGCCTGGCGCGCTCGCGCCCGATCTGCTTCATCGACAGCGTGACGTTGCGCTGTGCGGACTGATTTTTCAGCTTCGACGGCGGCCCGGTGGTTCTCTTCGGCTGAGCTCAATACCTCTTGGGCCTGTTCGCTCGCAGTACTCTGCTCGGCCAGGTCTCGCTGGATCTCGGCTAATCGGTTGCGCTGCTTCATGCGCACAGCGGCCGCAGACGGGGCACCAGGTGCGACCACCAGACCGTCCCACCGCCAGAGCCCGCCCTCGCGGGTGACCAATCGTTCACCAGGTCCGAGCGATGCCTGCAAACGAGTTGCCGTTTCAGCGTTGCTTGCAATGGCAATCCGCGCCAACCGCCGGCTCAGCACGGCTGGTGCCTGAACATACGTAGCGAGGGGGACCAGATCGTCTGGTAAGGCCATGGCGCCAGCGTCGCCGTTGACCTTGTGCCAACTCACGTCTGCCGGCACATCGCTGCCGGTATCAACCGGTGCCGACAGATCGTCACCCAGGGCCGCAGCGAGAGCGGTCTCATACCCCGGCTCGACCGCGATCGCATCAAGCACGGGAGCGCCGTCATCGTCTGCATCACTGTCACCGAGCATACCGAGCAGGGCATCGGTCTCGGCTTGCAAGCGGGTCCGGTCGGCTTCTGCTGTCTGTACGTCGACGCGCGCCGCACGCTCGGTATCGCCCGCTAGGTCGCGGGCGGTTTCCGCCGCTTCGGCGCGGCCACGCTCGGCCTCTACCGCGTCTCCGGCTGCGGTGACAGCCGCTTCCGCCGCTTCGACTTCACCCGGGCCGACGGCGTCGTCTTCGAGCGACCGGCGTTGCTGGGTCAGGCTCTCTGACTGATGGCCCAAGCGCTCGATGCGTTCCTCGGATCGGCGGATCTGGCGGTCCAACTCGCCGCGTCGCGCCTCGGTGGTGGCGATCTCACCGGTCAGTTCCGCCAGTCTCTGCTCAAGGCTATCGGCGGCCCGATTTATCTGGGCGAGGGTTTCGGACGCTGCGGCTTGGGCTTCGGCTTCACCTTGTTGGTTGCCTTTGATCGCGGTGATTTCCTCATCCAATCGGGTTAGCGCCGCCCGTGCGTCTTCGGCTAGGGCATGCTCTCGCTCGACGTCGTCGGTGATCTGGCGTTGGCGGGTCTCAGTTTCGCTAAGCGCCGTCGCGATGCGGCGTTCTTCGTTCTCAAGCTCCGCCCGGGCCAATGTAAGGCGCTGCAATTCGGCGGCGGCTTCGGTCTCGGCGGTGCGCAATTCTGGAAGCCCGGCGGTTCCTTCAGCCTGACGCGTGGCGGCGTTGGCGGCGGTTTCGGTCAGACCGACCACGATCGTCTCGGCTTCGGCCAAGGCGCTACCGGCACGGCCTCGCTCTTCCATGCGCTCTTGCCAGCGGCGGTGCAGTAGGATCGATTCTGCCCGTCTGATCTGCTCGCTGACGGCCCGGTAGCGCGCGGCCTGCCGCGCCTGTTGGCGTAGTCCCTGGAGTTGGGCCCGGAGTGCTGTCAGCACATCCTCCAAGCGCTCCAGATTGCTTTCCGCAGCACGCAACCGCAGCTCGGCCTCGTGCCGGCGGGAATGAAGACCCCGGACATTCGCCGCTTCTTCCAAAAGAATGCGCCGTTCGGCCGGTTTGGCGGCGATGATCTCGCCGATACGCCCCTGGCTGACCAAACCGGAGGATCGCGCACCCGTGGCGGCATCGGCGAACAGCAATTGCACATCGCGGGCCCGAACGTCTCGCCCGTTGACCCGATAGTGCGAGCCTTTTGCCCTCTCGATCCGACGTGTGACGGTCAATTCTTCGGAGTCGTTCAGCGCCGCTGGTGCCATGCGTGCCGAATTGTCGATATCAAGCCCGACTTCCGCAATGTTGCGCGACGGACGGTCCGTGGTGCCGCCGAAGATGACGTCATCCATCTCACCGCCGCGCATGCGCTTGGCCGATGTCTCGCCCATGACCCAGCGCAGGGCCTCGACAAGATTGGACTTACCGCAGCCATTCGGGCCGACAACGCCAGTCAAGCCGTCGTCGATCTCGATTTCGGTCGGATCGACGAACGACTTGAAGCCGGTCAGCCTGAGTTTGGAAAATTGCACCGCTGCGGGTCCTTTAGATACGCCTGGATCAGCCGCCGGCGTCGGCCAACAGCCGGTCGAACTCACCGAAGGAGAGCCCACCGGCGATGGTTTTGCCGTTCAACACAAAGGAGGGGGTGGAATTAACCTGATGTTCTTTCTGGGCGTCCAATCGCATTTTTAGGATCGCGTCGAGCAACTCGCCGTTCTCCATGCATTGCTGAATGTAGGCTGGGCCCATGCCGGCCAGGCGGCCGATCTTCTTCAAGGCACCGGCGACGTCGTTGGTGCGGGTCCATTTGCGTTGCTGTCGCATCAGGGTGTCGACTAAGGCCGGATAGCGCATAGCGGGCGCGCAACGGGCCATTGCCGAGGCGCGAAGGGCCCATTGATCAAGCGGAAACTCACGGAACTCCAGCTTTACCTTGCCGGTGTCTATGTATTTCTCCTTGATCTTGGGCAGCGTGCCGGTGTGAAACGCGGCGCAATGCGGGCAGGTCATCGAGAAGTACTCAATCAGCGTCACCGGTGCTGCCGGGTCGCCGAGTACACGGGGCGACATCGCCTGTTTCAAATCAAGCGTAGCCTGAGCCCGCACCTCGGGTGAGGTGGCCAAGGCCAGGGGCCCGACCAAAAGAAGCGAAAATACTATACCTAGGGTCCTACGGCGCACATTAATCTCCCATGCCACAAGATGTTGATCACTTTAGAGCGCGACGAGCGCTCCCGCAATAGCACTGAACAGTGTTGTTCTATGCCATGACTTAGGGGGGAATCATGTCACTTTTTTGGCACTGGACGCTCTCTGGGCGATCGGCCGAGAACCGAACGGCCCAGTCGAGCCAGGGCCTGCCTCAAATTATCATCGCCAATTTCCGCTACCCGGGTCTCAAGCGCGCGTTCTTGATCGTCGGACAAATTGCGCTCGGTCGCCTTCTGGCGCGGTGGGCGAGGCGCCGGCACGCCCTGCCGCAAGGCTAGCTTTTCCACCGCCCGATAGCCGAAGACCGTGTTGATGCGCTGAACCAGGATCGGCTCCAGATGTTGCAACTCCAATGCACGGCCACCTCGGACGACGACATATAATGTACCGCCCAATTTGGCGCCGCGTGGGAATGTGAGCTTGTCGGGCACGCACCAGGCCGCGACATCTTCCCCAACGATCGCCGGCCACTCGTGAATTAGGGTGCCGGCCAGGAAGCCGCGCCGCCGGAAGGTCTTGTCGGTAACCCGGGCCAGTGCATTTGCAGCCCGTCTGGGGCCACCGCCGCGTCGATCTCCCTTGCCGCCTTGCTTGCCGCCGTTTTTGCCGCCGTGTTTGCCAGTGTGGCTATTTTGGGCCATTTCGCATCATCCGCTTGCGCCTTTCGAGCACAGTACTAGGCTTCTGGGCATTGCGTTCCCTAACTTGCCGGAGGCGGAGATTAGCACGCCCGAGCCCCGTCGACAGCCGAATGCACGTCATCTTGGCGATACCCTTTTGGATTGGTACGATCGCCACCGCCGGCGGATGCCGTGGCGTGCCGAGCCGGGTGAACATGCGGACCCTTACCACGTCTGGCTCTCAGAGATCATGTTGCAGCAAACGACGGTTGCCGCCGTCGGACCTTATTTCCTGCGTTTTTTGGAGCGATGGCCGACCGTCACGGCATTAGCAGCGGCGGACCTGGACGAGGTTTTGACCGAATGGGCCGGGCTTGGGTACTACGCGAGGGCGCGAAACCTGCATCGCTGTGCCGGTGTCGTCGTCCAGCATCACGCCGGGAAATTTCCTGAAAGCGAATCGCAGCTGCTGGATCTGCCGGGCATCGGTTCCTATACCGCCGCCGCCATTTCCGCCATAGCCTTCGGGGAGTCGGCGACTGTGCTGGATGGCAATGTAGAGCGGGTCATCGCACGGCTGGATGCGGTCACCGACCCTCTGCCTGGCGTCAAGGAACGCCTGCGCCGGCACGCGGCCGCTCTCACACCGCAAGCTCGGCCGGGGGATCATGCTCAGGCGATGATGGATCTGGGGGCCACGATCTGCACACCTCGCAAGCCAAAATGCCTTACCTGTCCCTGGATGGGCGAATGCCGTGCCCGGGAGCTTGGGATTGCCGAGGAACTGCCGCGCAAAACCCCGAAGAAGCCACGTCCGATACGCCGTGCCGCCGCGTATTGGTGCCTTGATGCGGATGGGCGCGTGCTGGTGCGCCGCCGCCCGGAGAAGGGCTTGCTGGGCGGTATGATCGAGGTGCCGAGCGACGCTTGGATCGAAGACGCCGCCGAGCCGAAGTTACCCGGCGATGGCGCCCCGGGGCCGATGGATTGGCGCCGCCTGCCAGGATTGGTGCGCCACACATTTACGCATTTTCACCTTGAATTGACGGTGTTTGCCGGTCGAATGGAAACCGATCCACCTGGTGATCTTTTCTGGCACCCGGTAGACAAGCTCAGCGAGATTGCCTTGCCCTCAGTCATGGTCAAGGTCGCCCGCCATGCCAGTAAACACGTGTGAGACTTTCGATGACAATTAGGAACTAATCGGAGAGGCCATGAGCGAGCATCAATTGGAAATCCGCACCATGACGCGGGCCGAACTCGACACAGCAATCGACTGGGCAGCGGATGCGGGTTGGAACCCTGGTCTCGGCGACGCTGATTGCTTTCATGTGGCCGATCCGGATGGTTACCTGATGGGGTTTGTCGATGGCCGGCCGGCGGTTTGTATTTCCGTCATTGCCTACGGCCAAGCCTATGGTTTTCTCGGTTTCTATATCGCACACCCGGATTTTCGTGGTCAGGGCTATGGCATTCAGATTTGGGATGCTGGCATGGCGAGGTTCGGCGATCGTGTCGTCGGTCTCGACGGAGTGCCGGACCAGCAGCATAACTACCGAAAGTCCGGGTTTGAGCTCGCGCATCGCAATGTCCGTTACGGAGGGCCGATTGACCCGGGAGAAACGGTGTTTGAGGGCGTGGTTGATGCTTCCGATATGCCTGTTGAGCGTCTCCTGGCCTACGACAGGGATTTTTTCCCGGCCGATCGTGGGGCGTTTACCCGATGTTGGTTGAAACCACAGAGCCGGGTTGCAAAGGCCCTGGTTACGGATGGCGAAATTTCCGGATACGGGGTCATTCGGCAATGTCGCGATGGGTACAAAATCGGTCCGCTTTTTGCCGATACACCGGCCGGCGCTGACACACTGGTTCGGGCCCTAGCGCGCGAGGCCGGTGGCGGGATGATCTTTCTCGACCCACCAGAACCCAATGCGGCGGCAATTGCGCTTGTCGAGCGCTACGGCCTCGCACCCAGCTTCGAAACCGCGCGCATGTACAAGGGCACGGCCCCTGATTTGCCGACGCATCGTACTTTCGGCATCACCACATTCGAACTCGGTTAAGGCTGGGGTGCTCAACTACCGCCGTGAGCAGTGAGGAAAGCGGACATGTGAAAGCGTGCCTGCTTTTCTTCGTATGCCCACTGCCAGCCGACAGGGCAGGCACGCCGGGCCAGACATCCACCGTCGCGGCAATCGATGCCTTCGGTCGAGACGTGGCGGGCGCATACCGGGACATCGTAGATCTCGCCGCCGATTGCCCAAACCGGGCATGTGGTTTGGCAGGGCTTGTCCTCGCAGGTCTCGCAAGGGCTTGCTCCCAAATCAGGCGGGGGTGGGATGTCCAGCTTTTCGGCCAGCAACAATGCGCCACGATAAGCATGCCAAGGCCCGAACTCTGGATGAACCAACACACCAATCGGCGAAGGTTTCAATCCCTCTGCCCGCATGGCCCAGCGCTGGAATGGATGATACGGCGGTCCATCGGAAACATGCAGGAATTCTGCATCCATCGTCTTTGACACTTCGGCCAATTTTTCCCGGGTCCAGGTGTCGAGAGGATCTGGCCTTTCGATGTCTGGGTCCGAAGCGACATCCCGTGTGAATGCCGCGAACATCTCTGGTCCGGCATTTCCGATGAGAACGAGTGTTCCAGTCGGATGTCTATCGGTTCGCGCCGGCACGGCGTCCGCGCGTTCAGGATGGAAGGCCCCACGCAATATTAGCCCGGATGATGCCAAGGTCGATTCGATCCGGTTTAGGGTCTCCGATGCCATGCCCGATTCTCCACGCCGAACGGCTGAGTTTCACGATGAGTTCCCAAGTTCGGCGGCCCCAAGGCGGAGTATTTCCGCTCGCGAGCCCTAAGTAGCGTTTTATAGTAGTCAGGAAACGAAATTTGGAATTATCTTTTTTTTAGGAATGCTGTTGAAATACTGAAGGGCCAACCGAACCCAGGCTGGCAGCGTAGGAGTAGGGTCGCATGTTCGACGATCCCAGTGAAGTACCCCTTCAAGTGGATTTCGTGCTTGTGCCTGAATTCTCACTGATGGCGTTCACTTCGGCGGTTGAGCCTCTGCGTTCGGCCAATCGGATGTCTGGACGTTTGCTTTATCGCTGGCGCATCCTGTCTCGGGACGGAGAGCCGGTACAAGCCAGCAATGGGATTGAGGTCGTAGCCGCAGGGTCAATCCGGGACACGGACCGGTCCAAGGTTGTCTGCGTGGTCGCCGGGATCAATGTCCATGATCATGTCGACGAGCGCACGGTTGGGTTTCTCAGGCGCATGGCGCGTCAGGGAGCGGCTGTTGGAGCCCTTTGCACCGGCACGCATATCTTGGCCAAAGCTGGATTGTTGGACGATCGCAGCTGTACCATTCACTGGGAAAATATCGGCGGGTTTATTGAGGAATTCCCAGAGATTGAAACAACCACCGACATCTATGAGATAGACCGCGATCGGTTCACGTGCTCCGGCGGCATTGCGGCCTTGGATATGATGCTGCACTTGATCGGCCGTCAGCACGGTCAGTCGCTGGCGAACGACATTTCGGAGCAATTCATCCATGACCGGATCCGTGAGCCGCATGACCATCAGCGCATGGAGTTGCGCACACGTTTGGGGGTCAGCCATCCGAAGCTGATTGCCGTGATCAGCGAGATGGAAGGCAACCTGGAAGAGCCGCTCAGCCAGACAGAGCTGGCTGTGGAAGCCGGGTTGTCGACGCGGCAGCTTGAACGGTTGTTCCGTAAATATTTGGCCAGCACACCGACCCGCTACTATTTGAATTTGCGCCTGCAGCGCGCGCGGCATTTGTTGGCGCAGACCAGCATGTCAATCCTGTCGGTGGCGTTGGCTTGCGGCTTTGTTTCCGCGAGCCATTTTTCGAAGTGTTATCGAGAATGTTTTGGCAAGACACCGAGAGCCGAACGCGCGGTTCGCCATGACATGTCGGGTGCCGGGAACGTCCCATCCGCCGATGATCTCGGCGATGACGCCGAGGACCAAATGGCCGCAGGGTGACTGCCGAAATCTAATCTTTCAAGAAATGCCAGAGCCGGTCGTAGACGATGTCTGGGCGATGTTCGGCCGGATAGTGACCAGTGGGAATAGCCTCGCCCCGGACGTCGTGGGCATAGCGGCGCCAAGTTTCAATCGGTGTGAAATGGCGGCCGACATGGCTATTGTCGCCCCAAAGAACCAGTGCGGGGCATTCGACAAACCGGTTTCCGAAATCTTTTGAATCCATTTCGAAATCGATGCCGAGGGTGGCGCGATAATCTTCGCAAACCGCGTGGATGGCCTCCGGCGTGCAGCAGCGGATGTATTCTGCTAACGCTTTCTCGCCGAAAATCTCGATCCCGACACCTTTTTTATTCAGCTTGTAACGCATGTAGTAATCAAGATCGCGGCACAGCAGATCTTCGGGGAAGGGTGCTTTCTGGGACATAAAGAACCAATGATAGGATTCTTGCGCCCAGCCCACGGTAACCTCGCTCAATACGTGATGCGTCGGGACGATATCGAGAAAGGCGACCTTTTCGATCAAACCCGGTTGGTCGACCGCCAGCCTGTATGCAACTCTGGCGCCACGATCATGTCCAATGACTGAAAAGTGATCATGCCCAAGCGCTGCCATAACCTCGACCACGTCCTGGCCCATGGCGCGGAAAGAGTAGGCCTCATGCGCCTCACCACCTTCCGGCTTGGAGCTGTCGCCGTAACCGCGAAGATCCAGGGCAACGACGGTAAAGTCGCGGGCAAGAGAGGGTGCTATCTTCCACCAACTGACGTGGGTTAGCGGGTTGCCGTGGATCAGCGCCAGAGGCGGCCCGGAACCGCCGACAACCAAATTAATCTCGGCCCCGGATGTTCGGATGCGCTTACGCTCAAAACCGGGGAAGAAATCATCGGTTTCTGGCAGGAGTGGCGGCGCAGCGGTATTCGACATCAGGCGAGCTTTCCATGGTGACGCGATCGTCACCTGGATCTTCTCCAATTCGCGCCATGGCGCAATAAAATAGATCTCCATTTTCCATGTTCCATCTCGCGGTTATACTGTGATGGAAATTTGGAGGTCACATGGTTGGCATATCAAAACGGTCTCGGAGTGACCGGCGTCGGCGCAGGCCGGGCATTCGGCACGGCCTACTCCCGGGCCAGCGCCGCGCGGATCGGCGGCTTACGATTGATGTCGAGGTTGACCCAGACGAGGAATTGGGCGATGGGCGACGATCGATCAGTTGGGCCGCCCGCAAGCTTGGGCCGAAGGGGCGCTTCCTGATCGTCGCCATGCTGATCGGGGCTGTCATCACGCTCATCAGTTTGAGTTTCGATCAGTACACTGCTAGCAGTTCGTCCTATGCCGATCCTAAGAATGAGGCTCAAGTGTCTCACGGGAAGAGCCTGTACACAGCAAACTGCGCCTTCTGTCACGGGGACGATTTGGGCGGGAAAGAGGGCTGGGATCGCGACTACCCGAAAGGCGGTCGACCGGCTTTACCGCTCAATGGTTCTGGCGCGCTTTGGCGGCTCGCCGATCATGATATTTACGATGTGATCAAATTCGGCGGTCAACCGTTCTCGCCGATCAATTACCGTAACGACATGCCCGGGTTCGAACTGCAGCTCGCAGCTGCGGATCTTTGGGCGCTGGTCGCCTATGTGAAGAGTACTTGGTCACCTGAAATGATTGAGCGCCAAAAAGAGGCGGTAGCGCGCCAAGAGCAAGGTTGACCCGAGTACGCACCAGACCCGAGTACGCACCAGACCCGAGTACACACAAGACCCGAGTACACACAAGACCCGGGCAAACAGAACGGGCACCGCCTTCACCCTCCCACACTGACGCGTGAGAGGGGTAGTGACCTGTGAAACTAGGCTTAGGCCGCCCGTGTTAACGCCCGTGAGAGCGCGTGGCGCAGGTCGTCGATGAGGTCGGCTGGATCTTCCAGGCCAACTGAAAGCCGAACCATTCCTTCGGTGATGCCGACTTTCAACCTCTCCTCGGGCTCGAACGTGCGATGGGTGGTCGTCGCTGGGTGGGTGACCAGGCTTTTTGCGTCACCGAGGTTGTTCGAGATGTCGACGATTTCCAGCGCGTTGAGGAAACTGAAGGCCACATCCTTATCGTCACCGAGGTCGAACGTGACCATGGTGCCGAAATCAGACATCTGCTCTTTAATCAACGCGTGCTGAGGATGGCTCTCGAACCCTGGGTAGATCACCCGGCGTATGCTCGGGTGCTCGTCTAGAAACTCCGCAATCGTCCGTGCGGAGCGGCATTGCCGTTCAACCCGTAGATCCAGCGTCTCCAAGCCTTTCAGCAAAACCCAGGCATTGAACGGGCTAAGGGCTGCGCCGGTGTGGCGCATGTAAGGCATGAGATCCTCGTCGAGGAACTCGTCACTACACAGGATTGCCCCGCCCAACACCCGGCCCTGGCCGTCGATATGCTTGGTGGCGGAATAGACCGCGATGTCAGCACCGAGGGCCAATGGCTTCTGCAAAATGGGTGTGGCGAAAACGTTGTCGACGACGACCCGGGCACCGACCGCATGTGCCAACTTGGCGACGGCTGGTATGTCGATGATCTCCAGCGTCGGGTTCGATGGGGTCTCGAAGAAGACGACTTTGGTCCGCTCATCGATCGCGTCGCGCCATTCCTCGATGTCGGTGCCGTCAACCAGTACCGGCTCGATGCCATAGCGCGGCAGAAGCTTGGTCACGACATGGTGGCACGAACCGAACAGCGCCCGTGCCGATACTATTTTGTCGCCGGTCTTGAGCTGACACATCAGGGCGGAAAACACAGCCGCCATTCCGGTTGCGGTGGCGAAGCAGGCCTCTGCACCTTCGAGGAGACGCATGCGCTCTTCGAATACCGAAACGGTTGGATTTCCGTATCGGGAATAGATGTAGCCATCCTCATCGCCCTTGAAGCGGGCTTCGGCCTGCTCCGCGCTGTCATAGACATAACCGGAGGTCAGGTAGAGCGCCTCGGCAGTTTCACCGAAACCGGAGCGCTCGGTGCCGCCGCGCACAAGATTTGTTGCCGGACGCCAGGATTTGTTTGATTTTCTTTCAGTCATGATTTGATCCTCTTTTCGTCCGTGATTAGCCTTGGCCCCAGGGCAGGCCATCGAAACGCCAACCAGCGACCGTGTTGCGATGTCCGCTCTGATCCTTTGGCCCCTCGAACCCTTCGGAAATGTTGTAGCAATGCTGATACCCAGCCGCGGTCAAGGCAGCGGCCGCAAAGGCTGAACGCTGGCCCGAGCGGCACAACAGCAAAACCTGAGCATCGGCTTTTACACCCAGGCCCGTGACTTGATTGATGAAATCCGGGTTCAACTGACCTCCGGGAAATCCTATCCACTCGATCAATTCGGCTTCGTGGCCGATGGTGTTGAGGTCTGGGTGACCGACATAATTCCATTCCGCCGTCGTGCGCACGTCGATCAATATGGCGTTCGGGTCTTCCTGCAGGATCGCGAACGCATTCTTGCAGCTG
>JABIRP010000384.1 GCA_018699735.1 Rhodospirillaceae bacterium | reverse complement strand
GGGCGCACCACCACGGTCGGGAACCGCAACGTCCGGCCATCGACGAAGCCCTTGCGGCTATAATCGTGAACCAGCAACTCCCCTATCACTTTCTGGGTGCCGTAGGAGGTCTGCGGTGTTGGCGCCGTCATATCCTGGAGTACGGCCGGCATGTCGCCGCCAAACGCGGCCGCCGAGCTGGCAAACACGATACGTGGGCACGTGCCGTGACTGCGGGCGATCTCAAGGATCTCGCGGGTGGCATCCATGTTGACCGACATGCCGAGATCGAAGTCCTCCTCCGCCCCGGCGCTGACGACAGCGGCCATGTGAAAGACGCTGTCGGTGTCAGCCGGAATGGCATCATTGAGTAGTTTCGGATCGGCGATATTGCCGGTCATGACCGCGACGCGGGGGTCGTCGGCGAGTTCGGGTGGCGGAGCGGCGACATCGACCAGCGTCAATTTCTCGATCGCGGCGTTGTTGCCTTTGGCGTCGATCAAAGAGTTCGCGCCGAGCAATCGTTCGGCCAGCTTGCGCCCAATAAACCCGGCACCGCCGGTGATGGTGACCTTCATGGATGTTTTCCTTCTTCTCTAATTTTCTGCTTCCCGGTTTGGCGCAGCCAAGACCGGGATCTCGATCAGGAGGGACCTCTGCCGCGAGAACCCGGCTCTCGCGTCGCTCGGCCGGGAACCGGGTTAGGTAGAAATCTTGATTTCAACGCCCCTTGAACCAGCCGAGCCCGGAAACCGTTTCGCCGGCCGGGTTGTACTCGCAACCGACCCAGCCTTCGTATCCAAGCTCGTCCATCAATGCGAACAGATAGGGGTAGTTGATCTCGCCGACGTCAGGCTCATGCCGGCCCGGTACGCCAGCGATCTGCATATGCTCTATCCGGTCGAACTGCTCGCGCATGTGGACCGCAAGGTTCCCCTCCATGATCTGGCAGTGATAGAGATCGAACTGCAGGCGCACATTAGGTTGGCCGACCGCGTCCAGAATATCGAGCGCTTGCTTCTGCCAATTCAGAAAGTAAGCCGGCATGTCCTGGGTGTTTATCGGCTCAATGATTAGCGTCTTGCCAGCCGAGGCGGCTTTCGGCGCGGCCTTCGACAGATTGGAGATCAAGGTGTCAGTACAGGCGGTCCGATCGACACCTTCCGGGACCATACCGCTCATAACGTGGAGGCGTGGGCAGTCGAGTGCCACGGCGTAGTCCAGCGCCTTGTCGAGGGCTGCCTCAAAGGTGTCTTCGCGACCGGGAAGAGCCGCGAACCCGCGTTCACCCGCCGCCCAATCACCTGGCGGTAGGTTGAACAGCGCCTGGGTTATCCCGTTGTCATCCAGCCGTGCCCGGATCTCTGATTTCTCCCAATCGTAGGGAAACAAGAACTCCGCTCCGTTGAAGCCTTGGGCGGATGCTGCGGCGAAACGATCCAGGAAATCATGCTCCTGAAACATCATCGAAAGATTGGCTGCGAAATTCGGCATGGCGTAACCTGCTGACGTGAATATCATCCCGGGATCGAATGTGGGTGTCGTATAGCACAGTCATGGGACCGCGCCACCGGCTACACGAAACCAAGATAATTTCGGAGGAAAAACCATGGCTGTTGTACTCGGCTGCATCGCCGACGATTTCACCGGAGCAACCGACCTCGCCAACACGCTGGTGCGAAACGGTCTCAGGACTGTGCAGTTGATCGACGTTCCCGCACCAGATGCTCCGATTCCCGATGTCGACGCCATCGTGGTCGCTCTTAAGTCGCGCACGATCCCGGCACAAGACGCCGTTAGCCAATCGCTCGCGGCGCTCAACTGGCTACAGGCCGCCGGGTGCAAGCAGATCTTCTTCAAGTATTGCTCAACCTTCGACAGCACCGATGACGGCAACATCGGGCCGGTGACAGATGCCCTGATGGCAGCCCTGGACGCGGACTTCACCATCGCCTGCCCGGCCTTTCCCGAGACTGGGCGCACCATATTTAAGGGCCATCTCTTTGTCGGCGACCAACTGCTCTCCGACACGCACATGGCGCAGCACCCACTGACGCCGATGACCGACAGTAATCTGGTGTCGGTGCTGCAACGCCAAACCAAGCAGTCGATCGGACTGGTGCAGTACCGCGACGTGGCACGAGGAACCGAGGCCATTCGCGCCCGCTTTGACGCGCTCAGGGCCAGCGGTGAGCGGATCGCCATTGTCGATGCCGTGAGTGACGACCAATTGACCTCTATCGGTGAAGCCTGCCGAGATCTGAAATTGATCACCGGCGGGTCCGGCGTGGCGCTAGGATTGCCGGCGAACTACCGCGCTGCCGGATGGGTAGCGGCAAACGCGGGCGCAGATAGCGTGCCATCGGTTTCCGGCAAAGCGGCAATTCTGTCGGGCAGTTGTTCTGCCGCAACCCTGGGGCAGGTCGCCCGCTTCGCCCAAGACCACCCGACATTCCGGGTTGACCCGGCAGCCCTGGCCGACGGCAAACCGGTGGTCGCCGATGCCATTGCCTGGGCCGGTGAGAGACTGGATGAGGGACCGGCACTGATCTACGCCAGCGCTCCGCCAGAAGAGGTCAAGGCCGCACAAGACCGGCTCGGTCGGGCCAAGGCAGGGGACTTGATCGAGGAAGCGATGGCTGAAATCGCCAAAGCCCTGGTCGAGACCGGCGTGCGCCGCCTGGTGGTTGCGGGTGGCGAGACCTCGGGAGCGGTCGTCGGCGCGCTCGGCGTTACAGGCCTGCATATCGGCGCCCAGATCGACCCGGGTGTGCCTGGGTGTGTCACTACTGGTGACGTGGCTCTGGCGTTGGCCCTAAAGTCTGGGAATTTCGGCGCTGAGGACTTCTTCGAAAAAGCGCTAGCGCAGATGCCGTGAGATAAGGGTGACTTTATCGTTTCGAGAACCGTCATTCCCGCGTAGGCGGAAATCCAGAGGTATCGAACGAAGAGCTGGATCCCCGCCTGCGCGGGGATGGCGTCGCTGGTTTGCGGGGATGACGTCGCTGGATTAGGAGTAAACCATCGCCTCAAGCCAGTTTGCGCAGCAACGCCAGAAACTGGCGTTGCTCGGCCTCGTCAAGCGGCTCCAGTGTATCGGCGCTAACCTTGAAGGCGGCAGCATGCAGCGCCTCGCATAGATCTCGACCGGCACCGCTCAAGTCCAACGATGCGCGGCGGCGGTCATCCGGATCCGCCCTGCGTTCGACCAGACCTCGTTTCATCAGCCGGCGAGCCACACCTTGAATGGTCGCGGGATCCATCGCCGTCAGTCGGCCGAGATGATTCTGCGACAACGCGCCCCGCTCGTACAGTTTGGCTAGCGCCGCCCATTGTGTCGGGGTCAGGTCGGCGTCGGCGAAGTTTTCCTGAAAGATCTGACTGGCCCGCTGGTGCGATCGACGGAACAGATGTCCGATCTGATCCTCCAGCACATAGCGAGCAGTCATTTAGGCCTCCGTTAGCCTTTGTCGGCAGGCGGCGGTGGCGCGACGGTCTTCAGATACAGGTCGCGCAGATGTTTCGGATCGGCCTCGCTCGGCGCCCCCATCATCAGATCCTCGGCCCGCTGGTTCATCGGAAACAGAATCACCTCGCGAATGTTGGGCTCGTCGGCGATCAGCATGACGATACGGTCGATACCGGGCGCGAACCCCCCATGCGGCGGGGCGCCATAGCGGAATGCGTTCAACATGCCGCTGAACCGCGCCTCGACCTCTTCGGCCTCATAGCCGGCGATCTCGAAAGCCTTCAGCATAACCTCCGGCAAATGGTTTCGGATCGCGCCCGAGGAAAGTTCCACGCCATTGCACACGATGTCATATTGATATGCCAGGATATCCAGTGGATCCATGGTC
>JABIRP010000383.1 GCA_018699735.1 Rhodospirillaceae bacterium | reverse complement strand
TGGCGCACGCCCTCGATGACGAAGGTGCCTTCTTCCTCGCGCGCCTTGCGCATGCGCAGCCGTTTGACCGCCTTGATGGTCTGATTGGAATGGCTGGTGATCGGCGGCTGCGATGTCACGGGTTTGGCCTGAAATCGATACGGCAGAACATCGAGGTCGGCACCCTGCGGTCGCCATCCTGTTCGACGACACACAGCTCGCCGAAGGATATCTCGGTCGTCCCGTCGGCAAAAACCTCTCGGGCCAGCTCGTGCAGTGAGACAGCGGAGGCGCGGATCGCATAGGCGGTGAGAACCACGAACCCGCCATCCTCTGAAAGCAAATCCCGGCAGCCGCGCAGCAAGTCGGGCAGGTGGTCGAACAGCTCCCACACCTCTTTCTTCGGTCCACGCCCGAACTTTGGTGGATCGAGCAGGATACCGTCGTAGCGATTACCGCGCCGGACCTCGCGTTCGACGAATTTTCGCGCGTCTTCGCAGATCCAGCGGATCGGACTGCCATCGAGCCCGGACAACTCAGCATTCTCCCGGGCCCAGGTGATCGCGTGGCGCGAGGCGTCGACATGAACAACTGATGCACCGGCACGCGCTGCCAGTAGGGTTGCGACACCGGAATAGGCGAAAAGGTTCATGACGTTCGCACCGGGCTTTCCGGCCAGACGCTCCAGCATCCAATCCCAGTGCAGCGTTTGTTCCGGGAAGTGGCCAAGATGGTGGAAAGCGCCGAGCCGGGTCCAGAACCGCACGGACTGGTATCCGGTTTCCCAGCGCTCCAGCGGTTCACCAGTGAACTCCCAATGCCCTTTGGTTCCCTCTTGATGATAGGCCGCTTCGGCCTTACTCCAGTCCGAGGCGGGCAGGCGAGGGTGCCAGATGGCCTGGGGCTCTGGGCGGCTGATCACATGCCCACCAACCTGTTCCAACCGACGGCCGTCGCCACTGTCGAGCAATCGGTAGTCCTCCCAACCTTTTGTTTCCAAAAGCTGGAATGGTGCTCTGTCGCTAGACTTGTTCATACACCGTTACCATTCATGTTCGCCCACCTTGCCCGGGAGACGGCGTTACCTACACCATCCAAATCGCGGACGCCATAGAACGGCGGATACGGCTAGTGCGGCACCACGGCGGTGCATTCGATCTCGACCAGGGCGCGGTCTTCGATCAGCCCTGAGACCTCAACCGCCGTCATCGCCGGATAGTGGCGCCCGATGATCTCGCGATAGGCCTCACCGATCCCTTGAAGGTTGGCGAGGTAGTCCTGGCGGTCGGTCACATACCAGGTCATCCGCGCGATATGCTCCGGCCCGGCTTCAGCCGCTTGCAACAATGCAATGACATTACGGAGCGTCTGGGCGGTTTGGCCGACGAGATCGTCGCTCTGCCATTCCTCAAGCTCGGTCCAGCCGATCTGGCCAGCGACGAAGACCAACCGGCCAGCGGCGGACACGGCGTTGGAATATCCTCTCGGGCGCTTCCAACCCTCGGGCGTAATGATTTTAAGGCTCATGTATCGTATCTTTCGGGGCTTGGCCTGATGGTGCAACCGAAAATTGGCGAATAGTCTGGCGAGGTATCAATCAATGCGAATTCTGATCGTCGGCGGTGGCATTGCAGGGCTCACGCTCGGCCTGCTGCTTGAACGCAAAGGCTTTAAGCCGCACCTGTTTGAGGTGTCACCGAGTATCGAGCCGCTCGGCCTCGGCGTAAACCTGTTGCCGCATTGCACGAAGGTTTTGCAGGAAGCGGGGATGCTTGAGGAATTGGCACGTTTGGCCGTCAAGACCGATACGGCGGCGTTCTATAACCGGTTCGGACAGTTCATCTATTCGGAACCTCTCGGGCTCGCTGCCGGGTATGAGTTACCGCAACTCTCCACCCATCGCGCGGATCTTCATCTGTCCCTGGTCAAAGCGTTTCGAGATCGTGTTGGCGCTGACTATCTACATCTGGGCCACCGTGCGGTTGGTTTCGAGCAGGACGCGGCTGGGGTTCGCGCGAAGTTCGTTGACGCCACCAGCGGCGCGTCCTTGCCCGACCATGAGGGCGACGTGATGATCGCGGCTGACGGTATTCACTCCGCCATTCGAAAACTGCTACACCCAGGTGAGGGGGCGCCTAAATACTCCGGTGTGAACATGTGGCGGGGGGCAGCGGTGTTACCGCCTTATCTGAGTGGCGCTACGATGGTGCGGGCCGGGTGGCTTTCGACCGGCAAGATGGTGATCTACCCGATCCGCGACAATGTTGATGGCAAGGGCAATCAACTGATCAATTGGGTTGCGGAACTTGAGACCGAACGCCAACCCAATCGCGACTGGAACGAACCAGGCCGGATTGAGGATTTCATTCCCGCCTTTGAGGAAATGATCTTCGATTGGCTCGACATCCCGGCGATGATGCGCGGCACCGAGCGGATCTATGAATTTCCGATGGTCGACCAGGATCCGCTGGCGCACTGGACCGATGGTCGGGTGACCTTGATGGGCGACGCGGCGCATCCTATGTATCCGCGCGGTTCAAACGGTGCGGGGCAGGCAATTCTGGACACCAAGTGTCTCGCCGACCGTCTGGCCGAGTTCAAGGACCCGCGAGACGCCCTCCGCGCTTACGAGGAGGAGCGTCGCCCGGCGACCGAGCAAGTCGTGCTCACCAATCGCACGAACCCCCCGGATTATATTTTGAAAATCGTTTACGACCGCACCGGCGACAAGCCGTTCGATAAGCTGGAGGATGTGGTGAGCCAGGAAGAACTGGCCGCTGTTACGGCCAATTACAAGAAGGTTGCGGGCTACGACAAGAAACAGCTCCGGTGAGAGTGGGAATTTTACCTAACATTCGTCATCCTGAGGTGCCCAACCAACGGGAGGGCCTCGAAGGACGCATGCTGCTGGCGGTGTGCGTCCTTCGAGGCTCGCTTCGCTCGGCACCTCAGGATGACGTAGATTCGTGTGAGGTCCTCAAGGGACATATTCATCGCGCCAATTCAGAACGACGTTGAACGAGATCGAGATCCGGACCTCGCGAGCGAGGTTGGGATGCACCAGGTGGTGCAAGAATGCCGGCCAAAGCAGCAGGTCCCCAGCGCTTGGCAGAATGCGGTGTTCTGGATCCACCTGACCGTCACCGCGTATTGCCAACATGTTCGCCTGTGGCCGTGGGTCGAAAAAACTGATGGCGCTTGGGTTGCGGTCACTGCGCCCGGACAGCGTCGTTTCGGTCGTTGGAACCTGGACGTAGTATGTGCCGCTCAGCCAACTGTGGGGGTGGTTGTGCAGGTTGTGATAGTCGCCCATCCGGTTGAGGTTGGCCCAGGCCTGTATCGTCCAATCGAGTTCGTAGTCGATCCCGGCGTTGCGTGCATAGTCCGTAACCGCACGGTCAAAACAGCTTTTCAGCCAGGCCAGAACCGGATGTTCGTGCTCCAGAATATTGTTGGCGAGATAGTCCGTCGTCATATCGGCGCTGCCGGCGTCAAGGTCCTCGACAATCTCGGCTAGGATCGTATTCGCATCTGCGCTGCCGGGTAGTCTGTGGCGCATGATTGTTGTTGGCCACAGGGTCATGAATTCCGGGGCCGGCGGGGTATCAGTCATAGACGGGGCCTCCTACGGGGCGTTCCGTGTCGCCGGGGCGTTTTAAGCGGGTGAAGTGTCTCACACCAATTTTATCAGGCGCTCCACTGCCATCGCTTGACAAGTTTTGCTGATCGATCACTCTCGGTGCCTCAATTGCCAATTTGTCCGAGAAACTTAACTCGGTACTGATCCCAGCCGGAAACACAAGAGCGAGAAGATGGCACAAGAGCAAGTCACCCGTCGATTAGCTGCAATCCTCGCGGCTGACGTTGTCGGTTACAGCCGGCTGATGGGTGACGACGAGATGGGCACGCTTCAGGCCCTCAAAGCACATCGACGCTCAGTCGTTGACCCGACGATCACGTCGCATAACGGTCGTATCGTCAAGACAACCGGCGATGGTCTGTTGGCCGAATTCGCGAGTGTGATCGACGCGGTCAGCTGTGCCGTTGAGATGCAACGCGGAATGGCCACGCGAAATGCCGACATTCCAGAAAACGACCGCATCGTTTTCCGCGTTGGCATCAATGTTGGCGATATTATTTTCGATGGCGACGACATCTTTGGCGACGGGGTCAATGTCGCCGCCCGCCTGGAAGCGCTTTGCGAACCGGGTGGGCTCTGTATTTCCCGCTCTGCGAACGATCAAATTCGAGACAAGTTATCCGTCGCTTTCAACGATCTGGGCGAACAAACCGTCAAGAACATTTCCCACACCATCGGCGTCTTCGGCTTGGCTGCATCGGATATCGCTGGAATAGCCGATGACGCGTTAACCGCCGGCCAAATCGTACAAGCGGTTGCCCCAACCCTCGCCCAACAAGAGATCCGGTACTGTACCGCGACCGATGGCGCGATGATCGCCTACGCAACGGTTGGCTCGGGACCCCCTCTGGTCAAGGCGCCGCATTGGTTGACCCATCTGGAGTTTGAGTGGGAAAGCCCGGTCTGGTCGCACTTGAACCGGGAGATGTCAGCCGATCATACGCTCGTCCGTTTCGATCAACGCGGAAATGGACTTTCGGACTGGGGGGTCGAAGACATCTCATTCGATGCCTTTGTTCGGGACATGGAAACTGTTGTTGAGGCTGCGGGAGTGGATCGGTTCCCACTTCTCGGAATATCCCAAGGGTGCTCGATGTCGGTCGCCTATACCCTTCGCAATCCCGAGCGGGTTAGTTGCCTTATCCTCTACGGCGGGTTCGCAAGAGGGACCTCTCATCGTGGGCAGGCCACGCGCGAGCAGGCAGAAGCAACGGTCACGATGATCAAGCACGGTTGGGGCCAGGACAATCCAGCGTTCCGTCAATTCTTTACAACCGGGTTCATTCCCGAGGCGACGCCAGAACAAATGGATTGGTTCAACGATCTGCAAAAGATTAGCGCGTCGCCGGAAAACGCCGCGCGCTTGCGTGAGACGTCGAACGAGATTGAGGTAACAAGCTTGCTTGCCGAGGTAAAGGTTCCGACCCTGGTCTTGCATTGCCGGGGCGATGCCATCGTTCCATTTGACGAGGGGCGTCGCATGGCCGCGATGATCCCGGGCGCCAAGTTTGTTCCTCTCGAAGGCAACAATCATTTGATGCTGGAGACTGAGCCGGCCTGGCCGAGGTTCCTAGAAGAGGTGCGGGCCTTCCTTAAGGAGACATCATGAGCCAACAAAGTTGGAATTTGCGCGGCGAGTACATGGAGAGTTGCAACTGCGACTATCTCTGCCCTTGCATATATACCAATCCGCAAGGTGAGGCGACCTTCGATAATTGCACGGCGTTGATGGTCTACCGTGTAGACGAAGGGAGTTGTGACGGCGTCAGTCTCAATGGCCTCAGCTTCGCGCTGGTGATCCGCTCCGGCAAGGTGATGGCGGACGGAGATTGGATCTTCGCCTGTGTCGTTGACGAGGCCGCCGATGCGGACCAACGCGCCGTGATGACGACAATTCTTGGCGGTGAGGCAGGGGGAACGCCGGGTATGATCCAGGCCAATCTGGTCGGTGATTATCGCGGCATCGCCTTCAAGCCGATTTCCTTCGAGGCCGATGGCTTGAAACGGGAAACCGAAATTCCAGATGTGTTTGCCTTCGATATCGAAGGGGTCGCCTCGCGCAACGGCAGCGGCGAGCCGTTCTACATCGACAACACGTCGCATCCGGCCAATCGGCGTTTGGCGCTGGCCCGGGCCAAGGAAATGCATGTGCATGCCTTCGGACTTGACCTCGACATGGTGGGCGAAGGCAATAACGGCCATTTCGCCCCCTTCGATTGGTCGAACTGAGGTCGTTTCGTGAAGGAAATCCTTATTGTTGGCGGTGGTTTCGCGGGTCTTTGGGCGGCGCTCGCGGCCGCGCGTGAGATCGCCGAGGCTGGAGCGGAGGCTGAGATTGCCGTCCGTGTGGTTTCCCGGGACCGGTTTCTGACCAATCGCCCTCGACTTTACGAGGCCAGCTCAGACGGCTATCGCGTGCCACTGGAGCCGACCCTTGGTCCTGTCGGGGTTGCGTTGGACGAGGCCGAGGTTACGGCCATCGACACCAGCGCGCACGAGGTATCGATTCAGAAACCTGATGGCACCAAAGTGAAGCTTCCCTATGACCGTTTGATCATGGCGGCCGGCAGCATTGGAACTCTGCCGCCTATCGAGGGGCTCGATCAACACGCCTTCAGCATTGACGATTATGCGGCGGCAATGGCGCTCGATCGCCATCTCGAAGCGTTGGTTGCGAAGCCCGGAAGTGACACTTTCGTCATTCTTGGCAGTGGGTTTACCGGAATTGAGCTTGCCACCGAACTCCGCAATCGGATTGCCGCGACCGCTGATCCCGAAGCGGCCGAGCGGGCTCGTGTGGTTCTGGTTGAACAGGCGGACCGGGTCGCACCGGAACTTGGTGACAACCCTCGATCGCTGATCGAAGACGCATTGGTTCAATCCGGCGTAGAGGTTCGATTAAGGGAAACTGTCGAGCGGGTTGAGGCAGACAATATTGTTCTGGGCTCCGGCGAGCGCATCGCCTCCTGCACCCTGATCGTTACAGTCGGCCCGCGCGCCAGCCCCTTGAACGAGGCATTTGGCGTGGCGCTTGACCCGTCCGGCCGAGCCCCGTGCGATGACATGCTGCGGGTGATCGGTGTGCCGGATACCTATATGGCCGGAGATGTGGCCATGGCGCATGTTGACGACGAGCATGTGGCGCTGATGTCATGCCAGCACGCCATCACCATGGGGAAGTTCGCAGGTTTTAACGCGGCTCGGGACTTGTTGGGGCTTGCGCTTCGGCCTTATCGCCAGATCCGATATGTAACCTGTCTCGACCTCGGCCGGGGCGGGGCGGTGTTCACCACTGGTTGGGATCGCGAGGTTCAGATGCATGGTGATGAGGCCAAGCAGTTGAAGCGCACAATCGTCAGCGAGCGGATTATCCCTCCGACCGGTGAGCGTGAGGCGATACTGGCTGCGGCCGCATTAGACGGGTGATGGACCTTCGTCGAGCTCTAGGTAACGATCTTAGATCTCTTATATTCGGCACCTCAGGATGACGTAATCCAGTGGAGATTGATTTACGTAAGGAATGCCTATTCACCCAGGGCTTTCGCGACGGCCTTAAATGGCAGGAGGACACACTCGTGCCGCGCCTTGAACGCGCGAACCGGGGCGAAGGCGGAGAGGCGGGTCCAGGGTAGGGCTGCCTCGTCACCGCCCTTCAAATAAACCTGAACAGTCTCGGCGATAGCGGCGATTTCGGCGGCGTTCAATCCGGTTGCTTCGGCGGCGATCAAGGCGGCAGCAGCCTCGCAGAGCGCGCAGCCGCGCACTCTTTGACCGGTCTTGGTCACGCGTTGCTCAGCGTCCAGATTGAAATCCATCGTCACCCGGTCGCCGCAAAGCGGATTGTCTGCCCTGGCGGTGGCGTCTGGATTTTCCAAGCGGCCAATCTCGCGGCCTTCTCGCACCAAATCCATGATTTTCTTTTGGTAGAGTTCGTCGAGGCTCACGCGACCTGTCCTCCACCTGCATTTCGCGTGTATTCAGCAAGGGCATCAGGGGTATCGATATCGAGCAAGACACCGTCGTCATCGCTTTCAACCTCAACCACCATCTCGCCATATTCGCCGATCATGTGACGCGCGCCGACGTCGCCGGCAAGCTCGCCCATCTCCTCGAAGAAGCGGCGATCCCAGAGGACGGGATTACCACGCTTGCCGCCACGGGTCGGCACGCAGATCGCGCGTCCTTCCAAGGGATCGTAGGCAGCGATGAGCCGATCGATTATGCGCGGATCGACGTTCGGCATATCACCGAGGCAAATGATGGCACCGTCGATCTCCTCACCGAGTTGTGCCAGACCGATCTTGAGGGAGGTCGAAAGGCCGTCAGCGAAATCCGGGTTATGCACGAAATCCGCCGGTGTCCCGGCCAGTGCTGCCGCAACTTGGTCTGGCTCATGCCCTGTAACGGCGACGATCTCGGTGATCTTGGAGCGCGCAATGTTTTCGACCGTCCGACGGACCATTGGCACACCGTCTATTTCGGCCAGAAGTTTGTTGGTTGGCCCCATGCGGCGTGACTGTCCAGCAGCGAGCACGACGGCGGCGATACGGGGTGCCATCGTCGGCGAGCGGGCTGCCTCGGCGGCGGCTCGGCGCGCTTGGGCCCGGGGCAGCGGGCGGTTCGGTACATCCTTCAACATCCCACCAACACCCATCGCCATTAGATCGTTCGGTTGAACCTCGATGCCGGCCAGCACACGTTGCAGGACCCAATCGAAACCATTTAGTTTCGGCGACCTGGCACATCCTGGCATACCGAGCACCGGAACATCGCCAATACGCGCCACCAACAGCAAGTTGCCAGGGTCAACCGGCATGCCGAATTGCACAATTTCGCCGCCGGCTTTCTCGATTGCGGCTGGGATTACGTCACGCCGATCAACCACGGCCGAAGCACCGGAGATTAAAATCAACCCCGGTTTGTCCTCGGCGAGCGTTTGGGCGATGGCCGCCGCGACCGCTTCTTCGTCATGGGCGCATCGGACCTCGCGCGCGATCTCACTGTCGGCGTGCTCGAGCCTGGCCGCAGTCACGTCACTGGTTTTGTCGAGCACGCTTTCCTTGGTGCCAGAGAGCCGTGATTGGACGAACCCGACCTTGGTGCGCTTGAACGCCTTGAGTGCGATCAATTCGTTGCCGGCGGCGTCCTCTGCCTTTCGGACGGCGGCCTCGGGGGCGGAGAACGGGATAATCTTCAATGTGGCGACCATTTGGCCCTTGTCGACGGCCTGATACGGCGGCACGAGGCCGAGTGTGATGCGCTCATCAACCTGATTGAACGCCTGTACACTGCCCGGGTCGTAGACAACGACACCGGCCTCTTCAGCATAGAGATTGGCGCGGCCGGTGAAGGCGGAACTGGCGTTCAATCCAGGTCCGAGGACACGGCCAGCCAAACGATCGGCAGCAATGTCTTCATGCACATCGTCCGGTTCCAGGACGGCGCAGATCGGGTTGGGAAAGCCACCGCCGGCGAGTTCCGAAATGTCTTCCAGGGTGAGCCGGCGACCTTTCTTCAAAGACCGGGTCGTGAGCTTGACCGAATGCGCCAGAATTGCGCCTTCGGCCTCGGCAAGGGGAGTTGGGCCGAAGCGCATTGGCTAAGCCGCGACGGCCGCAGCCGGGTCGCGGCCGTGTTTGACGGCCGTAAGCTCAGCCATGATCGAGAGCGCGATTTCAGCCGGCGAAGTGGACCCGATATCGAGCCCAGCCGGGCCATGAATGCGTCCGATCGCCTGGTCGTCGAAGCCCATCTCCTGCAATCGGCCGACCCGGGCCGCGTGCGTGCGTCTGCTGCCGAGGCAGGCGACGTAGAATGCCTCGCTTTTCAACGCGACGGAAAGTGCGGGATCATCCAGTTTCGGATCGTGGGTCAGGGTGACGACGGCGGTGCGGATGTCTGGAGCGAGCTCCTCCATCGCTTCGTCCGGCCAATCATCCATCAAGGTCACGCCGGGGAACCGCTCCTCGGTCAAAAACGAGGCGCGTGGGTCGACAACGACAACCTCATAGCCCGCGATAGCCGCCATCGGGGCCAGCGCTTGTGTGGTGTGCACCGCCCCAATCACGATAAGCCGGGCTGGCGGGTTGTGCACGTGGGCAAAGAGACCGCTGTCACCGAGCATGCCACTCTTGTCGTCCCGCATACGCTCGCGGGTCTGGGTCAACTCGGCCTCAGAGAGTGCGAGCTCCCCAACGGCCCCGTCACGGTTTACCAGTGTCTGCACGCCGTCAGAAAGCCGGGTTACCACCGCCAATGGGCGTTTCTCACGGTTGGCTGCAAGCACCGCCTCGAAGGTAGAAGCCTTCATCGTATCAGTCCTCCAGCCGTTCGACATAGACCTCGACTTTGCCGCCACAGGCGAGGCCAACCTCCCAAGCTTGCTCGTTCGAGACGCCGAATTCCAACAGGCGGGGTTTGCCGTCTTCCATGGCCTCCAGGGCCTCACGGACGACGGAGCCCTCGATGCAACCGCCGGAGACCGATCCGACCATGGCGCCATCGGCATCAATGGCGAGCTGGCTGCCGACCGGGCGGGGCGAACTGCCCCAAGTTTTGACCACAGTGGCGATCGCGACCTTTCGGCCGGCCTGGCGCCAATCGGCGGCAGCGCTCAGCACGTTATCCTCGACAGCTCGTTGCATGCGATCCGACATAGTTTTCTCTCCTTAAGCCGCTTTTCCAGCGGTCTCGGCCTCGATACGGGCCAAATGGTTCAGCCATTGCTCCATGCCCTGACCCCGCCCTTCTGACGGCTTGCCCAGAATTTGGGCCAGTTGCTCCAAGCTGTCTAGCGAGTGCACCGGCCGGAACTCATCAACATGGGGAAGCAGGGCGCGTACGCCTAATGACTTGGGTTCGAACGCATCATAGCGCAAGAGCGGGTTCAACCATATCAGTCGGCGACAGGATTTGTGAATTCGCTCAATTTCGTCACCCAGGCCATCGCCGGCCTCGCGGTCCAAACCGTCGGTGATCAGCAATGTTACCGCTCCCTGCGTCAATACACGGCGGGACCAATCGCGATTGAACTCGTGCAGACAATGGCCGATGCGGGTGCCGCCAGACCAATCCTGTACCGCCGAGGTGACCTTTTCGAGCGCGTCATCGACATCCTTGTATCGCAAGTAACGCGTCACATTGGTCAGGCGCGTGCCGAAAAGGAACGTATGTACGCGGTCCCGGTCATTGGTCACCGCATGCATAAAATGTAGCAGCATGCGCGAATACCGGCTCATTGAACCGGAGATATCGCAGAGCACGACCAGCGGCGGAACCCGGGTGCGCCGCTTGCGCAGCTTTAGCGGAATAGCATCGCCGCCCGACCGCAACCCGGCCCGCAATGTGGCCCTGAGATTGACACGATTACCATGCGGCGAGGGCACGAAGCGACGGGTCGGCACTTGGGCGAGGGGTAGGCGCATGCGCTGAATTGCGGCCTTGGCGCGTCGAACCTCCTCGGCCGACATGGCCTCGAAATCCATTGATTGCAACAGCTCGCGATCGGAATAGGTCATGGCTGCATCGAGTTGCAATTCATGTTCCTCCTGGACGTCTTCGTCCTTGAACCCGTCCTCACCTTCAGCGCGATTTTGGGTCAGAGCCTCGGCGACACGCCGGTTTGTCTTGTTCGCGTCGTCTTCTTGCGACCCTGGAACCTTCATCTCCGGCAAGATCATCTGCATCATCCGCTCCAGAATGCGCGGATTACGCCAAAAGATGTGGAAGGCCTGATCGAAGAGCTCCCGCTGGTCGCGACGATTGACGAAGACCGCATGCAGTGCCCAGTAGAAGATCTCGCGGTCGGTTACGCCGACCTGCCGTGTTGCCTTAATCGCGTCGATCACCTTGCCCGGCCCGACCGGCAGGCCGGCGGCGCGTAGAACCCGTGCGAAATGCATGATGTTTTCGCCAAGCCGCCCACCATCGCCGCCGCTCGGGTCGGGGGGGAGTTCGGGCTGGGGTGAAATCTGGTTCATGCCGAAACCCTCACGCGGCCGACGCGAGTTCCGCTTTCACTTGGGTGAGGATGCGATGAGCCTCGCTGCCTTGGATTTTGGAGATGTCGTCCTGGTATTTCAGCAGCACGCCGAGGGTGTTGTCGACCGCTTGCGGATCAAGCGCCAGATGGTCGAGTTGGATCAGCGCATGCGCCCAGTCGATGGTCTCGGCAACGCCCGGCACCTTGAACAGATCTTGGTCTCTAAGTTCGTGCACGAAGCCGACTATTTCTTGGGACAGCGCATCCGATGCGCCTGGGACCTTCAGTTTTAGGATCGCAAGCTCGCGCTCAGCCGAGGGATAATCGACCCAATAATAAAAGCAGCGCCGTTTCAACGCGTCGTGGATTTCGCGAGTACGGTTCGAAGTGATGATGACGATCGGCGGCGTTTCAGCCTCGATCGTGCCGATCTCGGGGATTGTCACCTGGTAGTCAGACAGAACCTCCAACAGGAACGCTTCAAAGGGCTCGTCTGTCCGGTCAAGCTCGTCGATCAGCAAGACTGGCGCGCCGGCCTCATCCGGCTCCAAGGCTTGCAGAAGCGGCCGCTTGATCAAGAATTCGTCTGAGAACAGGTCGCTGGCGAGTGCCTTGCGGTCGGCGCCTCCGGTCGCCTCGGCCATGCGGATCTCGATCATCTGGCGCGAATAGTTCCACTCGTAGACGGCGGAGGAAACATCAAGCCCCTCATAGCATTGCAAACGGATCAGGCGACGGCCGAGGGTC
>JABIRP010000382.1 GCA_018699735.1 Rhodospirillaceae bacterium | reverse complement strand
CGACGTTGAGGTCCTGGAAGATCTGATCGTTGCCGCGACCAATGACGCCAAGGCCAAGGCCGACGCTCGCATGTCTGACGAGATGCAGAAGCTGACCGGTGGGCTGTCGCTGCCACCGGGCATGAAGCTTCCGTTCTAAAGAGCCAAACCATGGCAGGCGAAGGCATTGAACGGGTCATGCAGTATCTGGCAAAACTGCCAGGGTTGGGCCCACGCTCGGCCAGACGTGCGGCGTTACATTTGCTGAAACGGCGCGAGGCACTGATGTTGCCGCTTGCCGATGCTTTGCGGGAAGCTGCCGAAAACATTCAGGCTTGCGGGGTTTGCGGCAATCTCGACACCATTGAGCCGTGTGAGGTTTGTCGTGACCATCGCCGCGACGACACCCGGATCTGTGTTGTTGAGGACGTGGCGGATCTTTGGGCCCTGGAGCGCGCCGCTGCCTTCAACGGCCGCTACCATGTGCTGGGTGGTCTGTTATCCGCGTTGGATGGCGTGGCGCCGGAAGACCTCAACATCGAACCGCTGTTGGTCCGCGCCGGTGAGCCCGAGGTTACCGAAGTGATTCTCGCCATGGACGCGACGGTCGATGGCCAGACCACGGCGCATTACATTAGCGACCGTCTCGCCGGACGGGACGTAGAGATCACCCGCCTCGCCCGAGGTGTGCCGGTCGGCGGTGAACTCGACTACCTCGACGACGGCACTCTGGCCCAGGCGATGAAGGCGCGGCGCTCGGGGTAGGGGGTACGTTTTCTTAAGGGTCCCAGGATTATAAGTTTTCCATGCTATCCCCCCGAGACCTGATCTCGTATCAGGGCCTCGGCGGCGCAACGGGCATCCGTGGCGGCAGACATGTCACCGCCTACTTGTGCCGTGACAATTGCACCCTCGGCCGGGAGCGATAGTTGGCTCGCCAGTGCGGCCGGGTCGCGGGCTCCAGCCTCTTGCGCCAACCGTTGAAGCCAGGAGCGTGTGCGGCCTTTGGATTCAGCTGCGATGCGGCGGATCTCGGCCTCGGCTTTCGGAAACTCCGCCGATGCGTTGATGAACATGCAACCGCGAAACGGTCGGTTGGGGAAGGCACGCCCTGCAAACCATTCCTCCAGTCCGGCAAAATAGGCCAACAGTGTCTCACGTGGGCTTGTCGCGTTCCGTTTGATATAGGCGTCAAAGAAGTTGGAGAACTCGTCCTTGCGCTGCTCTGCCGCCGCAATGATCAAATCGTCCTTCGAGGCGAAATGCTTGTAGAGCGTCATCTTGGCGACCCCGGCCTCGGCCAGAATGCGGTCGATGCCGGTGGCATGGTAGCCCTCGTCATGAAACAACCTGAGAGCGGTTTCAACCAACAGCTCACGCTTACTGGAGGGACGTTTTGTGGCAGCGGCGGTCATAGCCCCAACTCCTTGAGGACAGCGATCTGCGGCGCCGCTTCCGGGGGGCTGAATTGCCATGGGATTGCGTGGTCCCGCCGAACCGCCTCGGCGATCACGAACTCGACCGTCCGCCGGTCGAGTTCGGCACCCCAGGAGATTTTCGCCGTGCCCGTCAAGTGCAACAGTGCACCGCCGGTGAAGTCTGGAATCAGTAATCCTGCCCCTGGCGTTAGCAGGATGTTCCCGAGCGTGTTGAAATATCGATTGCCCGGATAGTCGGAAAACCGGATCCGCCGCGTGCCCACCAGGCTTAGAAACCCCGGCGCGCCTCCGCGATGCGAGACGTCGACGCCTTTGGCGTTCCAGTCCCCTTCGCCAAGATGGGAGGACGCGATAAAGGCAGTGTCAGCGGCTTGGATGATCGCAAGATCCTGCGCATCCAGCGCAAATCGGGGCTCGGCCGGCGGTGTCGCGTCGTTCAAGCCGTGCCGGCCGAGGATTTCACGTTGTGCGATATATTTCGGGCAATTTCCAAAGCTCTGATCGACCGTCACGGAAAACCCGGTGTCATCAATTGCCTCAATCCTGCCGTTGACCCGATTGCGACGGCGGGTCGCGAGATCCAAGCCGAGAAGGCCGACCGGTGAACCTTCTTGCAGGCCTGCTGTGGTCGGGTCATCCGTAGTGGGAACCGCGTCGATCCTGAGAAGACCGGCGTTCGGCGATAAAACAAATCCCGGCTCTCCGAACAACATTGTCGCCCAGGGCCGTCCGGTTCGATCGATCGCCCCCACCATGATCGTGCGTTGGGTTGCAAAAAATGCGCGATGCTGGTCAGGCATCTGTTGCCGGATCGCGATCGGTCCGACCTCGGCCATGCGCTCGGCGACACCGAGCTGTTGTTGCATTGCGATTTCGCCCGGGTGAAATGGGCCGCTCATGATTTTGCTCATGGATTCGCAGCCGGCATCCCGACAAAACCGGGCAGAGCCTCGACCCGCGTGATCCAGCTTTGAATGTGTCGGTAGACCGAAAGGTCTATCCCGCCCTCGGGCGCGGCCGCAGTATAGGAGAACATCGAGAGGTCGGCGATGGACGGGCGGTCGATCGCCAACCAGTCACGACCGTCTAGATGCCTATCCATGCGGGTGAATAGGGTGTTCGCAATCGCTTGGCAGGCATCCAGGTCATAATCACCGCCCCAGAGCGTGGCAGCTCGGGCCCGGGCCGCACCGTCTGCCAACTCACGGCTGCTGAGCGACAACCATTCCTGCACCCGAGCCCGGCCGAGGGCATCCGTCGGCAGCCAGTCCGCCCGTTCAAATTTGGCAGCCAGATAGACCAGGATAGCATTTGAATCCCGGACAAACTCGCCGTCATCCTCCAACACTGGTAAGGCGCCGAACCGGCTCATTACCTGGAACTCCTCGCCGCGCGTCTCGCCGCCGAATAGGTCGACCTCGATCAGTTCGATCGGTTCGTTAATCATCGACAGGAACATCCGAACCTTGTGACAGTGACCAGAGAGAGTGAAATCGTGCAGGCGAAGCATGTGAAATCCTTTCTAAACAGACAGGTCTGTATATATTATGAAGTTACATACTTCAAGCTCTCGACACCATCGCTTCGACAGTGTGAGATGCGGCCTCGCGACAGCTGAGATATCGAGGGCGATGCATGCGATCCAAAACCGCAATTCAAATTGTCGGATGCCACGCCGAGGGCGAGGTTGGCGACGTGATCATAGGCGGCGTACGACCGCCACCCGGCGATACCCTTTGGGCCCAATCCCGCTACATTGCAGAAGACCAGGGCTTGCGAAATTTGGTCCTGAACGAGCCTAGAGGCGGTGTCTTCCGGCATGTAAATCTATTGGTTCCACCCAAGACTGAGGGTGCCGACATG
>JABIRP010000381.1 GCA_018699735.1 Rhodospirillaceae bacterium | reverse complement strand
CTCTCGGGTGGCGCTCAGAAGCACCACCCGGACCGGACCGGCCAATTTCGGATTGGCTTCACCTACCGATTTTAACAAAGCCTCAGCTTCCGAAATCCGGCCCAACTTTCGCAACGCCCTGCCGGCCATGAAAACGAGCCCCGCCGGTGCCGCGCCGGCCTGCAGGAACGGCATGCAAATTTCCCAAGCCGCATTGAATTCGCCAGCACTGAACAACACCGAAGCTGCCTTCATCGCGAATTCCAGATTGTCAGGCGAGGACATCAAAGCATATTTCGCTGATCGTACGGCCTCACCGAAGTGAGCACTTTTGGCGAGCGAGCCGGCCAAGGCGATTGCATGGTCACCATCCTGCGGCTCCACGACCATCAGTCTGCGCCCCAACTCGACTTCGCCCTGCCAAATTCCGGAGCGCGCATAGTCTAGACGCAAGATTTCAAGCGCGCCTACATGCAATGGGTCCAAAGCCAGCACATTCCCCACCAGACGCCTCGTCTCGGCCACATCTCCGTTCTCGATGGCGGCGCCCAATTCAGGCAGCAATGTCTCCACGCTCATTGATCCGGCTCCAGTGCAAACACCGCCGGTGCCAATTCCCGAACGGCTGGCATCTCTCCTAAACCTAAGGCCCTCGACATCCGGCCTAGAGTATCTGTCAGTTGCTCAGGGCCGAAAAATGCTTTCTCCATACGGCGAGGGCTTTCACCAACCTCGTCGGCCCCACCATCAAGGTTTCGGCGGGCGGGATTGAGCGTGACCCGATCGGACAACTCTTCCATCGCAGCCAAAACCCGTTCGCTCGCCAATTCAGGCCCTTGCAGCCGCAAATGCGGCTCTATGGCCTGCTTGGATGCATCGCCATGTTCGCCAATCGGAGATCGGCCGGATAAATGATCTCGCACGAGTGCTGCCGTCGCCGAAACATCCACCGTCATGGGATTGGCAAGATTAGCCAAAAACCGGCGGTTCCAACGGTCCTCGCCCGGCTGCAGGCTGACACTGGGCGTTCCGAGCAGGAAGGCCTCCAACCCGGTGGTACAGCTGGTATGCAACAGCAGTTCGGCGGCGGCGGTCCACGGTAGATGATCGCCCTGCCGCAGCGCGCGCACGCCATCAACACCGTCGAAAGCCTCTTCCCAGACCCTCTGGCTCTCCGAGGGATGCGGTCTGATGATGATCGGCGGGATCTCTGGATCAGGTGCGAGATCACGGATCAGCCGAGTGAGCGATCTCAGATTGCCGCGCTCCCACTCAGCGAAGCCAGATAGATCGCGCATCACCGTTGGGTCGCTCGGGTCAAGCACGCCAACCCCGACCGCGCGTTGAAAGTAGGCGAAAGTGTCGTGATCGAACGGATTGACCATCGCATGGTTGGTGTTAACCAATATGAACTGACCGTGTTCGGCGCGAACCCGCTCGGCCTCAGCGCGGATTTGACCGTCCAAGGGCGCCCGCAATACATCCACACGGGGTGTTCCAGTAACCGCAACCCGGCCTTCTATCGAGGCGCCATAATGTCGATGGAGATACTCGGCCAGCCCTTCACCTTGTGCCAGGAAGAGATCGCAGCATTCGACCGCTTCGGCGTCATACAACCGCTCTCCGTCATACGCGGTCAAACCGAAGGCTTCCTCTTCGATTGAGGCAACCCGGTGCCCGCTATCGCGCGCCCATCGCATGAGCGCGACCTGGGTTCGATTGTTGCCCTTGGCCAGGACCACCCCCGGCGCCAAGCGGTCGAAGTTGGCGTGCAGCCACCATTGCTGACCGATCACTACACGCCGACCCTTGGCAACCGCGAGAGCCGCCAGCAAGACGCGTGAGGGAAATTCCCGGAACGCTTCTTCGATCAGTAAATAGAACGGCGGTTCGGATACGGTCATGCGGATTGGTATGACAGCCCACGACGATCGGATGCAAGCCTGTAAGTGCCTAACAGTTCAGCTCTCTCGTTCTGAGCGCTCGCGACCCCGTCACGCTTGCTTTTGGGCGAAAAATCCATATCTTCCCGGCGACCCGATTACCGACAACCAATATACCGAGGCCCCGATGGACTTGCGCAACATCGCGATCATCGCGCATGTCGACCATGGTAAGACCACATTGGTCGACCAGTTGCTGCGCCAATCTGGAACGTTCCGCGACAATCAGCGTGTCGCCGAGCGCGCGCTTGATTCCAATGACCTGGAACGCGAACGCGGGATCACAATCCTGGCGAAATGCACCTCTGTCGAGTGGAAGGGGACCCGCATCAACATCGTCGACACACCCGGTCACGCCGATTTCGGCGGCGAGGTGGAGCGTATCCTTTCCATGGTCGACGGTGTTCTCGTTCTGGTGGACGCGGCCGAGGGGCCAATGCCGCAGACCAAATTCGTGCTGGCAAAGGCCTTGGCTTTGGGTCTGCGCCCCATCGTCATGATCAACAAGGTCGATAAGCCGGACCAACGTGCCTACGAAGTCCAGGATGAAACCTTCGATCTATTCACAGCTCTTGATGCCAATGACAACCAGCTCGATTTTCCGACCATGTTTGGCTCGGCAAAGGAAGGCTGGGCGGCCGAGACCCCCGATGGCTCCGACGGCGATCTAGCCCCCCTCTTCGAACTAATCCTGTCGCATGTCGCCTCGCCGACCGTTCAGGCAGACGAGCCATTTCGCATGCTGGCGACCGTGGTCGCTTCCGATCCGTACCTCGGTCGGTTGCTGACCGGACGCATTCAGTCCGGCTCAATCAAACCGAACGCAACGGTCAAATCGTTGTCCCGCGACGGCAAACAGCTCGAGCAGGGCCGCATCACCAAAGTGTTGGCTTACCGAGGATTGGAGCGGGTCGCATTGGACGAGGCACAGGCTGGCGACATCGTGGCGCTGGCGGGCTTGTCAAAATCCACTGTCGCGGACTCGATTTGCGATCTGGCCTGGGACGAGCCCCTGGAAGCGCAGCCGATTGACCCGCCGACCATTGCCATCACCTTCTCGGTCAACGACAGCCCGCTCGCGGGACGCGATGGCGACAAGGTCACATCGCGCGTGATCCTTGAGCGGCTAGACCGCGAAGCCGAGGGAAATGTCGCTATTCAGGTTCGGCCAACCGCAGAGAAAGACGCTTTCGAGGTGTCAGGTCGTGGCGAATTGCAGATGGCGGTCTTGATCGAGCAGATGCGCCGAGAAGGCTACGAGATGTCGATCTCGCGCCCCCGGGTTCTGTTCCGCTCCGACCCTCAGACCGGCCAACGGATGGAGCCGATCGAAGAGGTTATGATCGACGTCGACGAGGAGTTCTCCGGCACCGTCGTCGAGAAGGTCAGCCAGCGTAAGGGCGAGTTGAGCGACATGCGTCCGTCCGGCGGCGGCAAACAGCGCCTCACCTTCCTCTGCCCGTCACGCGGCCTCATCGGCTACCACGGCGAGTTCCTGACTGATACACGCGGCACCGGCGTCATGAACCGGGTATTTCACAGCTACGCACCCTACAAGGGACCGATCCCAACGAGACGCACCGGCGTACTGATCTCGCTGGAGCAGGGCAAAGCTGTGGCTTATGCGTTGTTTAACCTGGAAGACCGCGGGCCGATGATGATCGAGCGCGGCGACAATGTGTACAGCGGCATGATCATTGGCGAGCATGCGCGCGGACGGGACCTCGAGGTCAATCCGTTGAAGGCCAAACAGCTCACCAATTTCCGGGCGTCCGGCAAGGATGATGCGGTGGATCTAACGACCCCGATCAAGATGACGCTGGAGAAGGCGATCGCCTATATCGCCGATGACGAGTTGGTCGAGGTGACCCCGAATTTCATCCGCCTGCGCAAGCGCTATCTCGATCAACACGAGCGCAAACGCATGGCCCGCAGAGCGGCCGAGGGTTAACGCACTTCCCGTAACGGTAGACGGACCGCAAGTCATCGTTGCCAGAGTTGACGAATACTCACCTGACCGAATTGACTAACCAAAAACAGCCAATCGATAGTACTCATAGATTGGTTCGTAATTTTGCGTATTGGTGAGTTCGGATTGGTCTGATGTCTAGTGCAGACACACCTATGATGCCAAAGCCATGGGATCTCAAGGTTTTTGAGATCGATGTGCCCCTGGATTGCTTTATAGAATTCGCCCCTCTGGTCCTTTTGTGGAAGTCGCGTGTTGAAGGCGGGCCCTTGCCGTCTTGGTCATCATTCACACCACATGACCTTCTGCCATGGCTTGGCTGGATAGCGGTCGAAGATTTTACGAACCCACCAGTCGAGTTGAAATGCCGTTTGTGGGGAACCCAACTCACCGAGTTGTATGGCTACGATCTAACCGGGCGCCGACTCTCCCAAGACATGCAGCGGCGGGGAATTCTG
>JABIRP010000380.1 GCA_018699735.1 Rhodospirillaceae bacterium | reverse complement strand
CGGGCCGACCTGCAGCATGCCACCGGCATCGACATGAGCGATCGAGCCGCCACCGGCACCGATGCTGACAATATCGAGAGAGGGCAAGGCGATACGCTGGCCGGCAATACCTCGGTTAGCCGAAAGCGCCGGCTCACCATCGACGATGAGTGAGATATCGGAACTGGTGCCGCCCATGTCGAAGGGGATCAGGTTTCCGGCCCCGATCAACTTGGCGCCGTGCCGGCTTCCGGCGACACCACCCGCAGGTCCGGACAATACGGTTGCGGCCGCGAGGCGCACCGCCTCGGAGATAGGCGCCACACCACCATGCGAAAGGATGATCAGCACCGGGCCGTCGTATCCGTTTTCTTTCAGCCGGGTTTCCAATCGGCCAAGATAACGCTCGACGATCGGGCCGACATACGCGTTCACGACCGTGGTCGAAACCCGTTCATACTCCTTGATCTGCGGGAAAACCTCGCTCGAGAGCGAGACATAGGCCTCCGGCATCGCTTCCGCGAGCGCGCGGCGTGTCTCTTCCTCGTGGCTCCGGTCGCGGTAGGCGTGCATGTAGCAGACTGCAACAGAGGTAACGCCGGCCGCCTTCATGCCTTCGATTGCGACGGCGAGCGATGCCTGGTCTAATGGCGTTTCAACCGAACCGTCGGCACGCATACGCTCTTTCACCCCGAACCTCAGGTCGCGTGGTATGAGCGGCGGCTCCGCCGGCATGCGGACGTCGTAGCGCCCGGGTTTGAGCCCCTCGCGCATCTCCAGCACATCGCGGTGCCCCTCGGTCGTCAGAAGCCCGACCTTGGCGCCCTTGCGCTCCAGGAGTGCGTTGGTCGAGACTGTCGTGCCATGGACGATGCGGTCGGTCCGAGAGAGTAACGCGTCACGGCTGATCGCCAACCGTTCAGCCAGACGGTTCAGTCCTTCTAGGACACCGATAGACTGATCTTGTGGTGTCGAGGGGGATTTAGCGAACGTGACGGCGCCTGCCTCATCGACGGCGACCAGGTCGGTGAAGGTGCCACCGACGTCAATGCCGATGCGATATTGTGTATCGGTCATGGCTCAGTCCCCCGTTCCGGCTGTCGGACCGGTGGCGACCAGGCCTTCCCGGTAGTCCTGTTCGCGCGCGGCGGAGGCTCGTTCGCTTGGGTCCCCCCAACCGCCGCCACCGGCGGAATGCACATGGAACACATCGCCTGGCTGGACCGGCAACCCGATCTCCTTGGTCAGCAGGACCCTGGGAGGCTTGCCCTCGGAATGCAGCTCATAGTGGTGCGGTTTGCTGTCATGGCCACCGAGGATGCCGCGTGAGCCGTGCCGTGCACCATCCCCGGCCATATTGGCGACGCAGGGCTCCTCGGTCTCGACAGCGAGCTCCAATTCGACCCCGGCACCACCTCTGAACTTGCCATCGCCCATGGAATCCTGGCGAAACTCATGGCGTCGAAAGAACAGTGGGAAGCGCGCCTCCGCGACCTCGACGCTACCGAACTTGAGGCCGCCGACGGTGTGCCATTCGCCACCGTTGTGCCATCCGTCGCCGCCGGAGGAGCCGCCGCCACCCGGTCTGGCGTGGAACAGATGCCAAATGAAGGTCCGCCCGGTTGCCGGATGCGTGCCCTGGATGGCGATGCGGAACCGCCGCCCCCAACCGGCCGTAGCACGCTCGGGGCAGGCGGTGGAGAGGGCGGTGATGATTGCTTCGGTAATCTCGTTCGAGCAATGCGAGGTGCACATGGTCACCGGCGCGCCCTCACGGGCCCAGACGATCGTGCCTTCCTTGGCCTTGACGTCGAGCACGCGGAACGAGCCTTCGTTCTTCGGTGTTTCCGGGTCGATGAGGTAGGCCAAAGCCATACCGACGGCCGAGCGCATATTGGCGTAGGAGGAATTCAGGAACCCCTTCGACTGCTCGTCGCTGCCCGAGAGATCCACTTCCAGGTTCGAGCCTTGCTTGGTGATCTTGGCGCGGATGGCGAGGTTCTCGCGCCCGAACCCGTCATCGTCCAGAAACGCCTCGCCCTCGTAAATCCCGTCCGCCCATTCAGAGACAACCGCGCGCGACTGACGCTCCGCCCCATCCAGCACAGCTTCGACACCGGCCGCCACGGTGCTGGGCCCGAACTCGTCAATCAGTGCCTCCAAACGCCGCTCACCAAGTCGAACGGAGCCGATCTGAGCCGCCAGGTCGCCTTTGAAGTCGCGCGGGTTGCGGGTGTTGGTCGCCAACATGTCCAGCAAGTCTTGACGTACCTTACCGCCTTCGTAGAGGCGCAGCGGCGGAATGCGGATGCCTTCCTGGAAGATCTCGGTCGCGGTCGGATTGTAGGCGCCATAAGTGGCGCCGCCGATATCGCTGTGATGCGCCCGGTTGATGGTCCAGAACGCATGCTTGCCGGCCATGAACACGGGCACGAAAGCGGTCACGTCCGGCAAGTGGCTGCCGCCATGGTACGGATCGTTCAGCAGGAACACGTCGCCGGGGTTGATGTCCTCACCGAAGTAGTTCTGAACCGCCTCCGCCGCGAAAGAGAGTGCGCCGACATGGATCGGTATGTGCTCAGCCTGGGCCACAAGACGGGCCTTGGCATCGCACATGCCAGTGGAAAAATCGCGGCTGGAGTTCAGGATTTGGGAATAAGAAGTCCGCAACATCGCCTCACCCATCTCCTCGACGATGCCGGTGAGCCGGTGCTGGATGACGGAGACGGTGATTGGGTCGACGGGTGTGTTGGCGCGTGTGTTGGCGGTTGTGTTTGTGGAGGCGGGCACGGGCGGGAACTCCTTCTTAGAACGCGACGCCGTGATCTTGCACCGGGGGAGGCGGGTTTGGCCAGTGGTGCCGCGTTTATCACCATGGATTTAATTGGCGCTTCCGTCGGCTTGTCGCGCCTAGGGGCAACTTGTCCAGATTGTCCAGATTGTCGGGGTATACCCACGATCCGCTCGATGCGGTACAATGTTTGCACGGTAACCGGCGACGATCGAAGGCGGTCATGACCACCAAAATGCAACCCCAGAATTTTGAAAACCGCACGGCCAGAGCCGTGTTGGAGCCGAGTCGCAAGCCCTATTGGTGCGTGCTTGAGAGATGGTGCCATATGGGATATCACCGGGCCCGTGGATCGGGCCGATGGGTCACGCGCTTTGTACCCGCCAAGGGCCCGAGCATGGACCTGACGATTGGCGAGGCCGATGATCAGGCTGCAGCCGATGGAGTAAAAATTCTAAGTTTCGAGCAGGCACGCGCTGCATCTAGGAATTGGTGTATTGAGCAAGCAATAGAGGCCGCGAGCCAGCCGCTCGACGACAGCCCGTTCAACAAAGTCGGCGCGGCCTGTTCGCGGGAATAGAAGACAACTGTCTCCAGAGCGCTAGAACCCCAGGATGACGGTTTCGGCCGACGCTCCCCGTTGCCAATCTGCCCCTGGCTCACCATAGTTAACCCATGACCCAGACTGAAACTCCCTACCTGATCGGCCCGCGCGTCGACGATCCTCGATTGACCCGGCGCTTGACTGGGCTCGATCATGACGGAAACGAGGTCGAACTGCCGGTGATCGAGGAGCGGCCGCTGACGATCTTCCTGAATGGTCAGGAAATCGTGACCTCGATGACCATTGGCGATTATCCGGATTATCTCGCCGTCGGGTTCCTGGTGAACCAGAACATGTTGCGCCCGGACGACGTTGTTACCGGCATCGACTACGACGAAGACCTGGAGGTCGTGGTAGTGCGCACCGAGCGCGAAACCGATTACGAAGAGAAACTGCAGAAAAAGATCCGCACATCCGGCTGTGCCCAGGGCACGGTGTTTGGCGATTTGATGGAGAAGTTCGACGAGATCAAGCTGCCGGGTGATGCGGTGGTGCATACCTCATGGATCTACGCGCTCTCCAAGCGGATCAACACCACCCCCAGTCTCTACCTGGAAGCCGGCGCCATCCATGGCTGCGTGCTGTGCGAGCGCGATCAGCCGCTGGTTTATATGGAGGATGTCGGCCGGCACAACGCAGTGGACAAGATCGCCGGTTACATGTTCCAGGAAGACGTGGAGGCCACTGGGAAGATTTTCTACACCACCGGCCGTCTGACCAGCGAGATGGTGATCAAGACCGTGCAGATGGGTATCCCCATTCTGATATCTCGCTCTGGCTTTACGGCTTGGGGGGTGGAGTTGGCGCGCCAGGCCGGGTTGACCCTAATCGGTCGGGCCAAGGGGCGGCGGTTCACCGTGCTCTCGGGTGCGGATCGAGTCGTCTACGATGCCGATCCGGGACAAGTAGGTGAGGAGCCGGCCCGCCTGCAACGCAAATCAAGCCTAGTAGAGGATACCGCCTGACATGACCCGGGAAGATGTGGCCGGTGTCCTGCTCGCTGGTGGATTGGCGCGCCGTATGGGCGGCGGGGACAAGCCGCTGCGCCAGCTTGGTGGCCGGCCACTGCTGGCGCACGCGATTGAGCGGGTGCGCCCGCAGGTCTCTGCCCTGGTCCTGAACGTCAATGGCGATCCGGCGCGGTTCTCGGATTTTGATTTGCCCGTGGCCGCCGACCCGATCGAAGGGTTTGCCGGGCCTCTTGCCGGGGTTTTGGCCGGTATGGACTGGGTGGCCGAACACGCGCCGGACTGCCGCTGGCTCGCCTCCTTCGCCACCGATGCCCCGTTCCTGCCGACCGATCTGGTCGCGCGCCTCATGGCGGCGGTTGAGGCGGAGGGCGCCGATCTCGCCTGCGCCAGTTCTGACGGTCGCGATCATCCGGTCTTTGGGCTTTGGCGGGTCGACCTGCGCGACGACCTGCGCCGGGCCATGATCGACGAAGAACTACGCAAGGTCGACAAATGGACCGCGCGCTACCGCCTGAGCACCGTCACGTTTTCGGTCGACCCGATTGACCCGTTTTTTAACGCTAATCGTCCTGACGACCTGCAGCGGGCTGAAGCACTTCTGGCGCAACCCCCGAAACCCAAAGTGTTTTGGATTTAAGGAGCATTTTATTCTTAAATATTAGTCACTTGCGATTATTCGACCGATCGGTGCACAATCACGAAATAGGGAAATTTGAACGGGTGGGATCATGTCGCGCAGTCTAGCGATGTTTATGTTTTTGGGCTCCTCGACGTTTCAAGTGGAATCTCAACAGTTAATACTGAGTTGAATTATCGTCTCCGCGGTGAGCAATTTTGCGGGGGCGAGTTCGATGGAGACGACGGAATTACTAGCGCTTGGGCTTGGTGTGACGCCGCCTTGG
>JABIRP010000379.1 GCA_018699735.1 Rhodospirillaceae bacterium | reverse complement strand
GCGATGTCGATTGGTGGGGTGGATGGTAATGGTCTTTACGGTCGTCAGACCCTGCGCGGAAATCTTGCCTATGGTGGCGGGCCGCACGAATGGTTCGATGTCGAAGACATGGGAGGTCAACGCCCCCATGCAACACCTCTTTCACGCAGTATCGCCAAGCGGGTGGCGGAGCTGTTTCCGAAGGCGGCGCATGCCCGCGTTATTCGAAGCTGGGCTGGCTTCATCGAGAACACACCCGATGGTCGGCCAGTGATCGATTTCCTTCCGGGGGTCGAGAACGTGGTTGTCGCGACCATGTCGAGTGTCGGGTTCGGCCTGTCGCCGGCTAGTGGGCATGCGATCCAGCAACTCGTGACCGACGGGCGGTGCGATTTCGCCGACCTTTCCAGCTTTCAATTGTCGCGGTTCGATGGTCTGCCGAAGGATTGGCGGCGGGCCAGCGGCTGGATACCGAACGACAGTTGATCCAAGGACACTTAGATTTGAAGGCGCTGTCGGTTGGGCGTGACGTGGAGTGCGTGACAATATCGCCCGGCTAGCGTGCATTGCCGAGCTTTCATAGCTTCTGCATAATCGTCAACGAACAGTATTCAAAGGGTGAAATTGTGGAGCTTGGGGTCAACGGAGCGGAGCTTCACAAGCAATGGAGATGACGAACAAAATGCCAAAGCTTTGGAACCCTGCTGCCGAATCCATGGATCGTGGTGAATTGGCAGAACTGCAATTGGACAAACTGAAACGCCAATTGATCCGGGTTTACGAACAGTCGCCCTACTACACTGCAAAGTTCGACAAAGCGGGTGTGGATCCTGCAAAACTCAAGAGTTTCGCTGACTATCAGCACTTTCCGTTTTTCGACAAAGACGAGGAGCGGGAAAGCCAGGAAGACTCGAAACGGCAACAGGGTCACCCGCTGGGCCTGCACATCACCTGCGATATCAGGCAGGTCAATCGGTTGTCTTCCTCCTCGGGCACCACCGGCGCGCCGACGTTTAGCGGTTTCACCAAGGCTGACCGCGATGTGACGGCTGAGAACATGGCCCGCGCTTTGGTCCGTATCGGCATTGAGCCGGGCGACATGGTGATGCATGCCAGCGTCATGAGCATGTGGATCGCCGGTCTGCCGATCCTGGACGCCATGTTGGACTATGGTGCCTGCGTCATTCCCGTCGGCGCCTTGAGTGGTGTCGAGCGGGTGGCGCAGATTGGTGTGGAAACCCATCCAAAGCTGATCGCCTGTACGGTCTCGTTCGCGCAACACATTGTTAAGACGATGAAGGAACGCACGGGCGTCGATCCGGCAGACCTGGGTATCGAAAAGCTGGTGGTCTTCGGAGAGCCCGGTGGCTCGATCCCGGAAATCTACAAACCGATTGAAGCCGCATTCGGCGGCGCCACGGTTTACGATCTCATGGGTGCAACCGGGTGCCATAGCCCGACCGGCATCGCATGCGAGGCGCATGCCGGCATCCACTATTTCGCCGAGGACAATGCGCATTTTGAGATCTGTGACCCCGAGACTATGCAATCCCTGCCGCTTGAGGATGGGGTTGAGGGCGAGATTGTTTATACCGGCCTGGACAAGGAATGCGCGCCGCTGATCCGATGGCGCGATAAGGACATAATCCAGGTCACTATGAGCCCATGTGAGTGCGGCCGGCCGGGCCCGCGCATGACCTTCAAGGGCAGGGTCGACGACATGCTTTTGGTCCGGGGCGTCAATGTCTTTCCCAACGCCGTGCGCGATGTGATCAATAAAGTTTCCGAGCTCACCACCGGTAACATGCGGATCGTCAAACCAGGGCCGGAGCCCGTCGTGCCGCCGCCGGTTCCGATCAAAGTTGAAATTCAAGCGGGTGTGCCGGAAGAGCGACGGCGCGCGTTGGCGGATGACCTGATCACGGCGATCCGCAATCATTTACGGTTCCGCGCCGAAATCGAGTTTATCGAAGAGGGTCAGTTTGAATTAATCAAAGGAACAACGGGTAAGACCAAGCTTGTGGAGGAGGCGGGGTGAGCGATCCGGTTATCCGCTTCGAAGTCGAAGGCAGCGTGGCGCTGATCGAGTTGAACCGCCCGGAGGCTTTGAACACTTTCGACAAGGCAATGTATCGAGATTTCAATGTGGCGATCCGTCGGTTTGCCGAAGATGATCGATTGTTCGTCGCGGTCATCGCTGCGGCCGGTGATCGTGCCTTTTCGGCGGGTGTCGATCTGAAAGCGCTGGATCGCGATATGAAGGCGGGCGGTATGGAAGGCTATGGCATCGTCGAGATCGCCGACGAGATGGTGACGTCGAAGCCAATTATCGCCGCTGTGCATGGTCATTGCGTCGGCGAGGGGTTGAATGTGGCGCTTGCCTGCGACCTGATCGTCGCCGAGGAGACCGCGCGCTTTTCGGTGCCGGAACCGAAGGTCGGTGTCGCGGCCGTCGATATACCATTGAAGTTGGCGAAGAAAGTCGGATATGGCGCGGCATTCTCCTTGCTGGTGCCGGGCGAGCCGCGCGATGTTGACTGGATGCAGGGGGCGGGTTTGGTTCACGCCCGGGCACCGGCGGGCGAAGTGCGTGATGTGGCGATGGCGTTGGCGACACGGATTGCAAATGAAGCGGGCCCGCTCGCCATCCGCGCCACCAAGGAAACTCTTTGGCGGGCGGTATTCGAGGACCAAACATCGGCCCGCAAGGCCGGCCTAGATTGGCGCGAGCGGATTCTTACATCCGAGGATTTTGCTGAGGGCCGAAGGGCCTTCCTTGAGAAACGCGAACCTCGGTTCAAAGGAAATTAGTATTGGATTTTGCGTCGGCAAATGGGTCCTGACGCGGTAATTGGGAGGAAGCAATGTCAGACGCCAAACCCGGTCGAAATCGGCAAGGTTTCGAGACCAGAGCGATCCACCAAGGTTATGACCCGGCCGAGGCCAAAGGTGCGCTCAACCCGCCGATCTACATGACCTCGACTTACGTCTTCGACTCTGTTGCCGACGGTGCCGAAGTCATTGCCGGCGCCCAGCCGGGGTACATCTACGGGCGCAGCCATAATCCGACGCAGGAAGTGCTGGAAGCCAGACTGGCTGACCTGGAGGGGGCCGAGGCCGGCCTGGCCCTGGCGTCCGGGATGGGCGCTGTCGGTTCGACCATGCTGACGTTGTTGTCGGCCGGAGATCGTCTGGTTGCCCATCATACGCTCTATACAAACACCCACACATTAGTGAAACAGGCTCTGCCGCGCTTTGGCATCGAGGTGGTTCTGGTTGATTTTAACGACCCCGCCGCCGTCGCCGCCGCAATCAACGACCGGACCCGGCTGATCTACTTTGAGACGCCGGCCAACCCGACGGTGGACATCATCGACATCGAGGCCATCGTCGCCGCGCGTGGAAGCCGCGATATTCCAATCGCAGTGGATGGGACCTTTGCCTCACCGGCGGTGCAGCGTCCAATTGAGTTTGGCTGCGATCTGGTTATTCACTCACTGACCAAATTCGCCAGCGGCCACGGCGATGTTCTCGCCGGCGCAGTATTGGGTGATACGGCCCGGATCGATGAAATCAGGTCCCATGGCCTGCGGTACATCACCGGAGCGGTTGTCTCGCCGATGACTGCTTATCTCATACTGCGCGGTCTCAAGACTTTGCCGATCCGTATGCGCCAACACGCCGAAAACGCGCTCATTCTGGCGCGACTTCTGGAGAGCCACCCGAAGGTTGCCTGGGTGCGATATCCCGGATTGGAAAGCCATCCGGGCCACGATATTGCTCGCCGACAAATGTCGAACGGCGGTGCCATGATGTCATTTGGTCTGAAGGATGGCCTTGCGGGTGCGACGCGGATGCTCGACGGGCTCGAATTGATATCTCGCGCGGTTAGCCTCGGTGACGCTGAAAGCCTGATGATCAGCCCGGCAAGCCTAATCCGTGGTCGAGCGACCGTTCACCCGGATGAGCAGCCAGCGCTTGGTGTCACCGACGACCTGATCCGGTTTTCAATCGGTCTGGAGACCGTTGAGGACTTGGAGGCGGATCTACACCAAGCGCTTGATCGGGTGTAGGGGAGACAAGAGTTCCGACATCCAACAGATGAAAACGGCCGACCCCGAGGGGCCGGCCGTATTGCTTCATGGTGGGAGTTGAACCGAAGTGGTCAGCCCCAATACCAATCCTGAACGTTCCAGGTCGTATCGGTGACGTACTGGTTCCGTTTCACGCCCATCAGGCCCTTGTTGTGCACCAGACCGCCGAAGACGCCGCCTTGAGGTGCGAATGGGACCTCGTCCAGCAAGATGCGTTGGATCTCGTGATAGGTCTTGACCCGGTCGGCTTGTGCGGTTTGTGAGGCGCCCAAGTCGAGGAGGCGATCGACCTCCAGGTTCTCGTACTGCACGTAGTTCGAGCCGACGCCGTACTTTGCCGGGATCAGCTTTGAGTGGCAGCGTGCCGAGTAGTCCGGGTCCATGCCGACGATCGGCGCCCAGGCGACCAGGAGCGTGTCGAACTTCGACTTGGTCGTGTACTCGCCCCAAACAACCGAGCCCGGGAAGTTCTTGATTTCCATCTCGACGCCGATCTTGCGCCACTGCTGCTGGAACAACGCTTGGCAGCTCTGGCGTGCGGTGTTACCGGCGGTCGTCGACATGGTGAACTTCATCTTGTCGGGGCCCTTGGCGCGGATCCCGTCGGGCCCGACTTTCCAACCGGCCTCGTCCAGCATTTTGGCGGCGAGCGCCAGATCGGGCGTTTCCTCGCCGAGGTTGGAGTTGTAGGCCCAGTGGCTGGTGTGGAGATAGGAGAAGGTCCGCTTCCAACGGCCGAGATAGATGTCGTCGAGGGACTTCTGCATCTCAGTCGCGATATACAGCGCTTTGCGGACCTTGGGGTCGCTGAACTGGGGCTTGCCGCAGTTGAAGTAGATGAATTGTACCCAAGGCAGCGGTAGCTCGTAGAAAGTACGATCCGGAAGCTTCGCTGCTTCGCCCCAACGATCGAAGGGTAGGCTGGTGATCATATAGTCGACTTCGCCGGTCTTAACCTGGCCGTAGAGCACCTGAACGTCGGGCACGACCTTCTGAATTATGGTTTCGACCTTGGCTGGGCCACGATGGTAGTCATCGTTGCGCGAGAAGACGATATGGCTGCCTGCGACCCGGCTCTTAAACTTGAAGGGGCCGGTGCCGACCGGCGCGCTGTTGAAGTTGGAGGTGTTGATATCGGCCTCGCTCTCCAGGACGTGCTTCGGTACGATATGCATCTCCTGCCAGGCCCATAGGAACGGTGTGTACGGCTTGGACAGCTGGATCTCGATATTCTCGTCGTCAATTACATTCAGAGATTCGATCAAATCGAAACCTGAGCGCGAACGGACTGCGACCTTGGGGTTCATAATCGTCTGATAGGTGAACTCGACGTCTTTGGCCGTGAACGGCTGGCCGTCATGCCAGCGCACACCCTTTTTAAGATTGATCTTCCAGGTCTTGCCGTCGGCTGAGACCCCGCCATTGGCTTGGGTCGGGATCGAGGTCGCCAGATTCGGGGCGAACTGACCTTTTTCATTCATATCCCACAGCGCGTCGAACATGCAGGCTTCGGGCACGTTCTCGGTTCCGCGGTTAACATAGAGCAACGGGTTGTATTGTACCGGCTCCTGGTTGTGAGAAATGATAATGCGGTCGGTCTTGGCCGCGACCGCAGGCATCGGGAAGGCGCTTGAGGCAGCCGCAACCGCAGCCACAGACCCTGTGGTCTTTAAAAAATCACGCCTTTTTAGAGTCCAAATTGTTCGAGACATTAGAGTCCTCCCTTAATGGTCTTGGTTTGGATCACTGGGGCGGGTGCCATGAAGCACATAGCCTCACTGATCCATCTTGAGCCTGGGGTCGAGTGCGTCGCGCAGCCCATCCCCCAGGAAATTGAAACTCAATACGGTGAATGTGATCATCACGCCGGGCAGGACTGCCAGGAACGGTACCGTATCGAAATAGGACTGTGCGTTGGTGAGCATATTGCCCCAGCTCGCCAAGGGCGGCTGGATGCCATAGCCGAGATAGCTGATGTAGGATTCCATCAACACTGCAGTTGCCACCTTCAAGGTTGCGGCGACCAGGATTGGCGCCATCGTGTTGGGCAACAACTCCTTGAACATGATGCGCGCGCCCGAGGCGCCGAGCGCATGAGCCGCTTGGATGAAGTCCTGCTCCTTCAGGTGAAGGATCTCGGCGCGAACGATGCGTGAGACCTCCATCCACGAGGTCAACCCGATGATGAGCGAGATCGAGATCAGCGTCGGCGTGACGAACGCCGCGACCACCAGCAGCAGGAAGACCTGCGGAAAACACAGCATGGTGTCGACGAAACGCATGATGAGGTTGTCGATCCAGCCACCGTAGTAACCGGCGGTGAGGCCGATGACAGCACCGGTGACGACCGTTGCGATCATGGCGACAACACCGACAACCAGCGAGATCCGCCCGCCGTGGAGCAGCCGGCTTAATGTGTCGCGGCCGATCTCATCGGTGCCGAGTGGATAGGATGGATTATCCATCGGGAACAGGAAACGCAAAGATGTGTCGATGAAGATGGGATCATGTGGCGACAACAGATCGGCGAAGAGTGCCGATGCTATCAGCAAGATTACTCCGATGCCGCCAAACACCGCCAATTTGTGACGCAGGAACCGCCGTGTCACCCGGCGCAATTGGCTCTCATAGCGCACCGTCGGAGCCGCCGGTGATACAGGGGCGTCAGCCGAGAGATCGGTATTGGCAGCGTCGTTCATAGATCGTCCTCTCTCACTCCAGCCTGACGCGCGGGTCGACCATGGCGACCGCGACATCTGCCAACAAATTACCGATGATTACAAAGCCTGCGGTGAACATCATCAATCCCATCAGGACCGGGTATTCTTTCATTGTCAGACTATCAACAAACAGGCGTCCCATGCCGGGCCAACCGAAAATCGTCTCAGCGACCAATGCGCCCGAGAATAGGAATGGCAGTTGGACACCGAGAAGTGCGATCAACGGTGTCACGGCGTTCGGGAAGGCGTGTCGGAACAGCACCGTCCCGCCGCGCAAGCCCTTGGAGCGCGCAGTGCGGATGTAGTCCTGATTGATAACCTCCAGGAAGCTGGAACGGGCATATCGGCTCCAGGTCGCGACGATGACCAGTGCCAGCACTGCCGTTGGCAGGATTAGATGCACCAACAGGTCAAGGATATTGCCTTCTTCACCAAGCTCGAACATGCCGCCCGACGGCAGCCACCTGAGCTCGATGGCGAAAATGTAAATTGCCATCAGCCCAAACCAGAAGGTCGGGAACGAGAGCGCGAACACGGCACCGGTTGTCGCCAGATAATCGAAAACCGAATAGCGCCGAACTGCACCAAGTATGCCAACAAACATGCCGAGCACGATGGCGATCGCAAGCGACGAGCCGGCGAGCAGCATGGTCGCTGGAACCCGCTCAAGGACAACCGTCAACACAGGGCGGCCACCAAAGAACGTGTTGCCCCAATCACCGACGAACATACCGCTGGCCCATCTGTAGTACTGGACGTAAATCGGTTGATCGAGGCCGTAGATCGCCTTGATGCGCTCAATGTCTTGTACAGAGACCGTGGGGTTCAGGGTATAAACACCAAGCGGCCCACCCGGAGCCAGATGCATCAGGCCGAAGCCGATGACCGAAACTCCGATCATAAGCGGGACGGCATGGATCAGGCGGCGCACGATGAATTGCAGCATTATGCTTTCCTCCTCATCCGCTCTTGCCGTCGAGCAGAATACAGGCGGCGGCATGATTGTTGCCAACCGGCTTAAGTTCGGGCGTCACTTGCGCGCAGTCGGGCCGCGCCTTCGGGCACCGTGGATGAAACGCGCAACCTGACGGCGGATTGATCGGCGAGGGGACATCGCCGCTCAAGACGATGCGGTCGCGCCGTGCCGTCGGATCGGGCACCGGAACGGCTGATAGTAGAGCCTCGGTGTAGGGGTGCTTGGGCGAAAAGTAGAGTTCGTCACGCGGCGCGATTTCGACGACTTTGCCGAGATACATCACCGCGACCATGTCGGAGATATGGCTGATCACGCTCAGATCATGCGAGATGACAATATACGTCAACCCAAATTCCTCCTGCAAGTCTTTGAGAAGGTTGATAATTTGGGCTTGAATTGAGACATCGAGGGCGCTCACCGGTTCATCGGCGAGGATGAGTTCTGGGTCCAGGGCCAGTGCTCTGGCGATCCCGATACGCTGGCGCTGGCCGCCGGAGAACTCATGCGGATAGCGGCGCATTGCGTCGGTGGGGAGCCCGACTTTGGTTAGCAATCCGGCCACCCGGTCATCTTTCTCGGATCCGCGCGCGACATCGTGGATTTCCAGCGGTGCGGCGACGATGCCGCCGACCGTCAGCCTCGGATTGAGCGAGGAAAACGGGTCTTGAAAGATGATTTGCATGCGCTTGCGCCACGGAATCATGCGGGCGCGGTCATGGTGGGTGATATTTTCGCCGTCGTAATGGATTTCACCCGCTGTTGGCTCGACCAGTTTGAGGATGGTCTTGCCGATCGTCGTCTTACCGCAACCGCTCTCGCCGACCAATCCGAGCACCTGACCGCGCTCGACCTGGAGGTCGACACCATCGACCGCATGAACCTGGCCGACAACCCGCGACAAAAGGCCTTTGCGGATTGGGAAATGGGTTTTCAGCCCGCGTGTCTCAAGCAATACGTCAGCCATCCTCGGCCCTCCAGCAACTGACCTGGTGACCTTCGCCTATTGCTTCGATCATTGGGGTGTCGCGCCGACAGCGATCGATGGCTTGCGGGCAACGGTCAACAAAGGCGCAGCCGGACGGAAGGTCGGCCAAGCTGGGAACAAAGCCCGGGATCTCGGTCAGTCGTTTCTCGCGCTCGCGGTCGATGCGAGGGATCGATCGCAACAAGCCTTGGGTATAAGGGTGGCGAGGGTTTTGGAAAATTTCTTTGACCGGTGCTTTCTCAACGATGCGCCCAGCATACATTACCGCGACCCGGTGGGCGGTTTCTGCGATCACCGCAAGGTCGTGGGTGATCAAGAGAATAGAGGTGCCGAGCTTTTCCTGCAGCGATGCCATCAGCTCCAAGATCTGGGCTTGAATGGTGACGTCGAGTGCTGTGGTTGGCTCATCAGCAATCAGGATCATCGGCTCACAGGCCAGGGCCAATGCGATCATCACCCGTTGGCGCATGCCGCCGGACAGCTGATGTGGATATTCGTCGATCCGTTTGGATGGCTCAGGGATGCCGACCAGATTGAGAAGCTCCAGCGTACGCTCTCGCGCCTGCCGCTTGGACATACCAAGGTGGCGCCGCACAACCTCGGAAATCTGGAGGCCGATTGCCATCACCGGATTGAGGGAGGTCATCGGCTCTTGGAATATCATCGATATGCGCCGACCGCGCACATCGCTCATGCGGTTTTCTGAATAGGTCAGCAGGTCTTCATCGCCGAAAATGATCCGCCCGGACGGGATTTCCGCTGGCGGACGCTCCAAGAGCCCGATCACGGCGAGCGACGAAACTGTCTTGCCACTGCCACTCTCGCCGACGATACCAAGGGTCTCGCCCTGTCCAAGCTCGTAACTCACCCCGTCGACAGCTTTGAGCAAGCCGTCGTCGACCCGAAAGTGGACCCTTAAATCATCAACCTGAAGAAGTGGTGCAGACATGGGAGGCTATGAGACCGTATTAATGATGTGGTAGTTACGTTAGCACTCGAAATTCAGTTTGGTCCATGGGGCAATGTAAAGATGGTAGACGCGCGCTACTCAATAGCCGCACTCGTACGAGGTGCGATTACCGGGCACCGGTCGTGGCCGGAGGCTTGGCGGAAACCGGCTCCGAAGCCGCGCTACGACGTTGTTATCATTGGCGGCGGCGGTCACGGGCTGGCGACTGCGTACTACCTGGCAAAGCTGCACGGGGTCACCAATGTGGCGGTGCTGGAGAAGGGGTGGATCGGCGGCGGCAACACCGGGCGCAACACCACGATCGTGCGCTCGAACTACTTTTTGCGCGACAACGCGTTCTTCTATGAGCACGCGCTAAAGCTCTGGGAAGGGTTGAGCCAGGACCTCAATTTCAACGTCATGTTCAGCCCCCGGGGCAATATCATTCTGGCGCATGATTTCGGCCAGGCCGAGGGCATGACCATGCGCTACAACGCGCTTCGCCTGAACGGTATCGACGGGGTGCGCCTGAGCCGAGAAGAGGTCCAGCGGCGGGCTCCGGCGTTGGATTTTTCACCGAACGCACGCTTTCCAATCTTTGGCGCTGTCGATCAACCCCGCAGCGGTGTCGCGCGTCACGACGCGGTCGCCTGGGGCTATGCCAGGGCGGCGGACCGGCTCGGCGTCGACATCATCGAAAACTGCGAAGTAACAGGTTTCGACATCAAGGACGGTGCGGTAACCGGCGTCCAGACCAGCCGTGGCGATATTGCCACCGGTAAGGTCGGTATCGCGGTTGCCGGGCACTCGAGCGAGGTGGCCCGCATGGCGGGGCTTCGTTTGCCGATCGAAACCCATCTTCTCCAAGCTATGGTGAGTGAGCCGGTAAAGCCGTTCCTCGACACCGTCGTGATCTCGCCTTCGCTGCATGTCTACGTTAGCCAGACCGACAAAGGTGAAGTGCTCATGGGGGGCGCGCTAGATGGGTATAATTCCTACTCCCAGCGCGGCACCTGGCCGACCGTGGAAGACGTGGTTTCTTCCGCCGTCGGCATGATACCGCGCCTCAAGTCATTGCGTCTGATGCGCACCTGGGGCGGTGTCATGGACATGTCCATGGATGGGTCCCCAATCATCGCCAAAACCCCTGTCGAGCGGCTCTATCTGAACGGAGGGTGGTGCTACGGCGGCTTCAAGGCGACGCCCGGTTCCGGTTGGGTTTTTGCTCATACGATCGCGAATGATGCACCGCATTCTTTAAATGAGGCGTTCTCGCTTGAGCGGTTCCGCTCGGGCCGGTTGCTGAGCGAACGTGGTGCCGGCAACTATCCGCACTATCACTGAGGATCTGATCGATGTTGTTGATACCTTGCCCCGTGTGCGGCGAAAGACCAGAGGATGAGTTCGGGTTTGGCGGTGATGCGACGGTCCAACCACCAGTTACCGATAGCGCGTCGGGGCAAGCTGAGGTCGATATCGATGGATTCGCCGACTATCTCTATCTGCGCGAAAATCCGAAGGGCCGCCACACGGAGCTCTGGGTGCATCGATACGGGTGTCGGCGCTGGCTGGTGGTCGAACGCGACACCGTGACGCATGAGCTGTACTCCAGTCGGCTTGCCGCCGGGGAGGGCGGAGAATGACCGGCAGTGCAAGACGGATTGAAGGGGCTGGCCTACATCCGGGCGCGGATGAGGTGCGGTTTCAATTCGACGGCCGCGCCTATCGTGGCCAGGCGGGCGATAGCTTGGCATCGGCACTGATCGCCAACAATGTCCGCGTCGTCGCCAGAAGCTTTAAGTACCACCGGCCGCGCGGCATCACTGGTATCGGCCCTGAGGAAGCGACCGGCCTGCTGGCAATCGAGCGTGCCACCGGCGATGAGCCCAATACGCGCGCGACCACGGTCGAATTGTACGAGGGGCTGTCAGCCCGTGGGCAGAACGCATGGCCTTCGGTGAACTTCGATCTCTCAGCGTGGCTCAACCTTGCCTCGCCGCTGTTTCCGGTTGGCTTCTATTACAAGACCTTCATGGCTCCGGCCGGTGCCTGGATGTTCTATGAACATCTGATACGGCGCGTGGCCGGATTGGGAACCGTACCGGAGGCGGTTGATACCGAACATTACACCAGCACCCATGCGCATACCGACGTCTTGATCGCGGGCGGTGGTGCGGCTGGACTTTCCGCCGCCCTGGCCGCCGGTCGGTCGGGAGCCCGCGTTATTCTAGTCGACGAAAACCCATGGCTTGGCCTTGGGTTGCTTGGCGAGGACGCGCGTATCGATGGCGAGCGCGCTTCGGATTGGGCCGCTAACGCCATTGCGGCACTTTCCGTCATGGACAATGTTCGAATTCTTACTCGAACCACGGTGGCCGGTCGCTATGAGCATGGCTTCGTGATCCTGTGTGAAAAAGTCCGAGAAGCCCCGGCAGGCAGAGACGATCCGTCGCCACGGTGGCGTCTCTGGAAAGTTCGTGCCGGCCGTGTTGTGCTTGCGACCGGGGCCATTGAACGGCCTTTGGTATTTGCCAACAACGACCGGCCTGGCGTAATGACCGCATCGGCGGCGGCTGGCTACTTGCTGCGCCATGGGGTTTTGCCTGGATCGCGCATCGTGGTCGCGACCGAAAACGATAGCGGTCATGCTGCAGGGGCGCATCTTGCCCAAGCCGGCGCCCAGGTCACGGTGCTCGATCGCCGCGACACCGGAACCGCTATAGCGGCTGAGGCGGGGGCGACGGTCGAATGGAGTTCCGGCGTGCTCGACATCAAGGGCGCGCGCGGTGTGCGGGCAGCCCGTGCGGCGACCCCTAAAGGCGAACGCTGGCTCGACTGTGACCTCGTCGCGATGGCTGGTGGTTGGAGTCCGGCGCTGCATCTGTACGCCCATACCGGCGGCAAGCCGGTTTGGGACGAGGCACGCGGTATGTTTGTTCCAGGCGTGAGTGAGGATGGCGTAATTTGCGTCGGTGCGAGCAATGGGTCTTTCGATCTCGCGGATGTTTTGCGGCAAGGCCATGAGGCCGGCCTCGCCGGTGGCAGTGGGGCCACCAGCCCGGCGCCCAATGTCGAGGGCGCACGCTCTGAAAAAGCATCGGCCGCCTTTGCCAATCTGTCCGATGCCGGTGGCAAGGCCTTTGTCGATTTGCAAGGCGATGTGACCGTGGCCGATCTCTCACTCGCGGTGCGGGAAGGCTATCGATCGATCGAGCACGTAAAGCGGTACACCACACTTGGAATGGGCACCGATCAGGGCAAGCTCGGCAACGTCAACGGCGTCCGGGCGATCGCCGAGGCTCGCGGTGAGGATGTGTCGGCAATCGGAACAACACGCTTTCGCCCGCCTTATGTCCCTCTGCCGATGGGGGCCGTCGCGGCGCATCAGTCGCCTGACCTTCGCCATCCCATGCGCCGAACCGCAGCCCATGATCTGCATGAGGAAGCAGGCTGTGTCTGGCTGCATGCGGGGGCCTGGCTACGGCCTCAGTTCTATCGCCAAGGCACGGAAACCGACCTCGAAGCAGTCAATCGCGAGGTCATGGCCGTACGCGAGAACGTGTCTATCGTCGATGTTTCCACCCTCGGAAAGATCGAAATGGCCGGACCGGATTGCATCGAGTTCCTCAACCGGATCTACACCAACGGATGGTCGACCTTGAAGATCGGTATGGGGCGATATGGCATAATGCTGCGTGAGGACGGGATGGTGTTCGACGACGGCGTGACGATGCGCCTGGCTGAAGATCACTACGTCATGAGCACGACTTCGGGCGGCGCCGGCGCCGTCTATGAGTGGATGACACGGTTGCTGGAAACCCGTTGGTCCGACTTGCGCGTGGTACTGACGCCGGTAACCGAGCAGTGGTTTGCCGCTGCTCTGGCCGGCCCCAAAGCTCGCGACGTGCTGGCACGCGTTTGCGACGGGCTCGATGTATCGAACGAAGGGTTGCCGTTCATGGCTGGCCGCGTGGGAACTATTGCTGGCATACCGGCTCGGATCTTTCGGATCAGCTTTTCTGGCGAGCTGTCCTATGAAATCAACGTGCCCGCCGACCGTGGTGCTGAGCTGTGGCAGGCATTGTTGGAGGCCGGCGCGCCGGAAAACATGGAGCCCTACGGCCTAGAATCCATGGGCGTGCTTCGCCTGGAGAAAGGTCACTTCGTTATCGGTCGGGAGGCCGAAGGGCGGACTAATCCCGATGATATAGGCCTCGGGCGAATGGTGAGTTCAAAGAAGTGGTTCATTGGTAAGGAAGCCCTCGGTTTGCCGGAAATGACGGTGCCAAACCGTCGCCAATTGGTCGGCGTGGTCCCCGTCGATCCGAGCCAGCGGATACCCTATAGCGCCCATCTGGTGCTGCCAGACCGCCCAGACGAGATCGGTGGCGCGCAAGGCTGGATCGCATCGCTGGCCTACAGTCCGACGCTTGGCCACGATATAGCCCTTGCCCTACTGGAAGGCGGACACGACCGTATTGGCGAGGCCTTGATAGCCTCGGCGCCAATTGCCGGCAAGAAAACCCCGGTCACGGTGGTCGCGCCGCATTTCTATGATCATGAAGGGAGCCGGCAAATTGGCTGAGGTTGAAACATCAGCGGGTCAAGCCGGGCCGGCGGCCGTGACGATCACGCATTGTCCCGGGATCGAAAAGCGCCTGATAAAAGCGATAACGCAGGATGCGGTGTCAACTGGCCCCAAATTCGAACCGCAGGGTTGGGGCGTGTGCCGTATCGCACCGGGCGAAGTGCTGTTGGTGCAAGACGATGCGGCAACGGTGGAGAATATCGCGCCAGGCTACGACAGCGACAGCGAGCGTCTTACCGTCGATGCGACATCCGCCTATCAGATGGTCCGCGTTGAGGGTGCTATGGCGGGGGCACTTTTGGCGAAGGCCGCCACGATTGATCTCGATCCAGCGGCGTTCCCGACCGGAGCTTTCGCCGTTTGCCGGTTTGGTATCTACCGCGTCGGCCTCCGCCATTTGGAGGAAGCCGTATACGATTGCCTGGTCGATCGAAGTCTGGTTGGCGACTTAGTGTCCTACCTCATGGATCTGGGAAGAGAATTCGAAGCCCGCGAAGCCATCAAACGCTAGCGACGAGCGGACATCGTTCAATCGGAAATAAGACTGTGTGCCCTAACTAACTCAAGAGAACGTCGCGAGCACAGCCAACGCCTCGTCGATATCGGCGGAGGTGTGATCGGCTGAGATCTGGAAGCGGATTTCCTCTTCGCCGCGCGGTACAACCGGATAGTTCAACCCGGTCGCCAATATGCCGCTCTGGAAGAGATGCGCGACCAGGGCAGACGTCTTGTCGGTGTCACGGACCATGAGGGGCACGACCGGGTGCTCTCCCGGGATGGTCTCAAAGCCGAGAATTTTTAAGCCCGCCTCAAAACGAGCGGTCATCGCTCTCAGGTGGTCGAGCAAGTCGCGACCAAGCCCACTGTCGAGCAAATCCACCGCCGCCAGCGCTGCCGCGGCCTCGCCCGGCGTGATCGGGTTGGAATAGATGTAGAACGGCGATGTCTCGCGCAGGTAGTCGAGGATCGCCGGGTCGCCAACAACATACCCGCCATTGACGCCAAACGCCTTTCCAAGCGTGCCGATCAACAGGTCAGGCGGCGAGCTGTCGGTATATTCCTCGGTGCCTCGACCGGTGGCGCCGAAGGCGCCCACGCCATGTGAATCGTCAACAACAACCAGCAAGTTTTCGGCGAAGGCCCCGTCGAACCGGTGTGCAATCTCCATAATTTCGCGCGAGGGCGCGTGGTCACCACGCATGGAGAAGATTCCATCGGTAACGATCAGGCCTCGCTTACAAGTGCGGGAGACCTCCTCCAGTTGTTCGGCCAACTGGTTCATGTCGAGATGCCGGTAGATCCGCTTCTGAGCCGGCTTGGCAAGTGTGATCGCATTGATGATGCAATTGTGGTTCAGCTCATCGCTGATCACTGCGGTTTCAGGCGTAATCAGCGACGGCAAGAGCCCCATCACGGTGGCGTAGGCCGAACTGTAGATCATCGCCGCACCGCGACCGTGAAAGCTGGCAAGCCTGGCCTCCAACTCGACATGCGGCGACCAGGTCCCACCGATGAACCGCACGGCTCCGGGACCGGTTCCGAATTCGCGCACTGCCGTGTCCTCGGCGGTGGCCGTCTCGGCCCGAAGCGACATGCCGAGGTAATTGTTGGCGTTCATCCGGAGGAAGGGCCGGTCGCCTTGACCTACGATCAAAAACCGGGGCCCTGTCACGCCATCGGTGCTTGGTGGCAGGACGCCGCGGATAACCGTCTCCCGGCGTTTGGCCGTGCCGCGCCGGTCCAAGTCTTGCGCGGCTGAGGTCAGGAGGGCGGATAATCTGTCATGAGGCATGGTGCATCTCCCTTTGCACTCTCAATTGGGGCCCCCGAGTTTTCCTCGCAGGCGTGCGATCATATCGGCGGTCATTGAGGCCAAATCATAATCCGGCGCCCAACCCCAGTCGGTACGGGCCGCACTGTCGTCAAGGGACCGGGGCCAACTATCGGCAATCGCCTGCCTGACCGGGTCGACCTCATAGTCGATGACGAAGTCGGGAATGTGGACCTGGATTTCCTGGGCCAAGCGGTCCGGTGTGAAACTCATCGCCGCCACGTTGTAGGCGTTGCGATGGGTGAGCGAGGTCTCGTCAGCCTCCATTAACGTGATCATGGCCCGAATTGCGTCGGGCATATACATCATGTCGAGGCAGCTATCGGGACGAAGGAAACAGGAATAATGGCGATAGCGGATCGCCTGGTAGAAAATATCGACGGCATAGTCCGTCGTGCCGCCGCCGGGCAGCGCGATATGCGAGATCAGCCCCGGCAATCGCAGCCCGCGCGTGTCGACGCCAAAGCGCGCGGCGTAGAAGTCGCCTAATAACTCACCTGCAACCTTGGTGACGCCGTACATCGAAGTCGGACGCTGGATTGTAACTTGAGGCGTCTGGTCACGTGGGGTGGACGGTCCGAACGCGCCGATCGAACTTGGTGAAAACACGGCGCAATCGTATTGCCGGGCGACCTCAAGTACGTTGTAGAGCCCACCCATATTGACTGTCCATGCGACCTGCGGCTTTTCTTCGGCCACTCTGGATAGCAGGGCCGCCAGATGGTAGATCGTGCCGATCTCGTGTCGTCGCACGACCTCAAGAATTTGTGACGGATCCGTACAATCGACGTGGGCGTATGGACCTTCAGCTTGATCCGAACCCGAGGGTGACATCCGTAAGTCCGAGGCAACAACGAGGTCGGCGCCATATCGCTCGCGCAATGCCGGCACCAGTTCCGAGCCGATTTGGCCAAGCGCTCCGGTTACCAAAATGCCGCGCATTTGCTCACTCCCTGGCACTATGCCGAGCGGTACCTGCGTCCTGCATCATCATTGGCCTGTCAGAGCCTGACCAAGTGGACGGCGATGCATCGGACGTGATTTGAACCAGGAGACACCCTTTCAAGCACCGATGGAATGAGCGAGATCAAGCCGAACACAAGCGCCTGTGGGGCCTGAGGCCTCTCAGGACCTAAAACCGTCGCTTGTGCTATCGACTCCAGGCCGCTTACCATCAAGCCGGAACTGTCTGGGATCTACGCTAAGGCAAAGCCTCAGGGATCTCGAAGTATTTGACGGTGGATGCGTCGAAGGAAACTTCGCCATGATCGCAATGAACCATGACCGTGACGATGAATTGTCAGGTGGGGTAATTGTTCTTGAACACTTGACCGGTCCGTCGCGGGGAACGGTTACCTGGCTCGGAGGGACGAGCCTGAATGTGTCTTTGCGCCAGGATCGTTTCCTCGACGTCTCGCATGCCGGCACATCAGAGCCTCATGAGGCTCTGATCGCGCGTCTTCGGCGTGTTGGGGATAGCTATGAAATCGTTGCGTCAGATGAAAATCCCATATGGGTCAACGGTGCCCGAACGACATCCCAGGTGCTTAAGCAACAAGACGTGATTGAATTCGGCGAGGCAGGGCCGATATGCCGTTACCGAATTTTCCAGGGAAGAGAGCCAGCCCGGAAATTGGTGACGAACCTGTTACGCGACGGCGTTGTCTATCTTCGGGTCAGTCGACGCCCGATTGGTGACCGGTTGGTTCGAGCAACCCTTGAGTTTTTCCGAGGCTTGGCGCTTGAAACCACGGTGCTGTTCCGCGTCGGCACGGTCATCGCTATGGCCGTAATCATAGCCTTGATATATCAGCAGTATCGCCTGAGCGCCTTGTTGGAGCAGCGAATTGAAGCCGGTGCGTCGCGGATCGAAAGTTTCTCGGGCGCTTTGACACGGACGCGAAACGAGGCAATCACGCCGGCTGACTTGCGGGCCTTGCGAACCGAGGTCGGGAGCCGGCTGTCTTCGGCGGCGGACAGGTTGGCTGTTCTTGAACAACGGTCGGCCGCTACAGCGCGCGTGATCGCAGCATCAGTGCCATCGATCGCCTTTCTGCAGGGGGCTTACGGGTTCCAAGAGGTGTCGACCGGCCGAATGCTGCGCCATGTATTGGATGATGAGGGGAGACCGCTAATCTCGCCGGTGGGCCAACCGCTGCTGGCGCTGGAAGGAGAGGGGCCCGTTGCCAGTCGCCAGTTCACCGGGACGGGGTTTGCGGTCGGCGATGGCGGGGTTCTGGTCACCAGTCGGCATTTGGCGCAGCCTTGGGAAGATGACGCGAACGTCCCGGCCATGGCCAGTATGGGCCTCGTGCCTGTGCTGACAAAGTTCATTGCCTACGCACCGGGGCGCGACGAACCGGATACGTTGGAGCTTCTGCGAACCAGCGATAACGCGGATCTCGCGTTGTTGCGTCGCAAGGACGCCACAGAGTCTATGGTCGGGCTGAGCCTTGCTGTGGAACCGCCGGCCCCGGGTGCGGAGGTGATTGTCATGGGGTACCCAACCGGGCTCAAGTCCTTGTTGGCGCAGGCCGGTGACGCGTTCATAGAGGCACTCCAGACTGCCGGGGGGATCAATTTCTGGGGCGTGGCCGAGCGGTTGGCTAAGAGCGGCCATATCGTGCCGCTCGCTAGTCGGGGAATCGTCAGCCAGACGACCTCGGCGACAATTGTCTACGATGCGGAGACGACTGTCGGCGGAAGCGGCGGTCCGGTCTTGGATGTCGACGGAAATGTAGTCGCGGTCAATACCGCCATTCTGCCGGAATTTGGTGGATCCAATCTTGGGGTGCCAGCTGCGAAGGTCCGGTCTCTGCTGGAGAAAGCTGATTTAAACTGAGCCGTTCTTGATGTTCAGGCCGTCTCAGTTTACGGCTGATCTAGGTCAGAGACGACTCTATCAAGGTTTGATTAGTGTCTTTCCATCAGTGCCACGGAGAGGGTCAGACGAATGCCGGGCCGACAGGCTGAAACGACAATAACCAGAATTGAAGCCGGCCTTGATCTACCCATCGCCGGTGATCCGGCGGGCAGTATTGGCGCTGGCCCTGGGATCTCGTCGGTGGCTTTGTCGGGAGAGGACTATGGCGGGCTGAGACCGGCGATGCGGGTCGAAGAAGGTGACCGGGTAAAGCTCGGCCAAACCTTGTTCGAGGATCGAAAGCGGCCATCGGTCCAGTTTACGTCTCCCGGTAGCGGCGTGGTCTCGCAAATCGTCTGGGGGCCCCGAAGATCGTTGAAATCTGTCGTCATTCGTTTGGATGGCGATGAGGAGAGGGATTTTTCGTCCTGGCCAGCGGCCGAACTCGGCTCGCTCAGGCGAGACCAAGTGATAGAGACCTTGCTGGAATCCGGTCTCTGGCCATCGCTGCGAACTAGGCCGTTTGGCAGAGCGGCGGATCCTGAGAGCACTGTCCGCTCAATTTTCGTGACCGCCATGGACACCAATCCTCTGGCGCCCGATCCGATGCAGATCATCGAAACCCGTCCGGACGAGTTTCGCAACGGACTTGCGGTAATCTCTCACTTGGCCGAGCGAAACGTCTTCGTATGCCAGGGACCGAGTGTGAACCTGCCCATTCCGTCGGTACCAGAGGTGTCTGTAAGGAAGTTCTCCGGACCCCATCCGGCGGGTTTGGTCGGCACGCATATCCATCACCTCGATCCAGTGTCGGCGGCTCGGATGGTTTGGCACATAGGTTATCAGGACGTCATATCGATCGGGCATTTGTTCACGACCGGTAGGCTCCTCTGCGAACGCCTGGTTTCGCTGGCCGGCCCAATGATCCGGGAGCCGCGTGTCCTGCGCACGCGTATGGGGGCCAGCATCACTGATTTGACCCGAGACGCTATGATCGAAGGTGCGTGTCGCGTGATTTCAGGCTCTGTAATGTCAGGACGCCACGCGGACGGCGCGAGCGCCTATCTCGGCCGCTACGACAACCAGGTATCCGTGATCGGTGAAAGGGATGCCACAGCGGATAGTGCAACCGGTAGCAGTCCGCCCAATTGGTTCTCGATCTATCGGGGCCTCGGATCTCGCCCCTGGGGCCGGAAAAAATTTCCACTCGTGAGTTCAGCAAATAGACCGGCAACGGCGATGGTCCCGTTCGGCGGGTTTGAGCGCGTGATGCCGCTCGACATTTTACCCACCCAATTACTTCGTGCACTTCTCGTCGGAGACCTGGAGGCGGCGGAAGCGCTCGGTTGTCTCGAACTTGACGAGGAGGATTTAGCACTCTGCACGACGATCTGCCCGAGCAAGCTCGACTATGGCCCGATGCTTCGCTCCGTACTCGACATGATCGAGAAGGAGGGATGAGAGTGGTTACGAGGCCAGCCCCGCATATCCGTGACGCTTTCAATCTGGCGGCTGCGCTGCGATGGCAGCTAATCGCGTTGGCCCCTTGCGTCGCCATGGCGCTCTACAACACAGGTCTGCAGGCTAATCTGACTCTGGAGCGCTTGAAATTGGAGGTTGCGCCGGGGTGGCGCGGGGATGTCATCCAAGCACTCGGCGTGGGCTTGGATCCCTTAAGTTTTGTTGCCGCTGTCATTCACGGCGCACTCTATTTTCTGCCGATCCTGATCACGGTTGGCGTCACCGGAGCCTTCTGGTCGTGGGCATTTGCGACAGCTCGACATCGCCCGCCCGGTCAGGGATTGGCGGTGTTGGTTCTTTTGTTCGCGCTGGTTTTACCGCCGGCGCTACCGTTGTGGCAGGCGGCGCTCGGGATTTCGTTTGGGTTGGTTGTCGGCCGAGAGATTTTCGGCGGTATTGGAAAGAATGTTCTCAATCCCGTGTTGGTCGGCGTGGCGTTTCTCTATGTCACTTATCCGGCGCAAATGACGATCGAATCCTCGTGGGTCATGGTGGATGCGTTCTCGGAGCCGACCTACCTCAGCCTGGGAGCCCTGCAAAGGCCGGAGGCTCTGGCCTGGGTGGCAACACCTTGGGAGTTGAGCTTTCTCGGCCTCGTGCCCGGCGCATTCGGGACCACGTCGACGGTCGCGTGCATTCTTGGGGCCGGCGTCCTGCTTTACACCAGAACAGCGTCGGCACGGGTCATCACCGGTGTGCTGCTCGGCATGGTGCTGACGTCGATATTGTCCAACAATCTGCCGGGCGATGCCTATTTCTCGCTGTCGTTTCACTGGCATCTGACGCTCGGGAGCTTTGCGTTTGGGGCCGTGTTCCTGGCCACCGATCAGACGACCTCGGCGATGACCGATACCGGACGTTGGATTTACGGGTTCCTGATTGGCGCCTTGGTGGTGCTGTTTCGCGTCGCCAATGGCCATCATCCGGACGGCGTTATGTTCGCGATCCTGATGGGTAACATCGCGGCACCGCTCATCGACAGTTTGGTGGTTCGGGCCAACATCAGGCGGAGGGCCAGACGTCATGTCGACTAATGAGCCTGTCAATGTGGGAGATCGCCCGGCGTCAGTATTCCGGCAGTTCCTGGATATGCCGAACGATCGACCGATCAAGACACTTGCGATCACCTTGATCGTGGCCTTGGTTTGCTCGGCGTTGGTGACCGCCTCGGCGGTCATCCTCAAACCCCGCCAGATCGCCAACCGTGAGGCTGAGCGTCAGCGCCATATCGTCGACATCGTTTCCCGGGTCCCGGATTTCGCTGCGGCGTTTAGCAGGGGCGAGGCGACGCTTGAAGCCAAGGTTGTCGACCTGGAGAGTGGTGAGTATGTGCCGCGAATGGACCCCGCGTCCTTCGATCAGCGCGCTGCGGCCAAGGATCCCGAGACAAGCGTGATGGTCGACCCGAAAGAGGATGTCGCATGGGTCGGTCGTCGAGCCAAATTCGCTGTCGTTTATCTCCTCGTGCGGGCGGGCAAGACAGAGGTCGTGGTGCTGCCGGTGCGCGGCAAAGGATATGGCTCGATGCTCTACGGTTATCTTGGTGTGAGTGCGGACCTGAAGACCGTGGTCGGTCTTACTTTTTATGAGCATACGGAAACACCAGGGTTGGGCGCATTAATCGACGCCCCGTCCTGGCGCCGGCAATGGTATGGCAAAAGAATATGGGATCAGACCGGGACCCAACGCCTTGGGATCGCAACCGGACCGGTCGACCCGGCTAGTCCCGATGCTGCGTATCAGGTGGATGGTTTAACCGGTGCTACCTGGACCAGCCATGGCGTGACAAACCTGCTTCGCTACTGGCTTGGCGATCATGGCTTTGGTCCATTCCTGCGCAAACTTCGAGCGAGGTGAGGCGGTGAACCCGGGTACAGGAAAATTGCGGACGCTCATCACGCCGCTGGTCGGCGACAATCCGATTACCTTGCAAGTGCTGGGTGTCTGCTCGGCCTTGGCGGTGACCAAGACCCTGGCCACTGCCTTGATCATGTCCTTGGCGGTGATTGCCGTGATCACGGTATCAAACGCGGCAATCAGTTCGATCCGTATGCACTTGCCGCGCAGCGTGCGACTGATCATCCAGATCACCATAATCGCCAGCCTGGTCATCGTCGTTGACCAGGTGCTGAAGGCATATGCGTATTCGCTTTCCAGGCAGCTCTCGGTCTTCGTCGGCCTCATCGTCACCAACTGTATCATTCTCGGGCGGGCGGAAGCGTTTGCCATTCGAAATGGCGTTGTCGCCAGCATCCTGGACGGGCTCGGCAATGGGCTGGGTTATGCCTGGATACTGATTGCGGTTGGCACGGTCCGCGAGATCTTCGGCGCCGGCACTTTGTTGGGAATTGTGATTCTGCCGACGACTGCCGCCGGGGGCTGGTATCAACCTGCCGCCTTAATGCTGCTGCCGCCGAGCGCGTTCTTCATTATCGGATTCATGATCTGGGCGATCCGCTCCGCGCGCGCCGAACAGGTGGAGGAAGACGAGTTCGAAGTGACCAAAGCTGGAGGTCCATGATGACGGGATATGCGAGCATATTCGTGCAGGCCGCCTTCATCGAGAATCTGGCCCTCTCGTTCTTCCTTGGTATGTGCATGTTCTTGGCTGTCTCGCGGCGGATGGAAACGGCATTCGGCCTCGGTTTGGCGGTTCTGGTGGTTCAGACGATAACCGTCCCGGTCAACAATCTGATCAACGGCTATTTGCTGGCAGAAGGTGCGCTGGCTTGGGCCGGGTTGCCGGACGTCGATTTGAGCTTTCTGGCCCTCCTGAGCTTCATCGGTGTGATCGCCGCGATGGTGCAAATTGTGGAGATGGTGATCGAGCGTTATTTGCCGGCCATGCACCAGAGACTTGGCATTTACCTGCCGTTGGTCACGGTCAATTGCGCCATCCTCGGTGGGTCTTTGTTCATGGTCGACCGGAAATACGACCTGCCAGAAAGTGTCACTTACGGCTTGGGAACGGGGTTCGGTTGGCTGCTCGCGATCCTCCTGCTGGCGGGAATTCGAGAGAAGCTGAAATACAGCGACATCCCGAAAGGGCTCCAAGGTACCGGAATAGCCTTCGTGGTGGTCGGTTTGATCTCCCTTGGTTTCCTCGGCTTCAAGGGGATCACTGTCGGATGACTGAAATTTGGCTCGGCATTGTCCTGTTCACCTGCATCGTGTTGTTGCTGGTTTTGGCGATCCTGACCGCCCGCTCGCTTTTTGTCGCCGGGGGAACTGTCGAAGTCACGATCAATGACGGAAAGTCGCTCACGGCTGCCGTTGGCCGCAAATTACTGGACGTGCTTGGCGAGGCGGAAATTCGATTGCCGGCTGCTTGCGGCGGCAGCGGAACTTGCGGCCAATGTCGGGTCCGGGTGACCAACGGCGGTGGAACAGCCTTGCCGACCGAAACCGGGCGCCTCACCAGACGCGAGATACGCCGTGGCATGCGTCTCGCCTGTCAGGTCAAGCTGCGCGACGAGATGTCGGTCGAAGTGCCCGAGGATGTGTTCGGTGTGAAGCAATGGGCCTGCCGGGTTCGTTCCAACACCCAAATCGCCAGTCTGATCAAGGAGTTGGTGCTCGACCTTCCCAAAGGTGAGCTAATCGAATTCCGAGCTGGTGGATACATCCAGGCTACTTGCCCCGCCTATAGGATTAAGTACTCGGAGATCGATATTGATGCCGCCTTTCGCGATGATTGGGACAGGTTCGACCTGCGGCGGCTGGAGACCGGGACGCCCAGTCAAACGACCCGCGCCTATTCCATGGCCAATCCTCCAGAAGAGAGGGATGCGATCACACTAAACGTTCGCGCCGCAATTCCTCCGCCTGACGCTCCAGATGACGCACTGCCAGGTGTCGTTTCTTCATATCTATTCAGCCGCAAGCCAGGGGACGAGGTCTTGGTTTCTGGCCCCTATGGTCATTTCTCGGCGACCAATACCAATGCCGAGATGGTGTTCGTTGGCGGCGGTGTTGGCATGGCGCCTTTACGGTCGCTCATTCTCGATCAACTCAAGCGCTGCAAGACAGAACGCCAGATATCGTTCTGGTACGGTGCTCGGAACAGGCGGGAGATCCTATACCAGGACGAGTTCGATCAGTTGGCTGTGACGTTCGACAATTTCAATTGGACGGTCGCTCTGTCCGAGCCAATCCCGGACGGCGTTTGGACCGGGCAGACAGGATTTGTTCATGATGTCCTGGCGAACCAATACCTCAAGCAACATCCATCGCCCGAGGACTGCGAATACTATCTTTGCGGCCCGCCCATGATGATCCGGGCGGTACGGCGCATGCTCGACAATCTCGGTGTCGATCCCGACGCCATCTTCTTCGACGATTTCGGAGGTTAGCCATGACACACGACCTAACCCGAAGGAGCCTAGTTAAAGGGGTTGGCTCCCTGGCTCTGGCAACACCGTTCCTAAGTCTCATGGCCTGCGATAGTGGTGACCGTGGACGGGGCTTGTCACAACTTTCCGGTCGCACGATGGGTACGACCTATCAAATCAAGATCACCGACAAACCGGCCGGCGTCGACGTAAATCGGTTGACCGCCGACTTGGCGGACATTCTTGAGGCAATCAACGATCAGATGTCGACCTATCGACCCGGATCCGAACTTTCGCACTTCAACGCGGGACCGGCCCGATCCGAGGTTCGTGTGTCCAGCGATACCGCGACCGTCGCCGAAGCGGCGCTTCGGGTTGCGGCTCTAACTGGCGGCGCTTTCGATCCGACTGTCGGCCCAGTCGTCGACCTTTGGGGATTTGGCTCTGGCGCCGACGGACAGCAGGTTCCCTCCAAGTCGCTCATCGAAGACGCGTCGGCGAAAATTGGATTTAACAAGGTTGGCGCCTTGAGTGCTCCACCGCGGCTCACTAAACGGAATGAGGCTGTTCAACTCGATTTGTCTGGGATCGCCAAGGGTTTTGCCGTCGACAAGATTGCCGAGCACTTGGAACAAATTGGAATCGGTCATTATCTGGTTGAGATCGGCGGCGAACTTAGGGGCCGAGGTTGGAGCCCAAGGGGTGGCGGCTGGCGTGTCGGCATCGAACATCCTTCCGGCGTACCATCGGTCGCTCAGCGGGTCGTCCACTTGGATCGGCACGGGCTCGCCACGTCAGGTGACTATCGTCTCTTTTTCGAAGAAGAGGGGCGCTACTACTCGCACATCATCGACCCGAGAACTGCGCGGCCGGTGGAACATGGTTTGGCTTCGGTGACGGTGATCGCAACCACGACTATGTTGGCGGACGGGCTGTCCACGGCTTTGATGGTCATGGGGCTCGAAGCGGGTATGGAACTTGCCGAGCGCGAAGGCATCGCCGCCTTCTTCATCGCTAGAAACGGCCGCAGCTTCGTTGAGGCATCCTCGACGGCCTTCATGCCCTACTTCTTGGCTTGAGGAGAGACCACGATGTTAATTTTCGTGCTTACACTCGTCGTCGTTATGCTCTCCATCCTTGGCATGGCGGTGGGCGTGTTGTTTGGCAGGCGGCCGCTGCGTGAGGGTGGTTGCGGCAATCTGAACGGTATCGCCGTTTGCGATGTCTGTGGTGCGACCCAGGATGAACCCGCCGACACATTTGAACCCGGGAGGCGCCTGTGAAAGCGAACGCCACCACCCAAGACTACATGACCCGCGATCTGGTTACCTTCACGCCCGACATGGGCATCCATGATGCGATCAAGGCGCTCCTCGGGGCGGAAGTGTCAGGCGGGCCGGTGCTGGATGATGCCGGCGAGATCGTCGGTATGCTTTCAATCAAGGACTGTTTGGCGATTGCGTTCGAGGCGAGCTACCACCAGGAACCGGGCGGCAAGGTTGCGGAGTTCATGAGCTCGGATGTAGAGACCATCGAGGCCAGAACTGACATCGTTGAGGTCGCCGATATTTTTCTCAAGAGCCGCTACCGTCGTTTCCCGGTGGTTGAGGGTGGCCGGCTGGTCGGGCAGATAAGCCGATACGACGTTCTGAAGGCGCTGGGGAACCTCTGGTCGCCTAACGCATAACAGGTCTACTTCTGCGGCCACTGCCGCAACAGCCCACGAAGCACCGCGGGCGATACGGTACACGTCACAGCGACGATCAATACCAGCGCCGAATAAACCTCTGGCGGCAGAGCCCATTCGCCCAGTTCTTTGCCTTGGCGTGCGACGACAAGAGCAATCTCGGCCCGGGGCACCATGCTGATACCAATTAGAACGGCTCCCGACCATCCAGCCGCGAAATATGCGGGCACGCCGGCCCCGATGATCTTTCCAAGAACGGCGACGATCAGCAGAATTCCCCCGAGCAGTGTTGCGGAGGTGAGGGACATCGGATCGACGCTTAAGCCGACGACCACGAAGAAAAACGGCATGAAAAAGTCGTGCACCGGCTCGAACGAGGCCTCCATGCTGACGACCTCGGGGTCACGACAGAAGATCAGGCCGGCGAACAGCGCCCCGACTGCAAGTGAAAGCCCGAGTTGGGCCGCGAGGGCCGCGACGACGATGCCGATGCCGGCAACGAACAGAATTCCATAAGGCGGTTTCGTCGACTTGATGAAGCGGGAAATATGTCGCTCGCCGTATCGTGCCAGCAAGAGGCAGAAGGCGCCGAAAGCGAACGTCTTGATCAGGAAGGTTGTTCCGGCGTCAAACAAGGCTTTCGAAATCGTCCCATCGGACTGTCCCGTCAGCACTGGGACCAAGGCCAGCAGGAATGCGAGCAGGGCGACAGCACTGATGTCGTCCAGTTCCGCGACATCCATCATCAACTCGCCATTGGCCGAGGAAATCGCGCCGGCCTCGCTCCAGATTTCGGCTGTAACCGCAATGCTTGTCGCCGTGAGAGCGATCGCCACGAAGAGACTGGGTATCAGCGGCAGGCCGATCCATTGGTAAGAAACCCAGTATGCCGGGAGGCCGCTCAGCGCGATATTCGATACCCAGATCGGCGCCGCGCGCGGCAACTTGCTCAACAGCCCGGACAGATTACTCTCAAGTCCGACACGGAACAGAATGGCGAAGACGCCGATGCGCCCGAGAAACTCCAGCACGACCATGCCGTCTTCGGAAATTAGACCGAATGTATCGTCGGCAACTCGTAACAACACGCCCAGCGCAATAAAACCGGCCAATGCCGGGAGGCCCAAGCGCTCGAATGCCGATTTGAACAGGATGGCCAAAATGATGACCACTCCGATCATCAGGTCTAAGAGTGGCAGGGCCGTTGTGCCTTGATCCATCCGGTCAATCCTAAGCTCTAGCAAGCGGAACTTGCCGCCTCATCTTGGCGCAAAATTCAGAAGATTGACCAGCGCCTCGTGTCCATTGCCCGACGAATGCGGATATCTGCCATCTCTGTTGCGGCCTGGCGAGGCAAGGTCTGATCGGCGCGAACGCGGTCCATCATTGCCTCGGTGTTTTGGATGATCTTCTCTTCGATGGCATCGAACGCCGCCTGTTGCGTCGCACCAGCATACTCGGCCGCGGCGCAGATGACGCCCCCAGCATTGGCGATGAAGTCCGGCAGTGACAGGATGCCTTTCCTGTGCAGATGGGCCTCGGCCTCCAAGGTGATTGGAATATTCGCACCCTGAACAATCAGCTTCGTGTCGAGCTGATCGACATTGCTGAGATCGATGACGTCTGGTCGTGCCGCCGGAACCCAAATATCGCACGGGACAGCGATGATCGCGTCGCGCTCCATTGCGCGCCCATCCGCGAAGTCTCTTACCGGTTGGCCATTGCGTTTGGCTTCGATCAACGCCGTGACGTCCAAGCCCGCGTCGTCTCGGGTGGCGCCGCTTGAATCGGAGGCGGCGACCAACAGAGCACCCTTTTCGGACAGGAACCGGGCCGCGTGCATACCGACGGCGCCGAAGCCTTGAATGGCGACCCGGGCGCCGGCAAGCTCAAAATCGACATATGGCAGGGCCGCTTCCACTGCGCGAGCGACGCCCAGTCCGGTCGCTCCAAGCTCGTCCAGTGGAATGCCGCCGACTTCCCGGGGCAATCCGACCGAGCGCCCGATCTCGTCCTTGACCCAGGCCATGCATTGTTCGTCCGTCCCCATGTCGGGGCCGAATATATAATCCTCGACATCGCGTAGAGCGCCGGCAAATGCCCTGATCAAAGCCTCCTTCTCGGCTCTCGGTAAGGTTGGGTCGGCGCGCAAGACCGATTTACCGCCGCCATGCGGCAGCCCCGCCGCTGCGTTCTTTAACGTCATGGCGCGGGCGAGCCGAAAACACTCGCTCAGAGTAACATCCGTCGCCATGCGCAACCCGCCGATCGACGGTCCGGCAGCGACGTTGTCGACAACCAAGATGCCGTTGAGACTTAGGCTAGGCTCGTAGACGTGGATTACCCGCTTGGGGCCAAGCTCATCTTCAATTCCCAGCAATCCCACCATGGCGATCCTCCGATGTCCTTAGGCATGCGATTTTAGGCGCTTCATGGAAAGACGCATTGAGCCAGGTCAAGGAGCGCAAACTGGGGAGCGCGATCAGTCTTCGTCTTCCAGAAAGATCGTGTGAACTTCCATTTTTTGGCCACTGCCCCGGGGCTTGAATTGGCCCATTTGCTCGACCCGCCATCCGGGTCTTGGTGTGATGTACTGCAATGCGGTGTCGGAGACGATGAACTCAAGCTCGAGTTCTCGCGCGACTTGCTCCAATCGGGCGGTCAAGTTTACCGTCTCGCCGAGCAGCACGATTTCGCGCTTTTCGTCACCAATTTCACCGACTGCTACCGGACCTACGTGCAGTGCGGCACGGAACTGTGGCACTTCGCCAAATTCCCGCCCATAGGTGTCGGCATGGTGGGCGATGCGTCTTCGCAGAGAGAAGACGGTCGCCACGGCCGGTGCCAGATCGTCTGAGTTTTCGATTGGCCAGGTCACGATTACTTGGTCGCCGACATAGCTGTGAATTCGTCCGCCTCGTCCTTCGAGCGCATGATCGACTTCATAGGCGAACCTGTTCATGACACCAAGGAATGCAGCGGCGCCAATACGCTCCACCATAGCTGTCGACCCGATCAGGTCGAGGAATAGAAAAGCCCGATACTCCTCGCGGGGTTGGTGGTAGCGGCCGAGTAAAATGTTCACCAACACGCCTTGGCCGAGCAGTCGATTGAGCGCCAACATCATAACTATCAGGCTTCCGAGCGTGATCGAGAAAGCGATCGTCCACCACGTATTCGAACTGATGAGCAAGTCGGTGGGGGGCAGTTGCCATATCCAGGCTGCGGAAAACCAAACCCCGACCCAGATCCATCCGCCCCAAACCACTGCTCGTACCAACACGAAAAACAAGAAGGGTTGTCGTCGAAAGCGTTCGCCGAGCGGGCTGTTGACGAAAAATATCTCGAAGCTGAAAAGCGGAATGCCAATCACCGCACCAGTGCCGACCGATATGAGCGCCGCCGACCAAGAAATTTCACCTCCGAGGACGAAACCAAAACCGATACTCGCCGTCAGTGAAAACACACTGACCAGGAAAAGTCGCTGTAGCCTCTCAAGAAAATTCAACTGTCGCATGGCCCAGCCTCGTTGGAGTTCCACGCTGCGCTGCGTTTGTCGTTCTACGTCTGAAAGTATTTCACTCTGCAGAGGGTAATTACAGAGAATTATCGTGACCTTATAGCGGTGATTTCACCTCACAATCCCATCCTGCGTGTAATTGGACGATCGGTTGAGGCCGCGAACAACCTCGGCTCCAAAGTTGACGCTAGGATGGGGAGCGAAGGACCCGATTGAATAGTGGCAAAATTCCCTAATACCGATAAATTGGGGAGGTATGAAACCGACTATTCGGCAGTTGTCGATATTCCAGAACTTTTGGCGGATCAGTTAGTAAACAGTCCTCAACTAGCGAGAAAGCGAACCTATGTCTGGTTATGGTAGCTATCTTGATCTTGACGTAAGTGTCGATGACCACGTGGCAATCGTGGAAATCCAACGGCCACCGCACAATTATTTCGATTTCGCGCTCATCGGCGCGCTCGCCCAGGCTTTTGAGGATCTGGGTGCCGACGATGACTGCCGCGCCATTGTTCTGTGCGCACACGGCAAGTCGTTCTGTGCTGGAGCCAATTTTGGCGACAAAGACACGGGCACGCGGGCCGATGAGAAACGCCAATCCGGCCATCTCTATCAGGAAGCGGTCCGATTGTTTCGAACTCCGAAACCGGTGATAGGGGTAATTCAGGGGGCAGCGATTGGTGGTGGCCTCGGCTTGGCGCTGATGCCGGATTTCCGGATTGCCTGCCCGGAGGCTCGATTTTCCGCCAACTTTACCCGGCTCGGGTTTCATCCCGGATTTGGATTGACGACGACCTTGCCGGAATTGATCGGTACGTCCAAGGCGGCAATGATGTTTTACACCTCACGCCGTATCAAGGGTGAGGAGGCCTACGCGATGGGCTTGGCGGACGTCTTGGTGCCGCTAGAAAAACTGCGTGAGGCGGCGATGGATCTGGCAACGGAGATATCCCAGTGCTCTCCACTCGGTGTCGTGGAAACCCGCGCAACCTTGCGCCAGGGGCTGGCGGATCGGGTCAAAGCGGCAACCGATCATGAATTGGAAGTGCAAGACCGGTTGCGCGCCACTGAGGATTTCAAGGAAGGCGTCAAGGCTATGGCTGAGCGGCGCATCCCGAACTTCCAAGGACATTGAGGCGAGCCAGGGGCGTTAAGACTAGCTACGGACACTGAGCCGAGAGGAGCGAGCGTCCATGAGTGAGTTGAGCGATCTGATCGCTGACACCAGCGAGCGAATTTTTCACGACCTGGGGGATCCCCAGAGCGTCATCAACTCCGGTGATGGCGGCTGGCGTCCCCCTTTGTGGTCGGCGATCGAGGAAGCCGGGCTAAGCCGGGCAATGGTGCCCGAGGCGTTGGGCGGTGTGGGCATCCCACTGGCTGTCGCCTTCGACATCTTGCGGATCGCCGGTCGTCATGCCGTGGCACTCCCGTTGGCGGAAACCGTCTTGGCCGGTTGGCTGTTGGGGCGAGGTGGAATATCGGCACCGGATGGAATGATCGCGGTCGCGCCAACGCAGCGCCATTCACGCCTGTCGATTGATGATCGGGGTCGAATAACCGGGCGCTGCGATGCTGTTCCATTCGCCGGTGAAGTTTCTCATTTCGCGGTTCTCGCGCAGAATGGCGATGCTGGCTGTCACGTAGCCCTGCTGTCGGCTGATGAGGTTGCGGTTGATGCCGGTCACTCGATCGCCGGCGACGATCTGGGCACTGTAATTTGCGAGGCGACCGAACCGCTTGCCGCCGCCAAGGTTGATGGTTTGACCCAGGACAGCCTGATGCAGTTTGGCGCGGTTGCCCGGGCGATGCAGATGGCAGGCGCGTTGGAAGCTCTGTTGGATATGTCCGTGCAGTATGCGCAAGAGAGGGTGGCATTCGGCCGGCCGATATCGAAATATCAAGCCGTTCAACACAATCTGGCCCGCATGGCCGGCGAGGTCGCTGCCGCGGTCGCCATCGCAACGTCAGCCGCCTACGCCTTGGAGCAAGGCTCGGAGTTGGACGAGGCGGTTTTGATCGAAGCCGCCTCGGCGAAAATCCGGGTAGGCGAGGCAGCGGGTGAGGGGGCGGCGATTGCCCACCAGGTGCACGGTGCGATCGGCTACACAATGGAGCACCCCCTGCACCGATTTGCCCAGCGCCTTTGGGCTTGGCGCGATGATTTCGGCGGTGAAGTGGAGTGGGCCGAACGCCTGGGGCGGGTCTATGCAAGCAAGGGCGGGCTCGGCATGTGGCCCACTGTGACGGCGGCTTAAGGAGGGGGCGAGCGATGAGTAGTGCAATTCAATTCGACCCGGTCCGCCTGCCAGAAGAAGCCGAGGCCTTACGCGTGGAGGTTCGCGCCTTCATCGCCGAGGAAGTTGCCGCCGGCACCTTCGAGTTGGGCCAGCCCGGGCGAGCGTTTAATCTCGCGTTCAGTCGCAAGGTGGCGCAAAAGGGCTGGATTGGAATGACCTGGCCGAAGGAATACGGCGGTCAGGAGCGAAGCTTCCTTGAGCGCTATGTCGTGAACGAGGAATTTTTGATCGCCGGAGCCCCGACCCGCGTGCATTTCACCGCCGATCGGCAATCGGGCCCGGTTATCCTGAAATACGCGCCCGAAGAGATAAAACGAAAGATCATTCCTCGCATCATCGCCGGTGAGTGCACGTTTTCCATCGGGATGAGCGAGCCGAACTCAGGCTCCGACCTGTTTGCTGCCAGCACCAAGGCCGAGCGCACGAACGAGGGTTGGCGCATCAACGGACAAAAGCTTTGGACCTCGACGGCGCATCAGGCCGACTACATGATCGGTTTGTTCCGCACCTCTCCGCCGACATCGGACAACCGGCGGCACGGTTTGACCCAGTTCCTGGTCGACATGAAGGCCGACGGCATCTCGACCCGGCCGGTTTATTTCCCGGATGGAAGTCACGATTTCAACGAGGTGATCTTCGATAATACCCTGATCCCCGACGATCATGTTTTGGGCGAGATAGACGGAGCCTGGAAACAGGCCACCGCCGAATTGGCGTATGAGCGGAGTGGCCCAGAGCGCTTTCTGGAAACCATACAAGTGCTGATAGCCTTGATCGAATTGATCGGGCCTGAGCCTGACAGCCGCGCGGCCGAAGGGTTGGGCCGTCTGATGGCGCAGATGTTCACCATGCGGCGCATGTCGATCTCGGTCGCCGGCATGCTGTCGGCCGGTAAGGAGCCGGTGTTGGAGGCGTCTTTGGTCAAAGACCTTGGAACGATTTGGGAGCAGAAACTGCCGGCCTTGGCGCGCGATCTGGCCGCCGGTTTGCCGTTTGACAGGGTCGGACGGGCGGAATTTCAGAAAACTCTTGAGCACGCGATCCGAATTGCACCGAAATTGACGATCCAGGGCGGCACGACCGAAGTACTGCGCGGCATTATCGCACGCGGTCTTGGCTTACGATGACGGTGGGCCTGAGATGATGGCGCCCTATGCCTGACTTCAAGGCGTTTCTTTGGCCTGAAGCGGTGGCCGTTATTGGTGCGTCCAATGACGAGCACATACTGCGTGGCGCTCTTATGAAGGTCATGACCAAGCATGACTATGCGGGAAAGATCTATCCGGTCAGTCGTTCAGAGACTGAGGTCTGCGGGCTAAAGGCTTATTCCTCGATTGACCGACTGCCCGGGCCGGTTGATTTGGCGGTGATCGTGATCCCGGCGAAATTTGTGGCAGAGACGTTGGAGGCTTGCGGCAAGGCGGGGATAAAGGCAGCGACAATCATTTCCTCGGGCTTTGCCGAAGAGGTTGGCGGCGACGGCGATGCCGTCGAGCAACATCTGCGCGAGATTGCGGCGCGCTACGATATGGCGGTGGTCGGCCCGAACGCGGAAGGTTTTGCGAACACTCTGAACCAACTTTGCCCGACGTTTTCACCCGCCATGGATTTAAGCGGCATGCCGCTTGTCCCAGACGGCAGGGAAACCGGCCATATCGCGGTGCTGGCGCAAAGCGGCGGGGTTGGGTTCGCCTTTTTCGATCGTGGCAGACCAAAGGGCCTTGCGTTCAATTACATCGTGAGCACGGGGAACGAAGCCTGCGCTGAGATGGTTGATCTCTTGGATTACATGCTCGAGGAAGGCCGCACCGACGTCTTTATTCTGTTCATGGAAAACATCAAGAACGCCGAGAAATTTCGCGCCACCGCCGCAAAGGCACTTCGGCTGGGAAAACCGATAATCGTCGTGAAGATTGGTCGGTCTGTGGCCGGGGTCAGGGCCGCGATGTCTCATACTGCAGCGCTCGCAGGTGAATATGGTGGTTATCGCGCGATGTTTGGCCGTTATGGTCTGATCGAGGCCGAAGAATTAGAGGAAGCGGTCGATATCGCCGCCGGATTTTCCTTCAACCTGCATCGCCTACCGGCCGGAAAGCGCGTCGGAATTACAACCGGCTCCGGCGGCGCCGGTGGCTGGATGGCCGACACGGCCAGCCTGGCTGGATTAACCGTGCCGCCGCTGGATGCAGTAACGCGCGCCCGCATTGATGAGCATCTGCCAGCTTATGGCACATCGCAAAACCCGGTCGATGCAACAGCTCAAGCTATTCGCAAGCTCGGAAACTCTCGTCTTACGGAGTGGGTTGCGGCTTCAAATGAGGTCGATGCGGTTATCGCTATCACGTCGGCGCGGCTATTGGCTGGATTTACCCGCGACCAAGAGGGATTGGCGGAGGTCGGCGCCGCAGCGACAAAGCCGACTTTGTTCTGCAGCTATACGGACCCTCATCCGGATGCAATCGCGATCGCCGGCAACGCGGGCTTTGCGATGCTGACCAACATGCGCAATTGCGCCCGAGCGATCCGGGCGATGGCGGATTACCGGCAGCGAAGAGAGAATTTTTTGGCTGAACCGGTGGTCTTGACCCATGAGCGTCACCCGGCATTCGATAAAGTGGCGGCGGGGCTAACTCGACCGGCCACGGTTCTCTGTGAGTATCAGGCGGGGCCTCTGTTGGCCGCCTATGGCATTCCGGTTTTGACGGGTCGTTTGGTGATGGATGGCTTGGCTGCGACGGTGGCGGCAAATTCTGTCGATGGCTCCGTGGCCCTGAAACTGCAGTCCCCAGACCTTCCGCATAAGAGCGACATGGGATTGGTCTTGCTGGATGTTGATGACGAGGACGCAGCGAGCACTGGTTTTGCGACCCTAATGCAGCGGGCAACGGACAACGCGCCCGATGCGGATGTGCACGGTGTTCTCGTGCAGCCGATGGCCCGTCCGGGCCTGGAGATGATCGTTGGGGTCTACCGAGATGAAACCTTCGGGCCGATCGTCAGTGTTGGCATGGGCGGCGTCTTGGTGGAATTGCTTGGCGATACATGTTCTGGCCCGGCGCCGATATCCAAGGCCGAGGCGCATCGTTTGGTGGATGGACTGAAGGGGCGGGCCTTGCTGAACGGTTGGCGAGGTGGGGATGCCGTGGACATCGACGCGCTCGTGACAGTGTTGGTCAATGTCGCGCATTTCGCGGCGGATCATGCCGATACAGTCCAAGAGATCGATCTCAACCCGGTATTGCTGCACCCGGTTGGCTGCGGGCTGAGTGTGGTCGATGCAATGATCGTTACCCGCTAGCACCCATGGATTTCTAAAGTCGGCGCGGCAGGTAAGTGGAAAGCAATCCCATACCGACCGCGACGCAACCGCCGGCAACAAAAACAAAATTGAGCGGTAAGAATGCCAGCACAATCGCGAAGAGCGCGGGCGTTAGGAGCGATGTGGCGTAGCGAAACGTCATGAAAATTGGTGTCATCTCACTCCGTTCGTGAGGATGGACCGCTCTTAGGAAGGGTACATTCCCCGCGCCATCGATCACGGTTGCTGCAAGGGCGGAAGTCCACAAGAGGATGAT
>JABIRP010000378.1 GCA_018699735.1 Rhodospirillaceae bacterium | reverse complement strand
TAGGGCCAGGGGCTACCGCAATGTCGACACCTTCATAACCATGATCTATCTGATCGCCGCACCACTCGGAAAACTCATCAATTCCACTTGAAACGTCGAGGAGCCATGAAATTCATGAACCGCTTCAATTGGATCGGCCAGCAGCAGGACGATGAGGACAGCAACGACATCTATCTGCTGTGTAAGAACGAGCTGCCAAATAGAATACGGTGCTCGCATATCTATAAGAAGAACACCTATGTGGACGACACCTGTCCGGTCTGTGGTGCCTACGCCGCCGTCGATATTTACAAGGATCGCAAGCTTGACAGCTCATTGAACGAGAACGGGCTGCATCGCCTGTTCTTCGAGCGGGTGCCAAAGGTCTACAAAGAAATGGACACCTCGATCTGGAGCAGTCTGGGCGGCTCGGCTTGGAAATCGGCGGACGCGAACGAACAGGTGTTTCTCGCATTTTGCATGGCCTTTGCCGAGGTATCCGGCGCACTGACGAAATCCGAATCGGATTACTGGGACGTGGCTCTGGCGGCCGAAGCACGGGTCCGCGCCTATCTGGTGGACAGAAAAATCCACATCGTCAAACAGCCTGGCTTCGACCTGGCCCTGATCGCCGATGGCATGCTTGCTGGCAGGCAGATCCGAAGCCTGCGGGCCCACTACGGCATCTCACTCTGCGGCACAATTTTCGAAACTCACAGCCGAGCGGAAATTGACCGCAAATACCAAAAGGCCGTCAAAATCGCTGAACGGTTGGCGATACTGGGCTGCTCATCGCGTGACAACCTGCCTTATTTCAGCGCCGCAAATCATCTCGCGGCGTGACGAAATGCCAGGCGGATGCCTTAGCCGAGGTGACGGCTCTTGCGGGGTATGCCTACCGCACCACAAGCCCTCAAAAACCTAAGCGACAGCAGGGTTTCTGTATATGCCGGCTTTCATTTCGAAGGTGTCGCGTTGTAAGCTGCCGCCTCGTCAATCGCTTAAGGGGCTAATACGATGACGACCCACACCGGCTATCTCCTGATTGCCGATATCTCTGGCTATACTCAGTTCCTGACCTCATCCGAGCAGGACCACGCCAATCCAATCCTACAGTCTCTGTTGACCTCCTTGGTCGAACAGGTGGGCGATCCGCTAAACCTCTGGAAGATGGAGGGGGATGCGGTGCTGGCGTATTCCACGTTGCAGGAATTTCCATCCGGCGAGACGTTTCTGACGATCTGCGAAAACCTCTACAACGCGTTTGCCACCCGGCGCCAGAACATCATCGCCAACACCACGTGTCCGTGCCAGGCCTGTGCCAATGTCGGTTTGCTGGACCTGAAGATCATGGCCCATTACGGCGGCTTCGATGAGATGCAGGTTGGTCCGATGAAGGATATCTCCGGGGCCGACGTCATCCTGGTTCACCGCATGGCCAAAACCGACGTAGGCGCCGCCACCGGCGTGCGAAGCTATGCGTTATTCAGCGACGCGGCGGTCGAGGCCATGGGGATCAAGGCAGCACTGGTACCGTACTCGCAATCGTTCGAGCATTTCGGCGAGGTTTCGATGCAAGTCTACGACCTGGCCAAGGCCTGGGAGAATTTTCGCGCCGGGCGCGAACGGTTTTTCCTGGAGGAAGCGGACGGCGTTTGGACCTATCGCCGGCAATTCGACGACCTTGCGATCGCGGTCGCTTGGGAAGCATTGGTTGCACCGGACCTCAAACAACGCTGGATGTCGGGCATAAATTCGGTGACTGTCGATCGCCCCGAAGGTCGGATCGGCGCCGGTTCGGGATATCATTGCGCGCACGAGGCGGCGGATTTCCTCTACTGGGTCACCGACTGGGAGCCCTTCGACTATTTCTCCACCCGCATAGCCGACCCGGCACGTGAAGGCATTAGCATGCCCGAGACCTATCATCTGACGGAAACCGAGTCCGGGGTTGAACTGCGCTATACGATCGGCCAAGCCCATGACGCCGACGGCAATCGTTCGGAAGTTTCCGAGCAAGAGGCAGTCGGGTTTCTGTCAGGCTTCTGGCCGACGAGCTTCGACGCGATGGAAGAGCTGGTCAAGGTGGCGGAATAGGGGCGGCGAAAGGGTCTGGTTGGCGGATAGCCATCTTCGGCCGCTCCGGGTCAATCGATGGCAGGCCGAGACAGCTGTAGTGATCCATCAGTCCCCGCTGCGGGCTACTCAGATCGAGAATTGGGTCGATCCGGCGGAGTAGATGATCGCTGGGCATGTGATCATCGAGGCAGAAATTATAACAAGATGATCCGGGGTTGCTCGGGGCTGCCCGGGGCAACCTGTGCCCCCAACATCAAACCGTCCTCCAGAGAATGAGCCTCAAGAAGACCGGATCACCGCTCACATCGACAAGCAGCCAACTTTAACAACAGAATCTGCCAGGAACGGGCAATACGCAGTTCCGATATCGGTCGATTTATCGACCCCATCGCAAACCTACGGCTTGCCCGATCAAGGCTGATGGCAAATATCGAAACAAATCTTCAATCATTCGGCCGGCGCATCTGTGGTGATGGAATCGCGGTGAATTCGCCATGCTCCATCCACCTTCTTGTGGTAGACGAGATAATCCCCTTCGTCGGCGACCGCACCTTCGGCGGTTTTCATGGCGTATCGTCCGTGCTCGATTGCGCTTTCGTCATCAGCCTCGACTTCCGCGATCGTCAACTCAACCTCAGCCACGCCCATTTCCCGCGCGCCGGCAAGGAAGGCCTGGATTGCATCTCGACCGATAACCGCTGGCGCATGTGGCGCGAGGAACTTCGCATCCTCGGTATAGAGAGCGGCGACACCGGCCACGTCTCCAGCTTTGAACTTGGACATCCACTCCCTGACACCGGCTTCGAGTTCTTGGCGAACCGCTTGATTTTCTTGCATTCTATCTTCGCTCCTGCGTTTTACCGATCGCTTCAATGACAGGAGAGGATTGGTTATTCTGACAATCCCCAAATCTCCCCAAGCTTGGATTTCGATGATATCAGGGCACGCCCGCTTTGGGAATTGCAGCCATTGTACGGCCAAGTCGTTTTTCAGCTCTAATGACTGACGACAATTTCTCACCGTCCAAGACGAACTTTGTTACAATTTTCATACGATCTTTTCCGCCGCATATGCCGGCGTTACGTTGGAAGCGATGTCGACGTTCCTGATCATTTCAACCGTTTGGGCGGTGGTTGCACTGGTGCTGCTCACCGTGGCCTGGTGGCTGGCCCGTGTTGGCAAAACTGTACCGCATAGGATCATCATGATCCTGCTGACGGTGGGTGCCTGGGTCTTCATCATCAACTACATATTCGGGCAGCGGTACGGCGGCGGCGGGTCACTCCCGAGAGAGTACATTCCATGGATGGCATTGCATGGATCAATGGGGCTGGTCCCACTCATCGGCGCGACCTGTCTGGTTCTTGGCAGATTGATGACCCGTCGAAACAAGTTCAGCACCCATTTCAATCGGCACCACAAAGCATACGGTCGCACGTTCATTGTGGTTTGGATCTTTACCCATCTTGGCGGCATATTTAACGCATTCTTCCTGCGTTGATGAGCGATACCGAACGCTTGTGCCTCACCCCTCCGCCAACCCGGCCAGCGTTTCATGAAGTGAGGCCGGGATTTGCGCGCCCTGCGTCGGGGTGAGTTTGCGATTGGCGTGGCGGCGGTCGGCAGGCAAACGAACGCCCTCGTCCTGGAGCATCCGCTCGAACAACAACTCGGCATGAGCCGCCCAACCCTCGGCATCGCCGTGCCGCGCCGGGTCGATCGCCAGCATGAATTCGCCGCCCTTGGGCGGGCCGCCGTCGCCGTTGTCCACCGCCTGAGCCTCGAAACTGAATTTGTCGCCGATCAGCGCTCCGGTGAGCAACTCAACCATCATCGCGATCGCCGAGCCCTTGTAGCCACCGAAAGGCAGTTGTGCACCACCATCCAGGATTGCCGCCGGATCGGTCGTATCCTTGCCGTCCGTGTCGACACCAGTGCCGAGCGGCACCGAATGCCCGTCTCGCCGAGCAATCTGGATATCGCCGCGCGCCAGCGTCGAGGACGCCTGATCGAATACCATCGGATCCTTGCCCGGACGTGGCCAGGCGAAGGACATCGGGTTGGTGCCGAATATTGGCGTTCGCCCGCCCGCCGAAACGACATAGGGCAAGGCTGCGGTGAATGCGAAGCCAACCAGCCCCGCCTCGGCCAGTGCCTGGGTCTCCGGCCAAAGTGCGGCGAAATGATGAATGTCGTTGATAGCCAAGGACGCAACGCCCTGCGCCCGCGCGGCCTCGATCAGCGGCGCGCGCCCGACTTCAATTGCCAGTGGCGCAAAACCGCCATCCCCATCGACCCGAACCACCGAGGGCGCGATCTGCGACGCCATCGGCCGGGCATTTCCGTTGGCCTTGCCGCTTTTCAGTGAAGCGCAATAGCCGGGGATTCGGAACAGCCCGTGCGAGGCGCAGATATCCCGTTCCGCTGCGGTCACTGTGTCGGCGACCGCTCGGGCGTTCTCGGCGTCAGCACCGCTCGCCATCAAGCAGCGTGTGGCAAGCGCGTGCACCTCTTCGATGGTCAGGGTAATGGGGTCCTTCGGGGGCTGATGGCCGCTCGGCATGGGCTTGTATCCTTGAATATCTGTCAGTCTGGTTGTGGAAAAGACCAGCCCTGAGCGTCGCGCGCTTGCGGAGATAGCGCAAGGGTCCCGAGTGGGGTTCTAATTCCCTCACGCCATTGCAAGCATAGTCGATGACTTCGCGACAAGCGCAACAGAGGGCTCAACGTTATCGATGATCCGGAGCCGGTTCCGCCTTCATCCGGCCGGGAGAGAGACGTTCGAGTGCGGCCAGCGCCCTCGGGTTGAAGGGGTCGTGGCGTAACGTTACCGACAACATGTCGATGGCCTCGTCTACCCGACCAAGCAACTCGGCGAGCAAGCCGCGATAAAGCCACGGACGGATGGCTTGCGGACTGATCAGATTGGCGTTTCGATAGAACGTGTAAGCACGCTGGAGGTCGCCGATTTTGGCCAGGCATGATCCTGCCACAAGGTTGGCCGTGTATGCCTCGGGAACTTGTACGACCGCCTCTAAAGTCAAACTCGCCGCAAGATCATCCAGTCCCAGGTGATGTGCAGCCTTGGCCGCATGAAAGGCGAGGACGTCCGGCAAAATACCGGCGGTCCGCGCGATTTCCTTGGCGTCGACTAAGAGCTGTTCTCTGTCTAAGTAGTGATGTGGCTGATCCGAGGTCGGTCTTCCAGAGAGAATGAACGACAATTCGAATGCGGTCGTTTCGAGGCTCAGGTTCCGGTTTCCGAATGGGTCACCCTTGGTTTGCGGCGCCCACTTTGACGCGATAAATCCGCCTTCCGCGTTGCTGCGGGTCATTTTCTGCGACAAGTTTTCCTTGCCGCGTGTTGCTGATTCCGCGTGCAGCAGCCTCGCATACGGCGTCCAGAGTACTTTCAGTCCCTGCGCACCGATCTTCAGGCAAAGGTCGAGGTCGTTGTAATTGACGGCAAGATGCTCCGCGTCCATTCCGCCGACCAGGTCATAGGTCTGGCGACGTAGAACCGCGCAGGCGGCTGTGACAGCCGATGTTTGATGTACCTGGCCAAATCTCTGATGCCGACGCATTCGGGTTTCGGCTTCGTAGTGGAAATCATGGCCGGCAACATGGCCCAACAATCCGAGCGTCACACCTGCGTGTTGTACGGTCCCGTTTTCGAACAGCAGCAGCGCACCGACAATTCCGACATCCGGGCGAAGTGCGAGGCCCACCATTTCTTTGAGCCAGCCGCTGTGAAGAACACAAATGTCGTCGTTCAACATACAAATCAACGATCCCGTGGCATGGGACACCGCGAGGTTCATAATCTCAGAAAAGTTAAAGGGCTGATCATGGCGGATCACGAGACAACTCGGATCGTCTGCAAGTCCACCGATAATGCTCAGGGTGCCCGGATCGCGACTTCCATTGTCGACAACGATAATTTCGAGAGCCTCGTAGTCCGTCCCGAACTGCAAACCATTCAAGCATTGCGCAAGCAACGCACCGCCGTCCCGCGTCGGCACAATGACACTGACCTTCGGCATCGGTACGGGAACCGGAAATTTCATGTGATGGATCAATCGGGACGCGCCAGCCTCGAGTTCCGCGTGCCAACCTCGCCGTGCAAGAGCGCGCCGGCGAACCGCTTCGTATGCTTGCGAAACTCTCTCGTCGTCGGATGACCACTTGGGTGGCAGATGCGCCAACACATGGGGTACATGGATGATCGCATCCGGCTCCGCGCGTTCACTCGCCATCAGGCCGAGTTCATACAGCGCCGCCTCAGCAACATCGCTTGCCGAGATCTCCAATTGATCGATCAAGGCGCGCTTAACCGCGAACCATCCCCTCAATTGATTGCATTGCAGATGGAGGTCGTCATCCCAAGCGCTGGGCTTCATGACTGGATTGCGACGCTCGCCGTTGGGATGCAACTCATCGAAGTCGCTATGCAGGAACACCGCCTGCGGGTTCCGGTCGACCACAGCACGTACAATCGAGAGGAAAGTGTCCGAAAGGTCCGCGTTGGCCTCAAAGAACAGATACCATTCGGCGTCGGTTTCCGAGACCAGTCTTGATATCCATTCTGTCGACGAACCGCTTAGAGATCCTTCGATCTCAACGACCCGGCCCGGCCAGGTCCACTTTTTAGTATCCGCGGAATCGCTCACCAGCGTCAGCGTATCGGACCCGGGTTGCTTGGCTAGGCTGAGGATGGGGTTGCGAGGCCCAGTGCTGTCGGGCATTTGAGACAGAACGACCGCCATCTCGATCTCTGCATTTTGTGCCATGCCGTTCTCGACGGTCCGGGCCTGCGACGACAGCTCGATCCGATCGATCCAAGTCTGATAGAGCGCGATCGGCTCATCCGCCGCCAAGGGTCGGACAAGCGCTCTTTCGAGCGCCGCATCAAACTCACTCCATTCGGTTGGTCGGTGGGTCGTCTTGTCGGTTTGGTCGGGGGCGGGCGGTTCCGGTAGACCGAGAGCATCCAGCAGTCTCGAGGAACAAGCGTCAGGATTGGCCGACAGTTCGTCCATTCGAAAAACGTGGTGGCGAAGACCTAGGGTTGCTCTTGCAAAGGCCGCCGCTTCGGCATGCGCTTGGGCCCAGGATTGAGCGGGTGCAGGGTCGTTAGCACCATCCGCATCCGGGCGGCGATCGTCATCCCGCTCCTGTCGCCACCCAGGCAACCCCGTCAACAGCCCGGCCGGCGCTAAGGCGTCGGGATCATCACACAACAGCTGAACAAGGATCATATTCGGGTAGCGTTCGACCAGAAATGGAAGGAAGAACAGGAGCCGATGACAACCCACCATCCATCGCCCCGCAGGCGATGCTGACCGCAAATGCGCCGCTGTAGCCAAGACGATGGCCTCCCGCAGCCGTTGGCCCAATTCAGGATCAACATCGTTCACCGTGTCGGCAGGGCCAGCGTTTTGCTCCAGCAGTGCCGGGAGGAATCGGTCGCATAACTTGTCGAAGGGGTTGGGTTTGTCGAAGGAATGGGCGCTAAAGATTGGGTCGCTTTGAGTGCTACCCCAAGACCCAGCCCGATGCAGTCGATTAATTAGAAATTCTGTTTGCGCCCCCTCGGGGCCGACGATGAATATTGGCGAAATTGGATCGTTTTCGGTCACAGGCGTTTTCATCCAGGTGCCTGAGCGCCGACAATGCAAATTCCGGCCGACAGGCCGTTAAAGGTCATAATAATACGATACCGGCTGATACCCGCCACGCGTCTCCAGTCCGTGTTCTGAATAAAAGTCCGCAGCGGCCGAAACGCGATTCGAGGCGGCCGTTCCGCCGAGCGTACCGGTCGATACAATCTGGCTATCGGAGTAGAGCTCGACGCTGACTGACGAGGCTTCTGTCGAAGTGATGTTGGTGAGCGTCACCGTTGCGGAACCGACATTGACAACAGTCGCACCCGTAGAATTCGTACTCACCAAGGCCGGTAAATCCGAAACCGACGTGATCGAGGTGCCATCGATATTGATGCGGAGCGCATCGCCGTCGGAAACGGAAAAATCCGAAACGGTATCGTCACCGCTGTTGGATCGTATGACGAAATAGTCGGCGCCGCTGCCGCCGGACAAGATATCGTCACCCTTATTGCCGTCCAACGTGTCCGAGCCACTATTGCCGTTGACCTGGTCGTTGCCCTGGCCGCCAAAAACCGCGTCCGCACCTTGACCACCGAAGAGGGAATCCGCTCCGAAGTTTCCGTAAACAGTATCGGCACTGAGATTGCCGTAAAGCGTGTCGTTGTCTTGGCCACCATACACCGTGTCATCGCCGTCACCGCCTGAGACCACGTCGTCGCCCTGGTTGGCAAAAATGGAATCAGCGCCTGATTCGGAGTTGATCGTATCGTTCCCGCTGCCGCCCGATACTGTGTCCCGATCGGCACTGCCCGACAGGACATCGTTCCCCGTCGTGCCATCAACCGTTAACGTTGCGGACGGGACAATCTGAAGAGTTGTTCTATCCCCTCCGGAGAACGTCGCCGAAAATGTCCCGCTGGTGGACGAAAGTGACTCCAGCGTCAGAGTGCCGGCGCCTGTATCGATGGCGCCGGATGTCGCTTGACCATCCAACGACGTCAGGTCAACGAGAAAGAAGACAATGCTGTCGCCTACCCAGAAATCCGCGATCGTGTCTCCCGCATAATCCGAGGCCACGCCATAAAATGTATCATTGCCGTTGCCGCCAACCAGAGAGTCGTTTCCTCCCAGGTTGTAAATGACGTCATCGCCGTCACCGCCGGAGATCGTATCCGCGCCGCTGTCGCCGATTATTGTGTCCGCGCCTGCGTTCCCGAAAATGAGATCAGCGCCGCCGCCGCTCCAGCCGGCATAGATATAATCGCTTCCGGGGCCGCCGGAAATTGTGTCGTTACCTGCATCACCTTGGATCGTGTCGCCACCATTCCCGCCATCGAGAAAGTCATCCCCGTCGCCGCCGAAAATGGAATCTGTGTCGTCACCAGCCGACAACGTATCGTTGCCAGCACCGCCATTCATACTGTCCTGGCCGGAGCCGCCATCAAGAAAGTCAAGGCCACCATCACCTAACAGTGTGTCGTTGCCAGCCAATCCCGATAATGTGTCGTTGCCAGCGCCGCCTGAGAGCGTGTCACTGCCCGCGCCGGCATCAAGAAAATCGTTGCCATCGATGCCAAAGAGGGAATCATTGCCGTCGCCGCCGGAGAGTGTGTCGTCGCCGCTGCTACCGGTTAGAGCGTCGTTCCCTGTCGTGCCGTTTATAACTGTCATCGCTGCACTTTACATTTGATACGCTGGACTGCACGGCTCACTTATACGCATGTTCGACCACTGGGCATAGGTTCACATTCACAGATAACCTCCGCCGGCGATACAGCGCTGATACAGATTTAATTCGTCATCACTGAGATGTTCGCCATGGTTGTATGTTATAGATTCGTCTACGACCCTACGCCCCACTAATCTCAACCAGCCCCACCTCAAGGCAAATGGTTACGAGACGTCAAATTGCTACCGGCTTGATCGGATCATTGGACGCCCACGGCGCGTAGTTTGCATACTTGCTGGTGAAGCGCGCGCGCGCGTCTGGATTCTTCGTATAGTAGTTTCCCGAACCGCCCGAATCCGTCCATGTCCGAATTTCAGGGAGCCATTTCTCGTTCATTCCCTTGTTGAAAGGTGGCATTTCGGCAAACGTCTGATGGTAGGCGTATAGAAGGTTGCATTCCATATCCAAGCTCTCGTCTCTCGACGACAACGCCTCCCAAACGATGGCGACGCCTGGGTAGGTTTCGATAGCCCCAAGTCCGAGATAGCACCAATTCGCAGGCTGGTCCTTCAGATCCTCGCAGCTCGGGTCGTTTGAGCCGTCCGCATAGCTCTGGATAGACTGGCGATACGAATCGAGGCGGGTTTTGAGATTCTTGGCCATACCAATGTAGAGCAATCCGACCGGGTCGATGCCCAACGCTCGCGGAACCGGTCGGCAGTGGTCGCCTCGCCTGTCGATCGCAACCCACCAGTACACGCCGTGAGATTTTGGGATGTCGTCCACCGGCTCACCAGGCCACAACAAAGCGGATGTAGATGGGATTGTGTATGAAGTCTGATGTCCAGTAGACTCGCTCTCAGTCTTCTTCGCACCCCGTTTTCGGCCTTCCAGATGACTACGAAGTCCGTCCTCGACCTGGTCGGAAAACGTCTCGTCCTCGCGGCGCACCTTGGCTGTCTCACGGTGCAAGGCCATGGGCAGCATGATTTCTTTACGAACTTGAAGTTGCGATTTCGGATCCGCCATTTCATTTGTCCGATCTGTGCAATCAAATGTGAGCACGATGTCTGAATGAACATCACCGTGCAAGCCGTGTTTACCATCCTAACCGACTCGTAGATTTCGTCTTCCAAAAAAGCTCGCGATCGGGGCCGCGTCACTATACCGGGGCTTCCGGTCAGCGCCCCAGGAGATGGCAGTCCGCGAGATTTGCGGCACCTCAGAGTGGGCTCGATTGAGATTGGCCGATTGGCGTGAAAATCTGAAACGGCCCCCAAAAAACCGTTCCGGCGCAAAGAATTTTTGACTCTTTTTTTGAAATAATTCGTTAACAAATCTCCAAGAATGTTAACACTTTGCCCCGGCTCAGCTTTGCCGAACTCGGTGCCGCGACGCTATTTACGACATCGGCAAGCCAAAAATACTGCAATTGAGCCGAATTTAGACATCAAGACACACTACTCAGGCAAATCCCTAATTGGTTAAGAAATCGTTAATAAGTCATTGAATTGGGCTGAGGTATTCCGCAAGTTTCTGCCAAAAATCACCTAAATTACCTTGCATTTTATTTAAAATTGCGCTCTATTTAGGGACAGACGGATTCGGGATTCGTCTTTAGACGCTTGAGGAGCCAAATGGCGGTCACTTTCGGGACCAATTCAGACGAGACCCTAACAGGTACAGACGGCGCCGATACGATAGACGGTTTGGCCGGAAGCGACCTGTTGCTCGGCGGCGGCGGTGATGACGAGCTGCGCGGCGCCGGCGGTATGGCAGGATCTCAGAATGAATCCCCAGGCGCCGACACCCTTTCAGGCGGCACGGGTGCTGATATTCTGCGCGGCGGTGGCGGCGATGACGTCTACCAATTTGCCCGCGGCGACGGCAACGACACGATCATCGATGAGTACATCTACACCGCTGTGAACTCGTTCGGCTTAGTCTTGTACACGAGTGATCAGGATGCCGGAAACGACGAGATTTCCTTCGGCGCAGGCATTGTGCTGGATGATCTCTGGATTGACATGGTCGGTGACGAGT
>JABIRP010000377.1 GCA_018699735.1 Rhodospirillaceae bacterium | reverse complement strand
TCTTCAAGGCCGCAAGAGCTAGGGCCAGGGGCTACCGCAATGTCGACACCTTCATAACCATGATCTATCTGATCGCCGCACCCCTCGGAAAACTCCTCAATTCCACTTGAAACGTCGAGGAGCCACTTTAATGCTCGAATGGAGTGGTTGTCGCCACATGCCAAGTCTCTCAACTGATCACATTCCTAAAGAGTACCGTTGCCGGAGCGAAATACTAGTGCGTTCAGACGTCGCGGCCGGGCCCCGGGCTCGGCGGTATCTACGTGTTGCCGAATTTATGGGTTGCCGAATTTATGGGCTGCCGAATTTGTGGGTGGTTGCGTCGGCGATGCGCTTCATTGCTTGGGCCCAGGGCTCGGCCGGGTTTCGCTCGACGATTTGGGCGGTTGGAAACCAGGGGATTTTCCCGTCCACACTTAGGCTGGTCCAAAGATAGCCGTAGGACATTACGATCGCAGGCTTGCCACAGGTGTTGGCGAGCATGAAGGCGATCGTGTCGCCTGACACCACACCGTCCAATGCCGCGGTCAGGGCCAGAACCCCGTCAAGGTCTTCGGTGATGTCCAAGTCGGGTTTGTGAACCGTCAGCCGGTGCTCTTTGTGCAAGGCATCGATCTCGGCGTCGGCGTGGTCATATTGCAGACTAATGAATTCGGTATTGGGAAGCTCCAACAAGTCCCGGCAATCGGGCAATGTTGGGTACATGATGTCGCTGCGATCTCGGTCTCTAAGCGAGCGCCAGCATAGGCCGATCTTGCGGCCAGGGCCCAATCCCTCCAGCCAATCCCGAAATACCGCTACCCGATCCAGATCTGGATAGAGATATGGAGCGGTCTCGATGCCTGAGACAGAGGTTTGGTAGAAGGCTGGCAGAGTTCCTGCCGGGACCCAGCAATCCAGGCGGTGGGCTCGCACAATTTCACTGTAATCGACCGCCCCGGCCCCCTTTGACCGATCTCGAAGCCGATCGACAAAAGTGAACATCGGAAAAGAGCGTTCGAAAATCGGCCTCAATCGCCGATCGCACTCGACAACCACTTGCTCGAAGTCACCGCGTCTCAAGACTTCGCCGAGTTCGGCGAAACAAGAGGCGAAAAGTACCTCGTCGCCGAGCCCCTGTTCAGCTTGAATCAACAGCCGTCGACCCTGACCGGAACGGCCGTCCCATAGCGTCGCTGGGAGGCCAGTGTCATTTGCTTCGAGGCGCCACCGCCACTCTCGCCACCCCTCAACCAGTCGCCCGGCTCCGATAAGATGTGTCGATTGATTGATGTGCAGTTCCCGGTTTTCCGGATCCATGGCGAGCGACCAGCTCGTCGTCTTGGCTGCAGCCTCGCAATCGCCGTAGTAGTGACTTACTTGGGCGACGTTGGCGGGCGGTTCCGTCATGCTGGGGGCGATTACGGCGGCTTGCCGCGATGCGAGGAGTGAGCCACTGAGATCATTCACCTCATAGAGCACCGCCCCAAGGGTTGAGAGGAGCAGCGGATCCAAAGGACTATGGGCGAGGCCGCGCCGGACAACGGCCTCCGCTTCGACCCGAAGGCGTCGGGTGCGCAGATTGTTTGCCAGGTTCGACGTCGCCTCGGCGAGGCCAGGGGCTAATTCCAACGCGCGGCGCAACGCCGTCTCCGCATCTACCAGGGTCTTGCGGTCTGTCTGGATGTTGGCGAGGGTCAACCAAAGGGCTGCGGCTTCAGGGTTCTTTGAGAGCCCTTCTGCGATTACAGCTTCGGCTCGATCCAGCTCACCGGTCGCGCGATACGCGCTGGCCAATGCGGAGTAGATCGTTGCGGCGATACCTGAGAAACAAAGTGAGTAACGGAGAGCCGGGATCGATTGTTCGGGAGCGATCTGCTGCAGCACCGCACCCAGATTTGCGATCGGGGACGGCAGGTTCGGTTCCAATAGGACAGCACTCAGAAAGGCTCGGCAGGCTTCTGAATGTCGCCCGAGACCGGATAACGCGAGGCCGAGATGATTGCGGATATTGGCATCGAGAGGGGCGCTATTTCTGCCACGCGAAAGAACTGCTACGGCGGCATCGTTAGCGCCGATTTGATACTGTGCCAGTCCAAGCAGGTTCAAGACGTCGGCACGCTCGGGCGCATCCCGAAGCAGATGCTCATACCCGATAATGGCTTCGGCAATACGCCCGGTACGGTGCGCCAAAACAGACGCACGGAACATGTTATCCGCTGATCCGCTGGTGCGTGCGTCAAGTGATTCGCCCGGTGGGTCATCCTCGCGGCTCATAAAAATAGGCCTTCGTCTCTCAGCGTTTCACGGAACGTGGACCCAAACACTAACGACGCCATGACGGCGCGGCAATACGAGCCTATAGAGACTGTTCGGCGTAGGCAGGACCCGATTGGGAAGATTGACCACAGGCATTCCCGCCCAGTATTCGGCGGTAAGGAATGTGCTAAGCTATTGAAATAATGGCGCGCCCGAGAAGATTCGAACTCCTAACCTCCTGATTCGTAGTCAGGTGCTCTATCCAGTTGAGCTACGGGCGCCTGAGGTCGAGCGCATAACTAATCAATGCGCCGCTTGAACGCAAGAGCGGAAACTTGATTTTTGTTAATTGGCAAAACAGCTTGAGAGGACTGTTAAGTTTCGTTACTATCCCATTGAAATACGCGGCTTCCGGCTAAGGCTTGCGGGGAAATGGGGACATAGGACGTATGATGATTAGAGTGCGCGACGGGGCGCTCGAAGTGGATTCGTTCTAAATCTCTTAGCGAAAGTAGGGCAAAAGACCGGAGTGCTGTCTATTGGGGAGGCTATCGAATGTCCCGCGTAATGAAAAACAAGCAATATTTAGGGTGACTGTGGTTCATGGTCGATAAGCGTTCGTCGCTCGCCCTCGTCGGCGTTGCCACAATTTTGCTGGGAGGCTGCTCGTTTTCCAGTGATTCTCTTTGGCCCATGCTATCTGGGGAGTCTCCCTCGGGAGAGCGCGCCAGTGCGTCAGCGGCAAGTGCCGCGCCAGGCAAGGTCGAAATCAAACCCTCAGCCTCGGAGCGGAGCGCGCAAGCGACGATGTCGTCGGCGCCTCTAGGTGCACAGCCACCGAAGCTCGGCAGTACGAATTTCTCGGTGCAGCCGCCGCAACCCGGCAAGGCCACTGGCACCTTCGTTGGAAACAAGGTGGTTCAACTCCGCGATGATCTGGCGCGGCTGCAATCGTCGATCACCCAGCATAACGGCAATCTTCAAACCGTGCGGAAGACCACTCGAACCAACGCGACCGCTTATCACGCGCGGGTCGCGGGCATCCGGTCACGCCTGCAGGTCGGCACCACGCCCGGTAATCCGGCGCTGGTCAACGAATGGAATCAGGCGCAATTGCAGCTTGAGGCGATCAACAACGATATCGGCCAAATGAATGCGCTCGCCAATCGTGTGGCGGCGGATGCTGCCATGTCCGCATATCTGCTCGAATCGACCCGAGCCGCCTTTGGGCTTTCCGGCGCGGTCGATGAAGACCACCGTCAGCTGGCGATCCTCGAGGACGACGTCAATCGCACGGTCGTTCTGATTGATCGGTTGCTGACCGAGCTGAGCGACGACATCCGTCGACAGAGCACTTATGTCGGTAACGAGCGCGGCGATTTGAATACGCTGGCGCTGGCGATCAAGAACGGTGAGTTCTTCGGCAGCAGCTTGGCCAGTCGCTCTTATGGCGCAACGGCCGTTGGTGGCTCCGATCGCACCGGGCTTTCCGGCAATCGATCTTCGGTTGGCTCGCTCGCCGGTCGTCGGCCCTTGGTCGTGATCCGGTTTGATCGCCCGAACGTCAATTATCAGCAGGCGCTTTACACGGCTGTCAGCCGGGCTCTGGAACGCAGGCCAAACGCCAGCTTCGATCTCATCGCGGTTACACCGTTGAAGGGATCCACTGCCAAGGTCGCGATCGACAGCAGCAAGGCGCGTCGCAACGCACAAGCGGTTCTGCGCGCGTTGACGGACATGGGACTACCGCCAAGCCGCGTGGCGCTTTCGGCCACCACGTCGGCCGATGCGTCCGGTAACGAGGTTCGGCTGTTCGTACGCTGATGGAATAATTTCACAGAGAGTGTTTCTCGGGGGTAAGCTGACAAACGCGGCGGGTCGATTTCGATCCGCCGCGTTGCTATGACAGGCGTAAATCAAGGCGTAAATCAAGGAGAGAACCGTGACCGATAGAGATGACGCCGGCCGCTCGAGGTCGTTCCCTGTCAGTTGGGAGGAACTGCATCGCACTGCCAAGGCGCTTGCGTGGCGCTTGATCGAACTGGGGCCGTTCGAAGGCATCGTCGCCATTACCCGCGGCGGTTTGGTGCCGGCGGCGATCGTCGCGCGTGAGCTTGAACTGCGGGTGATCGAAACAATCAGCGTCGCCAGCTATGACGATAAGGATCGCGGTGACTTGAAGATCTTGAAATCGGCTGCGGTGCCCGACGGTGGCAAAGGCTGGTTAATCGTCGATGATCTGGTTGATACCGGTGAGACCGCGCGGGCAGTTCGAAAACTGTTGCCCAACGCGCATTTTGCGACGGTTTACGCCAAGCCGGCTGGCCGCCCGGTGGTCGATACCTTTATCACCGAGGTTAGCCAGGACACCTGGATCCACTTCCCCTGGGACTTGGAGCCGCGTCCGGTCGAGCCAATCGTCGGCCTACACTCGCGGCGCTAGAAGCGCCCTGCAGCCCTCACGCTGCCGGAACGACCAAGACGAACACCGTGCCCTCCGGTCCGGTACGGCCAAGCGATAGATCGCCCCCGTGGGCCTGGGCAATATCGCGGGAGATCGCCAATCCCAACCCGGAGCCGTCTTTCTTGGTGGTGAACCGGAACGGCAGGAACAATCGAGCATGCGCCTCCTCGGGTATCCCAGGGCCGTTGTCTGCCAGCTCAATGGTGACGCGATGCGCGTCAGAGCGTGCCCGAACTGTAACCTCGCTGGCCCCAGCCGAGGATGCGTTCCCCATCAGGTTGGCAAACACCCGAAAGATCTGATCCCGGTCGGCGCATAAGACGGTGGTGTCGTTTTCATCGTAAGTGACAGAGAGAGGCGTGAGGCTGGAGGCCTCGAACCCGTCTTTCATATCGCCGAGAACCTCGACCAACGGTACGGATTCCAAGTCGAGCGGCGGTGTTCCCTGGCTGAAATTCAAAGTCTGGGAACAGAGATTTACCGCGCGGTCGATTGATCGGATGAGCGGTGGTGCTGCTTTTTGCACGTTCGGGTCGCTGCTCATCGCCAGACGATCGGAGATCAATGTTGCGGTCGACAACATATTTCGCAGATCGTGATTGATCTTGCTGACGGCGGTTCCCAGGGCCGCGAGCCGGGTCTGCTCCCGAAGCGCCGATCGCAAGCCCGACTTCATAGACGAAAGTTCGCGCAGTGTGACGCCGATTTCGTCTGCCCGCCCATCATCGAAAAGGTCGCTGGAGCGGTCTTCAGGATTTTCCCGAAACGCCACCATCGACCGGGTGATACGGGCCATTGGAGTGACCAGGATCCAACGCAGGGAGAGGAATACGAGCGCTGCCGTAAAAAAAGAAATGCCGAGTGAGAGAGCCAGGATACGCCACGAGTAATCGAACATTTCAGCCCGCATCGGCGCTTCGTCTATCTCAACCGTCACCTCGACATCTGGCGCTTTTGGCGACGGCCCGGTGACCTTGATCACCCGGTTGCCGGTTTGAGAGATGGCGGAGAACGCTTCGATGATCAACGGGAAGAAGCGATGATTGGCCAGATTGAATTCGGCATCGATTTTCGGCCGGTCGGCGCGTGCAAGTATATGCATGCGCTCACCTTTCCGGGCGACGACAACCCGGTAGGCACCGACATGGTCGAGAAGTTCGTCACTTAGCGCATTGTCGATAACTGCATCCGGCTGAGTTCGGATGGAGAGAACGGCGAGCTGTGCGTTGGCCAGCTTCTGCTCCAGATAAACCAGTCGAAAGCGACCGATGGACGGCGAATAGATTAAGACTTCCGCGACCATGACAAAGAACACGGTCAAGATCAGCAGGCGAAACGATAAGCTCTTGAAGAACGACAAGAAGGCCCCTCCCTGTGACGGCGCGCTTTATCCTAACTTGGCAAGGAATCGCACGATACCGCGAACTCTCTCGTTAAACAGTTGGGGGGTGAAGTAACTGCCCGCAACCCGTTTGTTGATTTCCCCCAACGTCGGATAGGGGGCGATCATTGACGCAACCGCCCCGATTTTCAGGCCTTCCTGGATCGCCAGACACCAGGTTTGGATGAGCTCACCCGCATGGGGCCCGAGGATCGAGACGCCAAGTATGTGACCTTTGGCCGTCGTGATCACTTTTACCAATCCGTCCGTCGAGCGGTCGGCCTGGGCGCGATCATTCTCCGCAAAGGGCCAGCGCACGACCTTGATCTCTCCGTGTGCGGCGCGCGCTTCAGTTTCGCTCATGCCCACCTGGGCGAGTTCCGGGTCCATGTAGGTGACCCAGGGCACGGCCGTATATTTGGCTTTGGCCGGAAGTCGGAACAACGCATTCCGGATCACGATTCCGGCCTGATACCCGGCCATATGCGTAAACTGGTAGGGGCCGGCGACATCGCCGATGGCAAAAATCTTGTGGTTACTGGTGCGCAGACGAGCGTCGATCTCAATACCGGTGCGTCCGGTTCGGATGCCGGCGGCCTCGAGATCCAAGCCGTCGACATTGGCTCGGCGCCCGGCGGCGACGATAATATGGGAGCCTGTAATTTGCTCTTTCACCTCACCTTTTTCGAGCTCTACCGAGACGCCTTCGTCCTTTGACGCTACCGCCACCACCCCCGCGCCCTCACGAATGTCCACCCCGTCGTCGCGCAACAAGCGCCGCGCGATATCGACGAGTTCGGGATCGTCCTTGTTCAGGATCGTGGTCATCTCGACCACCGTAACCTGGGAGCCCAGGCCCCGAAACGCGTGCGCCATCTCGATTCCGATCGGACCGCCACCGATCACGATCAAATGTTCCGGAGCCTGCTCGAGATCGAAGATCGTTTCATTGGTGAGATACGGGACCGTATCCAGGCCCGGGATCGGCGGCACCATTGCGGATGAGCCCGTGGCCACCACAACACGCCTTGCCTTGACCCGGATGCCGCCGCCTTCGACCTCGCGGTCGCCAACGAAGCGGGCGTCTGCCTGGATCACCCGAACACCGAGCCCTTCGAAACGCTCAACCGAGTCCATTGGTTCAATGGTTGCGATGACGGAACGCAGATGCGCGCGCACGAATGGAAAATCCACGGTAACATCACCTGCCGTCACGCCAAATTTCCCGCACCCCCGAGCCTGACGTGCGGCCTTGGCCGCCGCCAACAAGGCTTTGGAGGGGACGCAACCGAAATTTAGACAATCGCCACCCATCCGGTCCCGCTCGAACAGCACGGTACTGGCGCCCATCTGGGAGGCCCCGGCGGCGACGGAAAGTCCACCGGATCCAGCCCCGATGACGCAAATATCAGCTTCGATATGTTCGACCATGGTCGATTTCAGGCTCATGTGTTGGGAAGGTTAGTGAAGCTTAAACCGTATCACTCGTACGCCGAAACCGCTTGTAGAGAACCGGCAGAAAGGACAAGGCTGCCAGCCCGAGTATCGGCCCCAATATCCGAGGCTCGAAAATAAGCCCAAGATCGGGAGTTTGGCCCTTCTCGAACACCATGCCCAAGCCGTCTCCAACGCCGACATAGACCACGGTGCCAGGGATAATACCGAAGAAGGTCGCCAGCATGTAGGTCTTGCAGCGAACGCCGAGCAATGCCGGAACGACATTGACCAGCCAGAACGGGAAGAGTGGCACCAATCGTAGGACCAACATGTAACTCAGCGCATTGTCACGAAACCCAACCTCCAATCGACGCACCCAGGGACCGGCGCGGCGCCTCAAACTGTCACCGATAGCCGAGCGGGCAATGAGAAAAACCAGCGCGCTTCCGATCGTCGCCCCAACCACCACCAACACGCTTCCGCCAACAATGCCGAACATCAGTCCGCCAGCGATGCTGATCGGTGCAGCGACCGGTAAGGAAAAAGCGACGACCACGATATAGAGGGCGAGGAAGGCGGTTGCTGTCAAAACCGCGTGCTCGGCAACCACCGTTGCCAGGTATTCACGATTGTCGCGCAAGGTCTCAAATGTGAGGTAATCGTTGAGGCCGGCGACGAAAAAGCCGATAAACCCGAGAACAAGGATGGCGACGGGCCAAAGCCTATGCAGGATCGGTTTGTTCTGGATCACGGCTTCCATATGGTCTTCCTCGTGGTTGTGTTCGCTCAATGCCTCGGCCCCTTGGTCTTATCGCTATTCACCACCAACAATGTTCGAGAAGTCTTTTTTGCCACGGTGAATTCATATGTCCGATATATCGTTTTAGCCGTTCAACACCATTCAACACGGCGTGAGACGGATCAACATGGCGTGAGGCGGCGTGAATTGGCGTGATTTCAGCCGCAATTTTACGAGGCATTGGAACCAGCGAAACCTGTCCCCGAGATTGACTTGCCGGGCTCGAAACTATATACACCCGACCGCACTCGCGAGATTTTGAATGACGTCGATGGAGTTTCACTGTGAAACGCACCTTTCAGCCGAGCGTGCTTGTCCGCAAGCGCCGCCATGGCTTCCGTTCCAGAATGGCGACCGTTGGTGGTCGTCGTGTCCTTAACGCCCGCCGCGCCAAGGGTCGTAAGCGTCTTTCGGCTTAACGGTCGTCAGACAGGCTGAGCGCCGCGCTTGGATGTGCCTCAAATTGGGGCACTTTACCTTTTATACCCCGGAGTGGCCGACATGCGGGAACGGATTGAGCAATGTCCATCCCGTTTGACACGGCGGCCGGAGTATCTGCGGGTTGCTCGCGGTCGGCGCAAGGCGGTGACACCGGGGATTGTTGTCCAGGCCCGGGCCCGCGATACCGGCCAGCAAGGCGGCCGACAAGATGGTCAGCAGGGCAGCCAACAAGGCGGCCAGCAGGATGGGGACGGTAAAGTCTTTCGGGTTGGTTTTACCGCCAGCCGAAAAGTCGGCAATGCAGTCGCGCGCAACCGGGCGCGTCGACGCCTCAAGGCGGTTGCCAGCGACGTGATGCAGCATCTCGCGAAAACCGGGACGGATTATGTCCTGATCGCCCGTGGGGCGACGGTCGAGCGGGCATATGATGATTTGCTCGGAGATTTGCGCAGCGCGCTGAGGCGTTTGCATAAGAGCCAGGGCTTGCGAGAGAGCCGGGGTTCGCGAGAGGAAAAGCGTGATGAGGGTAGCGGTGATGACTAGACCGCGCATGGTTCCCGGTTATTGGGTCGCCTGGCTGTTTGTCCGCGCCTATCAATGGCTGGTCTCTCCGCTTCTCGGGTCGAACTGCAGATATCATCCAAGTTGTTCCAGCTATGCGCTTGAGGCGGTGGAGACACACGGCCTCCTTCGGGGCGGCTGGCTAGCGGCGCGTCGCATAGCGCGCTGCAATCCCTGGGGCGGTCACGGAATGGACCCGGTACCGCCGCGCATTGGCCGTCATGGCACTACAGGCGCGCCCAATAATATTTCGTCTAGCGAGGTTCGCGTCGAGCGATGAACGAGCAAAAAAATCTGATCCTTGCGGTTGCCCTGTCGGTGCTGGTGGTACTCGGCTACGAGTTCTTCTACAGCATTCCCCAGCAGCAGGCCGAACAGGCCCGCCGGCTTGAAATCGAGGCGCAGCAGAAGGCGCAACACCCTGCGGGCTCGACCGCGCCTACGGCACCGGCGTCCACCGCGGCAGGGTCTCCGGGTTCAGCCGGGGTCAGCGCCCCTGGCGGGGCGGCTCCGGCCGCAGGTGTCCCGATCGCACCGGGCGCGCCGACATCGGCCCAGCGCGACGCGCAACTCAAGAAGACCAAGCGGTTGATTGTCGAGAACCCGCGTGTGCGCGGCTCGATCTCGCTCACCGGTGCTCGGTTCGACGATTTGATCTTGAGTGGGTATCGCGAGACAATTGATACCGAGAGTTCGAATATTCATCTGTTGAATCCCGGCGGCTTGCCGAAATCCTATCTGGCCGAGTTTGGTTGGGTGCCGAGCGACGCCGCGATCAAAGTTCCGAACAAGGACAGCGTATGGACCGCCAAGGGCGGCGCGCTAACACCGGAGTCACCGGTTACGCTCAGTTGGTCGAACGGCGCCGGGCTGACCTTTGAGCGGGTCTACGAGATCGACGATCAATACCTGATCACGATAGTCCAACGCGTGCGCAACACCGGGGCCTCAAGTGTGACCTTGTTCCCGTACGGTTTGCTCGCGCGCGGCGGCACGCCGGAAACGCTAGGTTTCTACATCCTGCATGAGGGTCTGTTGGGCGTTTTCGGTGGCACTCTGACGGAGGTCGACTACTCCGACATTCAGGACGAGGGTGAACAGAAGATAGTGTCCGACGGCGGCTGGATCGGGATCACGGATAAATACTGGCAGACGGCCTTGTTGCCGAACCAGACGGAAAAATACGAGTTTCGGTTCAAGCACACCATTCGCGATCAGGATGATCGGTATCAGGTCGACTACCTAGGCGGTGGGCGAGATCTTGCGCCAGGCAATTCGATTGAGGTTACCAATCACCTGTTCGCGGGCGCCAAGGAAGTGCGGGCGATTGACGCATATGAAGCGTCCCTAGCGGCGGCAAACTTTGACCTGTCGATCGATTTTGGATGGTTCTACTTCCTGACCAAGCCGTTCTTCTACATCGTCTCGTGGCTCAGCAATTATCTTGGTAATTTCGGGTTGGCGATCCTGGCCTTCACGATCCTGGTTAAGCTGGTGTTCTTCCCGCTGGCCAACAAATCTTACAAGTCGATGGCCAAGATGCGGGCGCTGACCCCGAAGCTCCAGGAAATGCGCGAGCAATACGGTGATGATCGGGCGCGTCTGAACCAGGAGATGATGGAGCTCTACAAGAAAGAGAAGGTCAATCCGGCATCGGGCTGTCTGCCCATCGTCGTCCAGATTCCGGTCTTCTTCGCGCTCTATAAGGTGCTCTTCGTCAACATCGAGATGCGCCATGCGCCGTTTTTCGGTTGGATCCAGGACCTCTCGGCGCCGGACCCGACCAGCCTGTTCACCGCATTCGGATTTATACCTTGGGACCCACCGCAATTCCTGGCGATCGGGATCTGGCCGATCATCATGGGTGTGACCATGTGGATGCAGCAGCGCTTGAACCCGCAACCGACCGACCCGGTGCAAGCCAAGATATTCGCGTTCTTCCCGTTCTTCTTTACCTTCCTGCTCGCCAGCTTCCCAGCCGGCTTGGTGATCTACTGGGCCTGGAACAATACGCTCTCGATGGCCCAGCAGTGGGTGATCATGAAGCGTATGGGCGTCAAATGATCGCGCCATGCCGGATGTGCTGATAACAGAAGGCGAACACAGCGCCGAGGAATTGGAGCGCGGCCGCTGGCTGTTCGCTCAGGAATGTCAGTTCTTCCACGGGACCCACAGTATCGACCAGTTGCCCGACGGCGCGTCGCCGGAGATTGCTTTTGCCGGACGCTCGAATGTCGGCAAATCGAGCCTGGTGAATGCGCTGACCGGCCGCAAGACGTTGGCCCGTACCTCCAATACGCCCGGCCGCACCCAGCAACTTAATTTCTTCGATCTTGGCGGTAAGCTGACCTTGGTCGATCTGCCGGGTTACGGTTATGCCAAAGTCTCGAAATCGAAGATCAAGGTCTGGACCGATACGCTGAAGCTGTTCCTGCGCGGCCGCATAGAATTGCGCCGGGTTTGCCTGTTGATCGACTCCCGCCGAGGGATCGGGGATGGCGACCTTGAGATCATGCGCATGTTGGACGATGCGGCGGTGTCCTACCAGATCGTGCTGACCAAGGTCGACAAGGCCAAGGTTTCGGAGCTGTCGGCATTGGTCACTAAGATCACGGCGCTGTTGAAGAAGCATGCGGCGGCGCATCCTGAGATCCTGACGACCAGTGCCCAGCAAGGCATCGGCATTTCAGAGCTGCGCGCCATTCTGGCTGGTTTCGCCGAATGGGATGCTGTGCGATAAAGCCCGGAATCGTGAACGCATGGGGCGGATGAAATGAGCGAAGTTGACGTTGCACGGCGGGAGGAGTGGCTCTCGAAGGCTGGCATCCTGACCGAGGCCTTGCCATTCATGCGTCGCTACAATGGTAAGCGGGTCGTGGTCAAATACGGCGGCCATGCCATGGGTGACGCGGCCCTGGCGCAGGCATTTGCCGAAGACATGGTGTTGATGAAGCAGGTCGGCATGCATCCGCTTGTGGTGCATGGCGGCGGCCCACAGATCGGCCGCATGTTGGAGCGTCTGGCGATCAAGTCCGAGTTCATCGACGGCCTTCGGGTCACTGACAAGGCGACCGTCGAGATTGTCGAAATGGTCCTGGCCGGCTCAATCAATAAAGGCATCGTCGCCTCGATCAATGCGGCTGGCGGCCGGGCGGTTGGCATTTCGGGCAAAGACGCCGGGCTGATCACGGCCCGCAAGGTCAGCCGGACCAAAACCGACCCTGACAGCAATATCGAGAAGGTGCTGGATCTGGGCTTCGTTGGCGAGCCGGATGCGGTCGACCCGGCGATCCTCGAGACGTTGTCGGCCGGCGGGATTATTCCGGTGGTGGCGCCGATTGGCCTCGGCCCGGATGGTGAGACCTACAACATTAACGCCGATACCTCGGCCGGCGCCATCGCCGCTGCCTCACGGGCCGCGCGCTTTGTACTGCTGACCGATGTCGAGGGTGTTCTGGACCGCGACGGCAAGCTGATCGAGGAGTTGACCGTCTCAGAGGCCAAGGGCCTGATCAAGGACGGCACGGTGTCCGGCGGTATGATCCCGAAGATCGAGACCTGCATCCAGGCGGTCGAGCAAGGCAGCGGTGCGGCTGTAATTCTCGATGGCCGGGTACAGCGCGCGGTATTGCTGGAGCTTTTCACTCCGCACGGGGTCGGCACGCTGATCCGAGGTGCTTGAGGCCTGTTGCATCTACTGCTTCCCGGCCGCAGCGAAGCGGAGAGCCGGGATCTCGCGGCGGTACTCAACTCGGATCGAGATCCCGGTGTTGGCTTTGCCAAACCGGGAAGCGGTGTCGAATTCGAGCCTTCTTACCGGTGCTTAAAGTTAGGCTGGCGCTTCTCGATAAACGCCGCCATGCCTTCTTTCTGATCTTCGGTCGAGAAGGTCGAGTGGAATACTCGGCGCTCGAAGCGGACACCCTCGGAAAGCGTGGTCTCATAAGCGCGGTTGACGGCCTCCTTGGCGATCATGAGTGATGGGCGCGACAGATCGGCGATCCGTTCGGAGACCTTCATGGCTTCGGCCATCAGATCGGCAGCCGGGACGACACGGCTCACAAGCCCTGAGCGTTCGGCCTCGTCTGCATCCATCATGCGACCGGTCAGGATCATGTCCATGGCCTTGGCCTTGCCGACAAATCGGGTCAAGCGCTGGGTGCCGCCGGCGCCGGGAATGGTGCCAATGGTGATTTCCGGCTGCCCGAACTTCGCATTGTCGGCACAGATGATGATGTCGCACATCATCGCCATCTCGCAACCGCCGCCAAGCGCGTAACCGGCAACCGCGGCGATCACCGGCTTGCGCACCCGGGATAGGTCTTCCCAATCGCGGGTGATGAAATCTTCTTTGTAGACGTCCATGTAGTCTTTGGACTGCATCTCCTTGATATCGGCACCGGCGGCAAACGCCTTTTCGCTGCCGGTCAGCAGAACACAGCTGATGTCGTCGTCGCCCTCCATGTCCGCGAGCGCTACCTTTAACTCACCCATCAGTTCGGCCGACAGCGCGTTCAAGGCCTTCGGTCGATTGAGGGTAATGACGCCGACTTTGCCGGTTTTCTCGACCAGGATGGTCTCATAGGACATCTCGATGCTCCTGTAAGCTTGGCGATATGATGTGGGCCCGTTATTCGGGTTTCAGTGAGTAGCGCACGATGGTAGCGCTGCCGTCTCGGGTCAGGTCCAGGCTCAGGACTTCGCCCTCACGTACGTAGCGCTGGTCGGTTCTGAGCCGCCATCCAAGTTCCGCGAGCGCGCTTTCGTAGAACGCCAGAATTTCATGTCGGTAGGCCGTCGTGCGCATGAACGCGACAATAATCCGCCCCGACGCCGTGTCGAAAGAGACCGATCCGTCGGGAATAGCGGTCATGCCCGGCATGGCCGGCATATCCTCGAACCCATCCACGAACGCCGTATCCGCCATCACCTGTGTGGTGACGAGGATCGTTGCGAGCGCCGTTGCGAGCGCCATTGTGCGCATCAGGGCGCGTATTGATCTGTTTCTCATTGCCGGCGGTTTTTACCCTAACGTTGGCACTTGGGGCAATAGAATGTCGACCGACCGGACTGGACGAGGCGTTTGATGGTGGCGCCACACCCCTCACGCACGCAAGGCTCACCCTCGCGATCGTAGGTCTCGAACCCATGTTGAAAATATCCGAGCTCGCCGTCCGGGCGAACGTGATCACGCAGCGTCGAGCCACCGGATGCGATCGCCTCGCTTAAGACTTGGCGGATGGCTGTGGCAAGCTTGTCGGCGCGCTCCCCCTTGACCGTATAGGCCTGGCGTCTGGGTGAGATATTTGAGCGAAAGAGTGCCTCACAGGCATAGATATTGCCGACGCCGGCGACCACTTTCTGGTCCAGCAGCGCCGATTTGATCGGCGTACGTTTACCGGCGATGGCAGCGGCAAGAGCGGGGCCGTTAAAAGCATTGCCGAGCGGCTCCGGCCCGATCTCGACCAGGCGCGGATGCTCGGCGATGGTGTCGGTGGTCGAGAGGTCGACCATGCCGAACCGCCGGGCATCGTTGAAGCGCACGACGGTACCCTCATCGGTGACGAAGACGACGTGATCATGCTTCTCGAAGCTCTCCAGATCCGGATTGGTCAGCAGGAACCGCCCCGACATGCCCAGATGCAGCAGGATTATCGTGCCGTCGTCGAGGTGGAACAGCAGATACTTGGCGCGGCGCTCCAGGCGTTCGACAATGCGGCCGGTCACGCGGCCGACAAAATCCTCCGGAATCGGCCAGCGCAGATCGGCCCGGCGCTGGATGACCTGGGTGATCCGGCGCCCCTCCATCACGGTCGCCAATCCCCGGCGCACGGTCTCGACTTCGGGTAGTTCGGGCATGGAAAGCTCCTCATACGATGATGCCGATTGTTAGGCCAAGCCGACGTGCGGGGCAACGTATCTGAAGTCTATCAGCGATCCCTCAGAAGGTCGCTTCCCGGCCGAGCGTCGCGAGAGCCGGGATCTCGCAAGGGTATAATCTCCGGATCGAGATTCCGGCGTTGGCTGCGCCAAACCGGGAAGCGGGGGAGGTTTGAGACAGCCGATTTTCTCCACCGGTTTTCGTTGGCGACAGCCATGCGCTAGGCTACAGAACCAATACGATTTTCGCGGATGGGAACAGAGCAATGCCTGAGACAGCCGATTTCGGCTTTCGTGAGGTGCCGGCGGGTGACAAGGCCCGGTTGGTGCGCGAGGTATTCAATTCTGTCGCCGGGCGCTACGACGTCATGAACGACCTGATGAGTGGTGGGCTGCATCGCGCCTGGAAAGCGGCCTTGATGGATTGGCTGGCGCCGCAACCGAATGCTCACTTGCTCGACGTGGCTGGCGGTACAGGGGATATCGCCTTGCGCTACCGCAAGCGCGGCGGCGGCCCGGTCACGGTCTGCGACATCAATGCTGAAATGCTGGAGGTTGGCCGGGTGAAAGCGCGCTCCAAGGGGTTGGACGCAGGCATAGACTGGGTGGTTGGCGACGCCGAGCGTTTGCCGATGGCGGATTCGTCTGTCGATCTCTACACCATCGCCTTCGGGCTGAGGAACGTGACCGACATTGATGCGGCCCTGGCGGAGGCCCGGCGTGTGTTGAAACTTGGCGGGCGGATGATTTGCCTGGAGTTCTCGCGCCTGGCGGTGCCGGCGCTCGACCCGATCTATGATGCGTATTCCTTCAAGGTGGTGCCACAGATCGGCCAACTGGTCGCCAAGGACCGCGAGGCCTATCAGTATCTGGTCGAGAGCATCCGGCGCTTCCCAGATCAGGACCGCCTGGTGACGCGTATGCACGATGCCGGGTTGGAGCAGGTCCGATACCGCAACCTCTCCGGCGGCATAGCGGCCATGCATTCGGCCTGGAAGCTTTAGGCCCGGGATATGTGGCGCTCACTCAGAAATCTTTTTCATCTGATCCGTCTGGTGCTGACATTGGCCCGGCACGGGGCCTTGTTCCTGATGGAACGTTTGCCGCATGCCCCGGCGCTGGGTGTGATCGCGCGTGTGGCGCATGCACTCCTCCGTCGGCGCGAGGCCTTGAAGCTTCGCGAGGGCGAGCGGCTGTCACAAGCGCTGGAGGCTCTCGGCCCAAGTTTTATCAAGCTCGGTCAATCACTGGCGACCCGCTCGGACCTGATCGGCGATGATGTGGCCGATGATCTGTCTCGCTTGCAGGACCGCCTGCCTGCCTTTCCGGCGGCCATCGCCCGAGCCACGGTTGAGGAAGAGCTGGAGCGACCGATTGAGGCGCTTTACTCCAGCTTCGAGGATACGCCAGCGGCGGCGGCTTCAATTGCTCAGGTGCATTTCGCGGTTACTACCGAGGGCGAAGAAGTGGCGGTCAAGATCCTGCGGCCGGGGATCGAGAAACGCTTTGAGCGGGACCTGGATCTGCTGCATTGGATTGCGGAACTGGCCGAACAGTTACTGCCTTGGACCAGGCGTCTGAAGCCGGTCGAAGTCGTCGAGCTTTTCGCCGAGACCGTGACCATTGAGATGGACCTGCGGTTTGAGGCGGCGGCGGCGGCCGAGCTTGGCGAAAACTTCGTGGACGACCCGAATTTTCACGTGCCGGCTATCGACTGGACCCGAACTTCTCGCCGGACGATGACGATCGAGCGCATTCATGGCGATCGGATCGACGATCTGGTGGCGCTGGAGCGCTCCGGCCACGATGTCGATCAAATTTTGACTAGATCAGCTTGGGCGTTTTTCCAACAGGTCTTCCGAGACGGTTTTTTCCACGCCGACATGCATCCCGGAAATATCTTCGTGCGCGCCGATGGCTCTCTGGCGCCTGTGGATTTTGGCATCATGGGCCGGCTTGATAAGAAAACCCGTGATTTCCTGGCTGACATGATGACCGGGTTCCTGACTGGCAATTATCGCCTGGCGGCCGAGGTACATTTCCGGGCGGGCTACGTGCCGGCGCACAAGTCGGTCGATCAGTTCACCCAGGCTTGCCGGTCAATTGGCGAGCCGATCTTCGGCAAGCCGATGCATGAGATCTCGCTGGCCCGGCTCTTGGCCCAGTTGTTCAAGATCACCGAGCAGTTCGAGATGGAAACCCAACCGCAGCTTCTCTTGTTACAGAAAACCATGTTTGTGGCCGAGGGCGTCGGGCGGACCTTGAACCCGAACGTCAACATGTGGGAGCTGGCCCGGCCTCTGATCGAAGAATGGATGGTGGAGAACCGCGGGCCGGAAGCGCGGATCCGCCGCGTGGCGATTGACGCGGCGCGCGCCGTGGAACGCCTACCGGGTCTGCTGGAAAAGACTGAGACGGCGATCGGTGAACTTGCTGATGGCGGCCTGAGGCTGCACCGCGACACCGTCACCCGCATGGCCGAAGAACAGTCCCGCCGTCGCCCGGGATACTGGCCGCTGTGGGTGGCCGCGCTGGTGGTGCTGGCGGTGCTGGCGCTGGATTGACCGTTGGTGGAGCGCCCTTCGACACGGATCGCGGTTCGCTCCGCTCACTCGATCCGGCTCAGGATGACGAGTATAGAGGATTTGAACTTTGTCATCCTGAGCCGGGCTGAGCGTAATCGAAGCCCGTGTCGAAGGGCGTTCCCTCCCTAAACCCGCGACCCTCCCTAAACCCGCGACCCGGCCTAAACCCGCGACTCGGCCTAAACCCGCGAATTGTAATCGATGCGTGGCTCCAACCCCTCGGTTGACCAGGTGGCGTACCATTTGCGCAGTTCCGGAGCGAAGCGCGCGATGGCGGCGGCGGCTTCCTTCGGATAGGGCTGGGCCGCGACCCGGTCGGCGAGTTCTTTTGCGACCTCTTCGATGTCGAAACGCGTTGGCCGGCCATCGGCGATTA
>JABIRP010000376.1 GCA_018699735.1 Rhodospirillaceae bacterium | reverse complement strand
GTCGCCACGGCCGCCACCGTCGGGACGGTCGCCTATCCCGAGATCCAGAAGCATAACTACAACGAAAGCCTTTTTCTGGGCTCGCTGGCCGCCGGCGGAACGCTTGGCATCCTGGTGCCACCCTCGATCAATCTGATCATCTACGGCCTGCTGACCGACACCTCAGTTCCAGAACTTTATCTGGCCGGTATCTTCCCGGGCATTACGTTGGCGATCCTTTTCATGGGCGTGATCGCGTTCACCTGTCTTGCCCGGCCGGCTTGGGGCGGTGATAAAGTTCAGACCGATTGGGCCGAACGCATTCGTGTCCTGCCGGACTTACTGCCGCCGGTCCTGTTGTTTGTTGCCGTGGTCGGCTCGATCTATGCCGGCATCGCCACGCCGACCGAAGCGGCGTCAATCGGTGTCGTCTTCGCGTTGATCATCGCCGCCTGGAACAGATCTCTCTCGGTTGACATGCTCAAGGCGACATTCGAGGGAACCATGCGCTCGACCGCCATGATCATGCTGATCATCCTGGCTGCGGTCTTTTTGAACTTCGTGCTTGGTTTCATGGGCGTCACCCAGGCCATCCTGGAGGCCATCAAGGAACTCGGCTGGACACCAACAGAAACCATGATCGTCATCATCTTATTCTACCTACTGCTGGGTATGTTCATGGAGACGCTCTCGATGATGTTGACCACGATCCCTGTGGTCTTTCCGATCGTCGTGCATATGGGCTTCGATCCGGTTTGGTTCGGCATCATGATCACCGTGTTGATGGAGGCGGCCCTAATCACACCGCCGATTGGCATCAACCTCTACGTCGTGCACGGCATCCGCGAACGCGGCGGCAAGTTCAACGACGTCAGTGTCGGCGCCTTGCCGTTCCTGGTTGCAATGTTCGTGATGATCGCGGTCCTTATGGTTACCCCGGATATCGCGACTTGGCTGCCGAACGCGGTCTATCACTGACCCGTAGACATAATCGGCGTTCTTTTGCTCATGGATGATATAGATCGACAGATCATCGCGGCCCTTCAGGACGACGGCCGTGCTTCGCCTGGAGAGGTTGGCGCTTTGGTCGGCCTTTCGGTCTCGGCCGTGAACGAGCGCATGCGCAAGCTGCGCGAGGCCGGCGTAATCACAGGATATTCCGCCCGCATAGACCCGGACGCAGTCGGCCTCGGTGTGCTAGCCTTCATATCAGTGCTGATCGACTGGAGCGAACATAACGCAGCCTTCCTGGACGCCGTCGAGGGTATGGCGGACGTTCTGGAATGCCATCACGTTACCGGTGACTGGTCCTATCTGTTGAAAGTGCGCACCCGCTCCAACGCCGCACTGGAAGAGCTCATTACGAACCAAATCAAAACCCTCCCTGGCGTCACCCGCAGCGAGACCGTGATCGTGCTGCGGGCGGCCAAGGAGACGGCGGCCTTGCCGGTTTAGTCGGGATCCCTTTGGGCGAGGGCGAACCACGTACCGCCGCCGGCAAGCAAGACAAACGCGCCAAGCCAAACATATGCCGTCGCGGCATCTGAGACGTCGACTACAAAACCAAGGCAAAATCCGAGAGGAACGAAAACCAGCCTTGGGGCCAGACCCAGGACCGACATCATCGTGGCTCGATGCGATGGGTTGGCTCGCTGGTTGACCAAGTCGCGCAAAACTGGGCCCGACAATCCCCAAACGATCGCAGTGGCTACGGTTAATGGAACGCCAGCCAGGGGAATGCCAGCCGGTCCATCAAGTAAGCCAACCGTGACGCAGACCACGGTCATTCCCAAAACCAGAAACCCAAGAAGCGCCCGCCAGCCATACCGTGCCTCAAGGGCTGGAGCGGTTTGGGTCACACCGGCCCCGATCAAGAATCCCGCCGCGACAATCGGGCCGAGAAGGGTCGGTGGCACCGTGAGGGCTACGAGGTAGGCTTGCTGTAGCCAATTCCCGGCCAATGTTGCAGCGGAAAGGAAGCCGGCAAAGATAATCACCCGAACAAGATCCGGTTTGGTTCGGAATTCGGCATGGAGCACGCGAAGTAGAGCCCGCGGGTGACGCCTCTCGGCTTCCTTGAAATGTTTTGGCGGCTCGACAAGCAAGACCGAGCAGCCGGCCGCGACTGCGAACGCGATCGCCTGGAAGAGAAAGACCAGGTTAGGTGCCAATGCATAAAGCGCTCCGCCAATACCGGTGGAGATCCCGACCGACGCCATAGCAATTCCATGACGCCGGGACTCTTCCGCCAGAAAACGATGGGTTTGTCCCTCAGCCTCCAGGCTGTCGTGTAGGAATGCGCTATCGGTTCCCGACACCAAGCTGGCGGCGACGGCCATCACAACCTCCGCCAGAACCAGCGTGGCAAGGTCACTCGCCAACCAAAACAAGGGAGCAGCGGCCAACCAGAGGACCGATCCGATCCGCAACACCGCGACCCGTCGCCACCGATCCGACAACCAGCCGGACGGCACTTCGCACACCACCATTGTGGCGGCGAAAGCGGCCTGTGAGGCGATCACATCTGAGAACGCCAACCCGACGGTGTCGGCGAAATGCAATGTGAAGACCGGCAGTATGAAAAGCAGATTACGCGTCGCCGTCAGACCGTTTAGTAGTGTGACATTGCGGGTCCAACGACTTGTTCCATCGGCACGTCTATTTTCGGCGACGTTCATCTCGCCCTCCTCCATCTCGATCAGCATCGCTCGCTTGTGAGTGACTGCGCGTCATGACCGGGTGATGGGCGGATACGAGCTTGGTTTGGAAATTGAACATGCGAATTCCTCCTTCGGGGTAAGCGGTCCGTCGGGGAGGAAGCGATATCGGCTGTTTGAATGGTCTGTGGAGTTGTCGTCGACCGCCGTCCGCTTGCTCTCCCGAGCGGGCCGACGGTCGTTGATTAACTCAGAACGTCGAACCCTTGATGGGCGATCGGCATGACGGAGCCTACGCCGGCGAGCGAAAGATGCGTGCCGGTGGAAATCGCGTTGCAAGTGCGGTTCCAGATCGTAGTCATGATCTCAAGGTCTCCGTGACATGGTGGCCCGGTATAATACGATCGCCGGACTGATACAAGCGAAGCGGAAACATAGAATATGGAGGCGGGTGATAAAATCGCCCGGCCGGCTTTCATCGTGAACTCAAGAACGAAGACGCGGGCGACGGGAATGATCTCGAGGTTCACCAATTTTGAATGTTCATATGAGTGACCGCTTTTTTCGAACGGGTGCACGCTTTATGGATATTACCTGGCTGTCTACACCCGCGCGCAATGTCTTGAGGGCTCGAAAAGCGCATACTAATGGACTGTCCAGGTTCCGTTAGCGTCGGGGTCGACCCGTTGACGATTGACCATTGGAGACCCTTTGCCTTGAATGACAAAATCGATCATGGCGAAGAGAAATTTCGGAACCTCATCGAGGCGTCGATCGAGGGGGTTATGGTTCATCGGATTACCGAGCCGATCTTTGTGAATCAAGCATGCGCCGACATTTTTGGCTATGACAGCCCCAGTGATATTTTCACCCTCGAAAGTTCCATGCAACTCTGGGCACCGCATGAGTGGGGCCGTCTGCGCGGATATGCCGAGGCGAGATTGGTTGGTAAGGCTGCGCCTAACCGGTACGAAGTCGAGGGGCGCCGGCGCGATGGCTCTGCGGTTTACGTATTCGCCACGGCCCGGCGCATCGAGTGGGAGGGCGAGGAAGCAATCCAATCGACGATTGTCGATATTTCCGAGCAAAAAAAGGCAGAGACCGAAGCTCGACTGAGTGAGCAGCATCTGGCTGATATCATTGATCACTCGGCCGACGGCATAATTACGATCAATCGCAAGGGCATAGTTGGTCGCTTCAACGCCGCAGCCGAAACAATGTTCGGTTATACGGCCGATGAGGTTGTCGGCAGAAGTATTTCCATTCTGCTTCCGGAGAGTGACCGGATGAGCCACGATAAATACCTGGAACAGTCGACCCTGTATGGACCTCGGATCATCAATCAGGCGCGCGCGCTGTCAGGTCAGAAGAAAGATGGGTCGACTTTTCCAATAGAGTTGACAGTCGCCAACCTTCACGACGATGGCAGTGGATTCGTTGGCGTCATGAGAGATATTTCGGCTCGGGTTGCCGCAGAAAACAGGTTGAAGGCAAGCGAGGAGCGGTTCCGGCAACTGGCCGGCATCTCGTCCGATTGGGTATGGGAAACCGACAAGGATTTTCGTTTTAAAGCCGTGTATTCAGCAGCTGATGTTGGTGCCCAATTGAGCACCGAACCAATTGGAAAGACCCGACAAGAAATCACAGACCCGCATGAGTTAGGCAAACCGCATTGGCAAGCGCATCTGGCAGACCTGGAAGCGCGGCGGGAATTCAAGAACTTTACCTTCAAGCTATCGAGCAAAAAAGGCTCGGCGCGGTACACGCGTACGAGCGGTACCCCGATCTTCGACGCGGATGGCGCGTTCCAGGGTTATCGCGGGACCGCGACCGACGTTACCGAGTTCGTTGAGGCGGAACATAAACGCCAGCAATTGGTCGACGCGCTTGAAAGTTTGACAGAAGCCATTGCGATGTTTGACGAAGAGGATCGGTTCACCTTTACCAATCAGGCTTACCGCGAGGTCAACCGCGACATCCCGGACACGGTCAAACCCGGCGTGAAGTTCGAAGACCATATCTGGGCAGCCGTGAACAACGGATTGGTACCAGAAGCGACCGGCCAGGAGGCTGAGTGGGTAAAGCGGCGTATGGATCATCACATATCGCCATCTCGGTCGTTCGAACATCTCCGACAAGACGGCGAATGGCGGATGTTGCAAGAGCAAGTGCTATCGAACGGCTGTCGGGTGTTTTGGACGACATCCATCACCGAGCGCAAGAAACTCGAAATTCAGGTTCAACATAGTGAAGCGCGCTTTCGGGATTTCGCATCGGTTAGCTCGGATTGGTTCTGGGAGATGGATGCCGATCTTCGGTTCTCCTATGTCTCGGAGCGTTGGAGTGAGTTTTCCGGAATTGATACCGCGGACATCATCGGGTCCGTGCGACAGGATTTGGTCGGCAGTATTGGCGGAGAGGAAAAATGGGTCCATCACTTTGCCCAACTCGCCAATCATGAGCCATTCCACGACTTCACCTATCAGTACGATAGAGCCGTTGGGAACAATATTTGGATCTCGACGAGCGGCACCCCGTATTTTGATGAAGACGGAACCTTTGCGGGATACAGAGGTACAGGGCGCGATATCACCGCCGAACGCCAAGCATCAGAGCACCTAGAGACTGCGCGGGCCGAAGCGGAACACGCCAACGACGCCAAGACCCAATTCCTGTCTTCCATGAGCCACGAATTGCGGACCCCCTTGAACGCTGTCATCGGGTTTGCCCAAATTCTCGAATTGGACGCGGATGAACTGACCGATCCGCAAAGAGAGGCGGTTGCCCAAATTTTGGGTGGAAGTGAGCTTTTGTTAAGATTGATCAATGACGTGCTGGATCTCTCCCGTGTTGAGGCTGGCCATCTGTCTGTTTCGGTTGAGGATGTTTCGGTTGGAGAATTGGTAAACTCAGTGATCGAAATCGTTCGGCCACTCGCGAACCAACATAGAGTCGCGCTGGAATCGACTGGCGAAAAACCTCTACTGGCAACGCGTCTCCAATGTGACCGCGTCCGGGCCCAGCAAGTTTTGATTAACCTGCTTAGCAACGCCATAAAATACAATCGCCCGAACGGAGAGGCGCTCCTCACCGTGACGGCGGCAAACTCCGATAAAATCACCTTCACAGTAATCGACACCGGAGACGGGATTGCAGAGGCAAAGCAGTCGGGTCTCTTTGAGCCGTTTAACCGCCTTGGAGCCGAGCATTCTTCAATCGAGGGGACTGGCATCGGATTGGCACTCAGTAAGCGGCTCGTCGAATTGATGGGAGGGCAGATTGGATTCAAATCGTCCGTCGGGCGGGGGTCGCGATTTTGGGTGGAGTTCCCCTATTCGGACGATGTTGGAAAAGAGCCCTCGCAAGCAATTCTCGGCGCCCAAGGCGAGAAAACTACGATTCCAGAGCTAAGCAAAGGGCGGGTTCTCTATATAGAGGACAGCGTGGCAAACGTGCTTTTGATGCAGCGGATCTTCGCCCAACAGTCGAATGTAGAACTGATCGTCGCAAACTCGGGAGAGATTGGGATTGAGATGGCGAGGGCCGAGCGCCCTGACCTGGTGCTCATGGACATTGATCTTCCAGGGATGAGTGGCATCGATGCGTTGGAAACTTTACGGCGCGACGCCGCGACGGCGAAGATCCCCGTTATTGCCATCAGCGCTGCCGCAATGGACGGGGATATGGTGACCATTTCCTCGGCTGGGTTTGACGACTACATCTCCAAACCCATTCGGATCGCCGAGGCCTTGAAACTGTTCAACCGTGTTTTGTCCAATCGATTGGACGGGGATGACTGAGGCCGGCCGGAGCCCACCGACTACCATCCACGTGTGCGCTCCCATTCGGCGCTTGGTGTGCCGGTCTTATCCAGAACCACATAACGGTCATGCGCGGCCGCGGTCATACAAACATGGTTCGGTAATATGCGGACCAGGGAACCGATCGGCAGGCGTTCGAACCAACCCTCGTCTGGAACTGGAACCGTGCCGTGTTCCTGATGCACAGCTTCGACGATCAGAGCACCGTATTGACGCAGCGTCTCGGCGTCGCAGACCTGACCATACCCAGCATCGGACATGAACACCGGGGCGCCCAGATCTTTGGAGAGCGCCAACCCTCCGGCGTCCAACAATACAGACAGGCCGGCCCGATTGTGTCCGATGACGGTTGAAAGAACCGAGACCGCGAGATCATCTCTCGTGCACGCGTTGCGCGCGATCTGTGACACATCGAAGAAAACATAAACACCGGCTCGTACCTCGGTAACGCCGCTGAAGTCTTCGCCGAAAAGCACGGTTGGGGTCGAACCGATCGACACCATATCTACGGCAATTCCCAGCGCTCGGATTTGCTCGGCCGGGCCGGTGACGGCTGCCACTTCTTCTCGCGCGACCCGTCGATGTTCAGCATTGTCGTTATACCAATAAGACTGACCGGCGTGGGTCATCACCCCGGCGAAACTGATACCGGGGGCCTGATCCAAGCATTGGGCCAAACGCAGGACCATCGGATCGTCTGGTGGAATGCCGCCACGGTGCTCACCGCAGTCGATTTCGATCGCGATGCGAAACCGGGTCCCGGTAGTTTCAGTGAACTCTGCCGCCGCTTCAGCGACGTCAATACTGTCCGTGACCAAAACCAGATCAGCGTCGTGGTCGCGGATCATGTTTGCGATCCTCGAGAACTTGTTTGCAGACACACCGACTGCGTAGAGGATGTCGCGAAACCCACCGCGAGCGAAAAATTCGGCCTCGGCAAGTGTCGAGACCGTGAGCCCTTCGCGACGCCCGCCGGTTGCAATCTCGGCGACCTCCAGGCATTTGCTGGTTTTGACGTGTGGTCGTAACCGCACGCCTTTGCGCGCGGCGACGTCCAACATCATGGCCGCATTCGTCTCCAACTGAGCCTGGTCTAGAAGCAGGCAGGGCGTGTCCAGATCGCCAAGCGGATCTACATTCACTGTCGGTCAACCCCGTCCAAGCCACGGCATCTTGGTCGCTTTGACGACCAGGAATTGCACATTGGCGTCTAGCGGCAGGCTTGCCATATGGACAACCGAGTTGGCAACGTGAACCGGGTCCATGACCGCCTCAACCTCGATCTTGCCATTTGCCTGGGGCACGCCATCGACCATACGGGCGGCCATTTCCGTCAGCGCGTTCCCGATATCAATCTGGCAGGCTGCGATATCGTACTTACGACCGTCGATATCGATGCATTTGGTCAAGCCGGTCACCGCATGCTTGGTCGCGGTATATGGCGAGGAGTTTGGGCGCGGCTCGTGCGCTGAGATCGAACCGTTGTTGATGATGCGACCGCCCATTGGTTTCTGGTCCTTCATCAGTCGAAACGCCTGTTGGGTGCAAAGAAACATGCCCGTCAGATTGACGTCGACGACAGACTTCCACTGCTCGAAGCTCAAATCCTCCAGCGGAATACCGGGCGCGTTCTGACCGGCGTTGTTGAACAGCATGTCGAGGCGGCCAAATTTATCTCGGGTCGCATCGAACAAAGCCCGCACACTGTCCGGATCCGTCACGTCTGTGGTCACCGCGATCATCCGGTCGCCGTCGGTACCGGCTTGGGCGATGGTCTCTTCAAGGGCCTCGGCCCGGCGGCCGGCCAGGGCCATCGACCATCCGTCTTTCGCCAGTCCCAAAGCCGATACTCGTCCGACACCTGACCCGGCCCCGGTAACGATGGCGATCTTACTCATGTGCTTAAACTCCAAAATGAACTATCGCGCTAAATAAGCGCGTCCGGCCGGGCTGTGCAAGGAGATCGGAAGTGGCTTAGCTTTAAAAGGTTGAGGCCGGCGTCGAATATTTGGCCGAAGGCTTCTTCATCGAAATCGCTGATGACCTTACCCAAACCCTCAAGCCAATTGGCCTCTAACAACCGATAGTTCACTCGCCAGATCGGGGCAAGCCAGGGATATGCCCGTACAACGAATCAACAAAACCGCCATCCACCAGCACGTTTTGTCCTGTCATATAACCGGCGTCCGGGCCGAGCAGGAAAGCGACGACATTGGCAATATCGATGCCGATGCCTACGCGCCCCATTGGCACCAGGTCCGCCCGGTCTTGCGCCGTGGCATTGTCGCGGTAGACAGCCTCGGTGAGCGGCGTACGGATCATGCCTGGTGATACCGTATTCACTCTGATCCCATCGGCGGCCCACTCCTGAGCTAGGGTCGCACAAAGCGAGATCACGGCGGCTTTGCTTGGTCCATACGCACCCATGTTCCTGTGGGCGTGCATACCAGACATTGAGGCGATGGCAACGAAGGACCCCTTCGAGGCCTGCAATGCTGAATAACCAGCTTTTGCCAAAAGCCAATTTCCCCGGACATTGACATTGAACAGGCGGTCCCAGCGGTCGATTTCCAATTCGGCCAAGGGCGCTGGCCCCGCAATCCCAGCATTCCCGACGATCGAGTCCAGGCCGCCGAATACCTCAAGAGTTTCGTCAATCAACCGGGCCGGCACATCCGGGTCGCCCAGATCACCGGTGGGCGTTATCACCTCGGCCCCGAGCGCGCGCAGGTCTCGGACCAAATCGCCCAATGCCTCGGTTTCTCGCAGCTCGCAGGCGGCGATATGTGGTGTTTCTCCCCTTGCAACGGCATCCTTTGTGAGCTTGAGGCAGATCGCCCCACCGATGCCAGGGCTGCTTCCTGTGACAAGTGTGCGCATAATCCATCTTCTCCCCAAGTCTTCCTATTCCGAATGCTACACTGGCCTGAGTAATGGGGATATTCTGCATTTTAATAATTTTGCCGAGCGTTGTGTTAGACGGATGGCAAGGCGAACACCGGAGCCGCAAGAGTGCCAGCACGAAAGTTGATTTACGGCCCGCATCCCGTCTTTCGGCAAAAAGCCGAACCCATTACCGATGTCGACGAGGATGTGCGCGACCTCATCGCGGACATGTTCGATACGCTCTATGACGAGCGTGGAGTTGGCATCGGTGCTAATATGATTGGTATATTGCGGCGGGTCATTGTGGTCGATCTGCAAGACGGCGGCGTTCGTGCACCGCTTGCCTTAATCAATCCCGAGGTTTTGGAGTGTTCTGAAGAGACACAAACGAATACAGAAGCCTCGCTTTCATTTCCGGGGATTTCGGCCGAAATTACCCGATCTAAGACCATCAAAGTCACCTATCTAGATCAAGCCGGCACGCCCTGTGTGCTTGAGGCTGACGGTTATTTGGCAACCGTGATCCAGCATGAGATGGACTATCTGGACGGCAGAATTTTCCTTGATCATCTATCGCGCCTGAAACGGGAGAGCCTGCTTAGGAAGGCTGAAAAATACCGCGCCCGGATTGGGCTTCAAAACTCGACGAGGCTGTAAAATTTAGCGGTCCCAATTCAGCTGAAGCATCACAGAATTCCTCCAGGAATTCGGTCGATGTCAAGGTTGAGGGCAAGAGTAATGTCTCAGTGCCCGAGCACCTCGGCAAAGTTGAGCCATTGCCTAAGCTCGGCCGTTCAAGGATCTAGTTCTAAATCATCGGTAGAAGAAGACGCAATTGCGGCGGTGAAATCGACGCGCCGATATTAATTGTTGGTTAAGAGTTTTGGATTAAACCTACAGGAATTACCTACGTGTCTTGTGGAATATACGTAACAGGTACGGCGGATCGGCTTGTGGTTCGTTGTTTTGGCTCCAATTCAACGGATCTCTTGGTTGGCAAAGGAAAAAGATATGGCGCTCTACGGAAACCCTCAATTGTCAGGCCGGGAAAAGGTTTTCCACGACGATGAAATTATCGTCTCAAAAACCGATCTGACCGGCAAGTTGATCTACGGCAATCGGACGTTTTATCGGATGGCCGCGATGAACGAGAAACAAACACTTGGCCAGCAGCACAATATCATTCGCCATCCAGAAATGCCGAGGACTGTGTTTGAACTGCTCTGGAATACAATCAAAGACGGCAAAGAGATTTTCGCCTACGTCAACAATCGATCGGCCAACGGTGATAACTACTGGGTCTTTGCTCATGTAACGCCCAGTTTTGACGCGAGTGGCAACATAACCGGGTATCACTCAAATCGCCGAAATCCAAAACGCCAGGTTATCGATAGCCATATTGCCCCGTTATACCGAGATTTGCTCAAGATCGAGCAATCTGGATCGAGCCCGAAACAGGGCCTCCAAGATGCCTATGACAAGGTGTTGAGTATCTTGAGCGGCGCCAAAATGAACTTCAACGAATTCATGTTTTCTTTGGGGGTATGATTATGATTGGGTTTCGTGATGCTCGGGAAATCAAACGGGCACGCCAGCTTCTCGAGCGTGTGGTCGCGGGAGATATGGAAGTCCGACTGACCAATATTCGGGCCGGTGGTGAGCTCGGAGAACTTCTGAACACAGTCAACGACCTCATCGACCGATGCGACGCCTATGTGCGCGAATCCGCAGCCTGCATGGATCACGTCAGCAACAATCAGTATTACCGAAAAATTGTTGTAACCAGCATGCAGGGCGCCTTCCTTAACGCGACACAAACGGTCAATTCCGCGCTAGACGCCATGCAGCAGAAGGTCGAGAATTTTACGGCCGTGGCGGATACTTTCGAACAGGACGTCGCTGGGGTGGTCAACACGGTTTCGAGCGCAGCGACCGAATTGGCGAGCTCGTCGGGTTCCATGCAGGAGATCGCTGAGGACACCAGCGAAAAGGCGACTGCCGTCGCAGCTGCGTCGGAGGAGGCGGCGACCAATGTTCAAGCTGTCGCGTCGGCATCTGAAGAGCTTTCGTCTTCCATTCGGGAAATTGGACTTCAGGTTGCGAACGCGACCAGGGTCGCGACAGAAGCCGCGAATGTCTCCGGCACTGTGGCGGGACAGGTCGAACAGCTTCAGGAAGCGGCCGGCCAGATCAATAACGTGGTCAATTTGATCAGCGATATAGCAGAGCAAACCAACCTACTCGCGTTGAATGCGACAATCGAAGCCGCGCGCGCCGGTGAGGCCGGGAAAGGGTTCGCCGTCGTCGCTAGCGAGGTCAAAAATTTGGCTCAGCAGACCGCAACGGCGACCGAGGAAATCCGAGGATATGTAGAGAACATTCAAGAGGCCACCAAGAGCACGGTTGCCGGAATTACGGATGTCTCGACAAAAGTAGCGGAGATTAACGATGCGAATGCGTCTGTATCCGCAGCAGTAGAACAGCAATCGGCTGCGACCCTTGAAATTGCTCGGAACATTGAGCAGGCATCCGCTGGAACCCAAGAGGTCACGGCAAATATTACTGCGGTTAATACATCGGCCCAAGAGACAGGCCGCTCATCAGCCGATGTCAACAGTGCGGCCGGAGAGTTATCCCAACAGTCTGAGGCTCTGAGGTCGGTTGTTGGGGACTTTTTGGAGTCCGCCAGGAAGGTTGTCTAGGCCCGACTCTGCACGCCTGGGATCCTAGGTTGACGCGAACCGATTGGAGAGGAAGCATGAGACCGGTCTCCGTAGAACTCGTCCGACGACGTTACGAATCCCTGTCATTCCGGGAACGCTCTGTTCTCGACAGAATAATGGATGGGTTGCTCAACAAACAGATAGCCTACGAGTTAGGCATCAGCATGCGGACTGTCGAAGTGCATCGGAGCCGGATCATGCAAAAGATGGAGGCTCCGTCTTTTGCAAATCTGGTAATTCAAGTAACCACTATGAACATTCTATCGGATGATTTCGCAAGCCAAGCGGCATTGGGACCGGGCGCCGTCGCACTGGTGGCAAAATCAAAGGGAATTTCCCACACAAATTGGCTCGTTTCGTAGTATTCGGAACTTGAACCGCTTACGATGTGGCTCGTCCTGAGTGGAGAGCTGAATTGTTCGACGACTTGAATCTGCGGTTTTACAATTTCCCAAACCCCGGCGCCGCCTTCAGCTCGGCAAGGCAACTCCGGCTCAATACCGAAGACCCGCAGCTAATTCGTGTCAAAAATGCGATCCTGAGTCCGGCTCGCACCGGTAAGATGAGCGCCAATCCGGATCATTCAAAATACAAGATGCTGGGCGGCGTCTATAGCCAAAGCGGCGACCTTCTTGCGGCTTCGCGCATGGCGCAAGAGGTGGATCAATTCGCAAGCACGGATGAACCAAATATTGCTACGTCATCTGTATCGGTAAAGCGGCGTATCGAGATCGGGGTTTACTTGGGATGGTATGTGTCCCACCACGGCCATTTTCTAATCGAGAGCCTCTCGCGTCTGTGGTGCGCGGAGAAACTCGCCGACCACCCGGATGTGAAGTTTCTCTTTCATTTTGCCGGCCATAACCGGGGTAAGGGACTTCACCCGGATCATGTAAAAATTCTTTCCCTGCTTTCCATTCCAGAGCATTCGGTGGAATTTATTGATGATTGGACGACCGTCGACGTGTTGCTTATGCCGACGCAAGCCCAATCGCTGAACCATTATACGCATCCCGATTTTGCGTCTCTTTACCAACATATTTCAGGAAAGGTCGCCGGGCTCTCCGATAATGACTTGCCGGAGAAAATTTACATATCGCGCCAAAATCTGAATTTTTTTCAAAACCGCCCCTTCAACGAGGTCGAGATCGAGGGGTTGATGCGAGATCACGGGTTCGAAATTATTTACCCCGAGCGTATGGATATCATCGACCAGATCCGAACCTTCGCGAATGCGCGGGTGATTTGTGGGTATCTTGGCTCTGGTCTCTACAATGCTGTTTTTTGTAATGAGAATTCTCATGTCATCCTCATGTGCGGTGAGCCGAACCCAAGGCCTCCGCTCCATCACTTTTTAATCGCACGGCTAACGAATACGCGGCTATCGGTTCTAAATAGTGTGGTGCCGTTGGAATACTGGAAAGGCTGTTGGATCGATGGTCGGGTCGTGGATCGGTTTCTCAGGTCGGTCGAGGGGGTGTCGCAGTCGGCCGGAAAAACGTGGGACTGGTGGCCGGAGACACAAGAGCCGGGTGACCAAATGGAGCGGCAGATCATGCTTCATCATGCTGTGTTCGCTGCTTGTCTCAACCAACCGGAGCGCTACCGCCCCTTGATGCAGAGATTGGTCCGGTACTCGGGTGGGCCAGCGGCCGCTCTTGATCTCATTCCGGTGCTTTGGTCTTTGTGTGGCGGCGATGCCCGGCTTGAGGAGTTAAGTCGGCACCTCGTATCCTTGACCGCTTGGACTTTAGGGATTTTTGAGTGGGATGATGGCACAGACCTTGATGTGAAATTGGTCAAAAAATTGAATGAACGCCATCTGTCCCCGGGTGCTAGCAAGGCATATTCTGAAATATTGGAGAACAGCGGATTTCAGGCAGGCGCCACGATGATCGGAACTGGGCAGGACCCGATGGCAGAATTGGACAAGGCGGCCGATTGATGTTTGTCTTTTCCAGATATCGATCCACAACTCCAGTATTTCTGCCATGAATGATTTGAGAAGAATATTCGACGAGGAAATCGACCTCGAAAGTACGAAGTGGGAGCACTATTTCGACATATATGACCGACACTTCAGACGGTTTGTTGGCGCGCAGCCGAGGTTGCTGGAAATTGGTGTATTCGCGGGTGGCTCGCTGCAAATGTGGCAGCGATATTTTGGTGAAGGTGCAACCATTGTCGGAATGGATACCAACCCGTATAGCGCCAACGCACGGGATGAGGGTTTTGAAATCTTCATAGGCGAGCAGGGCAATAAAGATCATCTGCAACAGATTATCGATCGACATGGGGCTTTCGATATCATCATCGATGATGGAAGCCACAGCACCGATGACCTGAAAGCGTCATTCGAAAAACTGTTTCCTCATATGAGTGAAGGCGGTGTTTATCTCGTCGAGGACACGCATACCAACTATTGGGAACACTTCGGTGGCGGGTACAAAAAACCCGGCACATTCACCGAATCGATGAAACATGCAATCGACCAATTGAACGCGTTTCACTCCAAGGACCCGGACACCTTCCGCCCGAATTACCTGACCTATGCGGTGAACGGGTTGCACTTCTACGATAGCGTAATCGTCATCGAAAAAGGCACGCGCGATCAAGCACCTAAGGAAGTTCGCGTGAACGCTCCCGACCGTCGCCGGGCTAGGTGAAATACTCGCTGGGGAGATGGTGCCCAGGGGCGGACTCGAACCACCGACACGCGGATTTTCAGTCCACTGCTCTACCAACTGAGCTACCTGGGCGTATCCACAAAACGGGACGACGGGTGTATAGAGAAAATTGCCGACCCTGTCCAGCCCAGTTGCACCTCAAAACGGCAAACTTCTGGAGCTGGACTTGTCGAGTTCGGCGTCAAACGGTATCCAGACGGTTAGTATTCTCTGGACCGAGGCTCGACCCAAGCGCATGAAGCGACCGAATGTAGATCCAACTGCGCTCTCTCGCCAAGCCGGGGAGATGATGCGCCAGGGGCGGGCCGGCGAGGCGGCAAAACTCTATACGGACCTGGCTCGTCTCCAACCGCGGATCCCCGAGATCCAAAATAATCTTGGTGTTGCCCTGAAGGCGGCGGGAAAGCTGCGTGAGGCCGCTGCGGCGTATCAACGTGCGGTTAAACTTCGCCCGGATTATGCTGTCGCCCATCGCAATCTCTCCCGCGCGTTGGACGAAATTGGTCAAACCGCCAAGGCTCTGCCGCACGCCGCCGAGGCTTTTCGTTTGGGCCCGGACGATCCGGCCAACCGAAACACTCTGCTTGAGATGTTGGCTGGTGTCAGATTCTCCCGACCGGCGCCGAGCCTGCACACCCTCATGGTCGCATTGTTCGAACGCGACGATATAGAACTTCAACGCTTGGCTCCCGCCGCTTTGTCCCTGGTGCTCGCCAATCCGCGCTACGGCAAGCCGGCAGCAGCTGCGGGCCAGCTGGATGCGCGAGGCGGCGGCGAGAAATTGATCACCGATCTGCCGCCGGAGAGGCTCTTGTTTTTGCTGCTGACCCGCGTGGTGATCCCGAGCACCGATATTGAATCCTGGATCACTCTGACTCGAACTCGCCTGCTTGACGTCGCATCGAGGTCGAAACTTACGTCCGACCCTGCGGCCATGACGTGGTTGGCCGCGATGGCGGCGCAATGTCAACTTACCGAATATGCCTATGCCGTGAAACCGGAAGAGGAAGAGGGGTTGGGCTTATTAGTCGATCAGCTCGACGGTAGTCTTTCACCGGAGATGTTGGTTGCGGCGCTTTTCAGACCGCTTGACCAACTGTCGCTGGATGTCTCACGCATCCACACAAGCAAGAACCCGGTATTATCGCTGCTGCTCGCCCGAACATTCGAAGAACCTGAAGCAGAGCGCAAACTGGCCGACGCGATCGAACTCTTGACGCCAATCGAGGATGAAACCTCCACGCGGGTACGCGCGCAGTATGAAGAGAGCCCGTACCCTCGTTGGCGCAGCCTCGATCAGCCCCCGCGTATGTCGTTCCGGCGTCATCTGGCCGAGCGATTTCCGGCAGCGGGAATTGTCGCGCCGACTGATACCTCAGACGACTCAACCCGAATTCTGGTCGCGGGCTGTGGTACGGGTCGGCATGCTTTGACCACGGCGGCTCGATATCGGAATTCGGAGGTCACGGCTGTCGATCTCAGCCGTCGTTCGCTCGCCTATGCGGCGCGCATGTCTGCCGTTTTTGGAATTGAGAATATCTCATTTGCCCAGGCTGATATCCTTCAACTGGGCAGCCTTGAGAAACGGTTCGATGTGATCGAATGCTCTGGGGTTCTGCATCACATGGCGACGCCGCTTGCAGGTTGGCGAGCTTTGCGTGGATTGCTGGCGCCTGGCGGCTTCATGCGGGTTGCGCTCTATAGTGCTTTGGCCCGGGCCAGACTTGACGCGGTTTCCAGTCACCTAATAGCTGACCAGCCGGTCGAGGAGCAAATTCGCACTCGTCGCGCGGAGATCCTGAGCTTGGCGCCTGACGATCCGGCGCGCGTACTTTGTCAAACAGCCGACTTCTACGCGCTGAGCGGTTGCCGCGATGCCTTGTTTCACGAGAGTGAGGCACGGTTTAGCCTACCGGAAATCGCTGCGGCGCTAGAAGAAATGGAATTGGAGCTTTTGGGCTTCGAAGGCCCGTCAGATTCTGTTCGCGCCGCCTACGGGCAGATTAATCCGGGTGATCCGAAAATGTTGGACCTTAGCCAGTGGGACGCCTTCGAGCGTGAGCATCCAGACAGCTTCCTTGCAATGTATCAGTTCTGGTGTCGGGCCGGCTGAGCTTTGTTAGGTTCGATCCATTAGCTGTCGGGCGTCAAGACTTCTTGATCCGGCAGAGCGGCATCTTCGCCACGATAGAAATCCGGCCAACGGCTTTTGACGACCGGGCTGGTCTCGCCATGGGCATGACAGCTGTTGAGCAGCATCGGGCGCGGACGAGCCGCTCCTTCCTCGAATTCAACCTCAACCGCCTCTCCGTGTTCGCCCGCCAACCGGCGCTGGCGGTGCTTCTCCGAATACATCGCCTGATACGCCGTGGTGGCGATCGGGCCAAGCAGTTCGACCAGGTGAGTACATCCATCTACGCCACCGACCGCGTCTCGCACGCTGCGGCGCCAACCGCGCCCGATCCGAATGCCGATCAGGCGTTTAAAATTCGGTGTGATTACCGGGCAGATTTCGTAGGGTCCATGGTCAATTGATGCTTCGACATCACGCACAACGAATTCGTCGTCGACGGTCAGGCGTAACCACATGTCATGCACTGGTTCACCGGCAGCGACCTCACCGCGATGGTCATTGGGGAACGCATAGGTCTTGGTATCGGTCAGGCGTCCTTCGATATCGAGCATGCCGTCCGTACGGCGATAACCTCGACATTCGACACGGCGCGTGTGAACCGGCTCACGCTCCACAGGTTGCGGAAGCGGCATGGGTAAACTCCCAGAATATAGGTTGTCAAAAGATGACTTCGGGGGACCTTAGCCGCCCCTTTGCCCACGTCAATATGCCAGGCAATAAGCCAGGCAGTATGGCAGGTACCGGTTCAGTCGACACCGCCGTATCCGGTCCCGGAAATAAACGCTTCGCGTTCGAGCAGCGCTTCCTCCAAGTCCTCGCGCACCGCGCCGTAGACGTCCCGGATCGAAATGAGTCCAATCACGCCCTCGTCACCGACGATCGGCAAGTGGCGAAATCCGCCGGCTTGCATGAGTTCCAACGCGCGAAAAACGTATTCATCGGGTCGAATACTGTCGGGGTTTGGTGTCATTACGTCAGCCAAACGGGTATCCGTGATGGACTTTCTGCCGGCCACGACTTTCACCGCAATATCGCGTTCAGTGAAGATCCCAACCAATTTTTCGCCGTCGAGGACTAGGATCGCTCCGATATGCTTGTCCGCCATCATCTGAGTGGCGGTCATCACCGTATCCTGCGGGGTCAGCGAGAAAATTCGAGGCTCGCTGATGATATCGGGCATGATTCTCTTCGTCATGGCTCCCTCCCGTACCGTTCCACCCGCAAACGTCGGGCGTCAAAAGAGTATCACGAAATCAGGATTTTCGCGAAATCTATGACCCTACTCGGAATCTGAGTTTGCCGTTTTCCCTTCACCCACGCCTTCACCCACGCCTTCGCCCACGGTATCGCCCGCGCCGTTCCCCATACCTTCTCCCATGCCTACGCCTATGCTTTCGCCCATGCCGGCCCTGGGGGTTAAACGGATTGACGTGATCTGGTTCCGTTGGCGCCTCAGAATTCGAAACCGGAAGCCATGGAAGTCAAATTCCTGGCCGACATCCGGGATAGTTCGCGCTTCATGCAGTACTAGGCCGGCTACGGTTGAGGCATCTTCATCCGGCAACAGCCAGTCGAACTCGCGGTTTAGATCCCGAATTGTGACCGTGCCATCGACGACGAAAGACCCACCCGGCTGCGCCCTAACGCCAGCGACCGTAATATCATGCTCGTCCGAGATCTCGCCGACGATTTCTTCCAGAATGTCTTCCAGCGTGACCACGCCTTGGAAGGCGCCGTACTCGTCAATTACGACTGCGAAATGCTCTCGCCGGGCGCGGAATGCCTGTAATTGGTCGAGGAGCGAGGTTGTATCTGGAATGAACCAAGGGTCGTTGGCGATCTCGACTACATCGATGTCATCCAGCGCCTCATCCTTGCGTGAGCGCAGCGCCCGCAATAGCGCCTTGACGTGCAGGACGCCGATAATTCCGTCCTGATCGTCTCGCCAGAGCGGCAGTCTGGTGAATGGGCTGTCCATCACCTCCTGCATGATCTGCTCTAGCGGCAGGTCTGCGTCGATCATGGCGACGTTGCGTCGATGGGTCATTATCTCTTCGACCTCGACCTCAGCAAGATCCAGGATCGAGCGCAGCATGGCGCGCTCTTGAGCTTCTTCGTCGGGTCCGTGATGCATCTCGATTAAGCCGCGCAGTTCTTCATCGCGCTCGTCGCGACCGAGGCCGGCCTCGACGCTGACGCCAAACAACCCGAGCACGCCCTTGACCACGACACGCACCAGAACAACCACAGGGTATAGGCAGAAAACAACAACCCGAATGATAGGCGCCACCGCGAGCGCCATGCGGTCGGGATTGTTGATCGCGTAGGTCTTGGGCAGCACCTCGGCGAAAATGACCAGCAGCACTGTCATGATCGCCGTTGCGTAGACGACGCCTTGATTGTCGAACAAATAGATCATTGTGCTCGTGGCCAGAACCGAGGCCAGAATATTGACGATGTTGTTGCCGACCAAGATCGCTCCGATCAGCGTGTCATTCGACTCCCTGAGGCGTGTTACGGTGGCGGCCCGCTGATTGCCGCGCCGCTGTAATTGATGCAGCCGGGCCGTAGAGGCCGCCGTCAATGCGGTCTCCGAACCTGAGAAGAATGCCGACAACACAATCAAACTTAGGATCACGCCCAGTGTAAGGAGGATTTCCTGGTCTATCCATTCCATCTGCTTAACCAATCTCTACCGGGCCGACTTTTGCCAGCACTGGCTCGCGCAAGACGGCGAGAACATCGTCGGGGGGAGCCTGGTCGATTACGAATGCATCGCCAATGCCGCGCGCCAGAATGAATTTCACCTTTCCGAGTTCGACTTTTTTGTCCTTGCTCATATGGCCGAGCAAAATTTCTGGTCTAATAGACACCGCCGCGATATCGCCGGCTGAGACCGGCAGGCCGATCGCACTCATGTGCTGGCGCGCCCGCTCGACATCTTGACCGGCGCAGTGGCCGAGCCGGCGCGAAAGTTCGAACGCCTTCATCATACCGACGGCAACCGCTTCGCCATGCAGCAGTGAGCCGTCATATCCAGCCTCGGCTTCGTAGGCGTGACCGAACGTGTGGCCAAAATTCAAAAGCGCCCGCTCGCCGCGTTCCCGTTCGTCGGCGCCGACCACCTGGGCCTTGATCCGGCAGCTCTCGACGACTGCGTGACGGCGCGCGGCTTCGTCGCCGTCAATCACAGCCTGTCCCTCCGCCTCCAGCCCCTCGAAGAAGGTCGCGTCGCGGATGAAGCCGTATTTCACCACTTCCCCATAACCGGCAAGAAGTTCACGCTTCGGCAACGTCGCCAGGGTATCGGTGTCGGCCAGAACTAGGCGCGGTTGATGGAAGGCACCCACCAGGTTCTTGCCGGCGGTTGTGTTGATCGCGGTCTTGCCGCCGACCGAACTGTCGACTTGGGAGAGTAAAGTTGTTGGGATCTGTATGAAATCGAGGCCACGCAGAGCCGTTGCGGCGGCAAAGCCGGCCAGATCGCCAATCACCCCACCGCCAAGTGCGACGACCGCTGTTCCGCGTTCGATCCCAACCGCCAACATTTCGTTCAGGACGGCCTCAAGATTGGCAAAGTTCTTGGTCTGCTCGCCGGCTGGCAAAACGATCTCGTGGTGACGCAACCCGGCGCGATCAAGCGAGGCAAGCAGGGGTGTCAGCCAATGCTTGGCTACGAAACGGTCGGTTATGACGATGACTTGGCGCGCGCGAACTAAATCAGACATGGCCTCGCCGGCATTCGCGATCAGACCAGGGCCGACCCGAATATCGTAGGTGCGCTCGTCAAGATCGACTTGAACTGTTTCGAACGCACTCATCTATTGCTCTCCATTGCCGAAATTCTCAACTGGTCGAGGACCGCCGCGTAAACCCGGTCCACGGTTGCTTCGATTGGCCCGTTGAAGGTTTCAACGGTCAAATCAGCTTCGGCATAAACTGGGTAACGTTTATCCATCAGGTCGCGCAGAATGTCTCTTGGGTTCCCTGTCTTTAGCAAGGGACGGTGGGAGCGGCGAGAAACCCGCTCGAACAAGACCTCTAAGTCCGCCTTCAACCAAACCGACACCCCATTCTCGCGGATAGCCTCTCGTGTCTCTTGTGCCATGAAAGCGCCGCCACCGGTTGCCAAAACCTTGGGCGGTCCGCTCAACAATCGCGCAATGACTCTGCGCTCACCCTGACGGAACTCATCCTCGCCGTAGCGTTCGAAGATCTCGTTTATTGTGCTATCGGCGGCGCGTTCAATCTCGTGATCAGCGTCGATAAAAGACACACCAAGCCGTTCGGCCAGGCGTTTGCCGATCGCGGTTTTGCCGGCGCCCATCAAGCCGACCAGCACGATCGATCTTTCAAGTGGTGGCAATTTGCCTTCAGGATCCAGTTCGCTTGGCATCTTCGAAATTCAGCGTACAACCTCTATCGGGTTCCAAGCTCCGGGAAATCCTCGAAGCGACATTGAAACCGGGGCAAGCGCCCGGTATTCTATCGTACCGGTAATTCTATCCAACCGGTATCTTGATCCTGTTGGACCAGTATCTTGTCGTAATCGCGCCACAAATCGACGGTAGCATATATCCCGTACGGCCCGCCAGCCTGGCCACTTTTTTGGGCAACGCCTTCGGCGCATCCGTGGATTGCCCCCGGCGGCACCATGTTTGTGGAGCAGGAATTGACGGTCAGCGGGTCAGGGGCATGAACTTGGAAGCATTCGGACTGCATTTATGAAACTACCCCTGGCGATATTCATCCTTCTTCTGGCCTCCATCGGGGGCGGTTTTGCCTTTCTCTCGACTTGGGATATCCCGGCGCCTTCAAGCACCGTGGAGAAGGTGATCCCGAACGACCGCTTTCAGAAGTAGGTCAGTGTCCATGCGCCTATTCCAGTTGCCCTTGCTTGCCAGTTTGCTTGCGTTTGTTATGGCGGTTGTTCCCTTCGATGCCGTTGGTGAAGTTGGCAAGCCACGCAGCCTGATCCCCGATTCACGTGCTCTCGATTCACGTGCTCCCGGCGCGCGCGCTCCCAGAGCGCAGCCGGCGGTTAAACCTGCCGCGAAATCTCCCACGAAAATCGACGAAACGACCACGACCGAAACCTCGCCGTCTGTGGAGACGAGTTCGGACAATTCGGCGGATCCGACCAAACCGGAAGATGGAGAGGTCGTTACGGTCGATGGCCTGATGGCGATGACGCTGGAAGGCATTGGTACGCTCGACCCCAAGGACGGTGGCTTTGGAACCGAAATGTGGGCCGGCACGCCGCGTGATGTGATCGAGCGGTTGCTTGCTCTCCTGCCGCGCTCCCCATCGTCACGAACGATCCGCGATTTGCAGCGCCGATTGCTGCTCTCGGCGACCGTTTTTCCACCTCCGACCAGCACGAATTCGCCGGCCGACCTGTTGAACATCCGCAGTCAGATGCTGTTCGATATCGGCGCGCGAGATGACTTGGAGGCTTTGCTGTCAGCATTGCCTTTGGATCACAAGAGTGAGGTGCTGGCGCGTTTGCGTGTTGACGCCCGGCTGCTCGCGGGCGATTTGGCACGAGCCTGCGCCACAGTGCCCGATTGGGCGGGCCTGTCCGAGGATCGCTATTGGCAGAAGGCCTTGGTGTTTTGTCAGGCGCTCGGCGGAGCCTGGGGCAAAGTCGAGTTCGGAATACGACTGCTGATCGAACTCGGCGAAGAGGACGAAATCTTCTTCAAGTTGATGCGCGCGATTGGCGGTGAGACGGGGATGACGGCGATCACTCCGCCGCGCCTGGCACGCCCGTTGATAATTGCGATGATGCGCGCCGCGCGCCAACGGCTGCCTTTGGCCGAGGGCGATATGCCGGCGGACAAACTGGTTACGGCTTATCTTGGCGATGCCGGAACGGCCTTCCAGGAACGCTTGCGTATCGCCGAGCGGGCGGAAGCCGTTGGCCTCGCGTCTACCGACCAGTTGGTGAAGCTCTATGACGCGGTCGAGGTCGGTGCCGAACTGCTGGAGAGCGCGTTATCCGTTGCGGCGGCCGACCCGAATGCCAACAGTCGTGCATTGTTGTTTCGCGCGGCCCGCATGCAACCCGTTGATTTTGGCAGAGCCCAGGCTGCTCAGCAGGCGATTTGGCTGGCCCGAGAGGCCGGGATACTGGCACAAACCTCCCGTACCTACCGCGATTTGATCGGCGCGCTTGTGCCTCAGTCTGCTTTCGGATGGTTTGCCAGTGATGCGGCCATTGCGCTTTGCGCCACCAACAGGATTTTCGACGCCGGGCCCTGGCTCGAACTTGCTCGGCTCGAAGCAGTACGCGATGAAGATGCCGAACGGAGATGGTGGCGTCTCTGGCCAATAGCGCGTCTGGCCGGCGGTGATGCCGCAGTGCCTTGGGACGAGGCCGCGATACAGAACTGGTGGCGTGGTGAGCGTGATCGCAACGCCGCAACCGCAACAGTTCGCGCCGGTATGCTGTTCGCATTATTCGAGGCTTTGGGCGAACCAGTTTCTCCGGTGTTGTGGCGCATGCTGGTTGATGGCCGCCCCGGATCTGATGGCAAAGGCGCCAGCCTCGCCCTATCCCGGGCGCTGGCGGTGGCGGCCGCTGACAAACGTGTCGGCGAAACCGTGGCTTTGACCATTCTTGCCGCTGGAACGCACCGGCTGGAGGAGACCGACCCCAGCGTGGTAACGGCGACCATCAGGGCTCTAAGCGATATTGGCCTTGTGACTGAGGCCCGCGCGCTCGCTCTTGAGGCAGCGTTGTCTTGGCGGCTTTGATATGGGCTTGCCCCTGACTATCGAGGCTTTTCTGGAGATGCTGATCGCCGAGCGCGGCGCGGCGGCCAACACGATTGTGGCCTATCGCCGTGATTTGCTCGACTTTCAGGCGCATCTCGACAACCGCAGAGTTGAAATCGAATCTGCGTCCAGCGACGATATTCGCGATTATCTGACGAAACTCGAACGGGCCGGCATGGCGCCGAGGACGGCGGCTCGTAAGCTCTCTTCGATCCGCCAGTTTCACCGGTTCCTGTACGCCGAGGGCACCCGAACGGACGACCCGACCACCGTATTGGATGGCCCCCGCCTCGGCCGACCGCTACCGAAAATTCTGTCGGAAGCGGAAGTTGATGATCTGCTCGCGGTGGCCCGCCGTCGCCAGGGCGCTGAAGGTGCCCGCCTGACCTGTCTGTTGGAAATCCTCTATGCATCTGGTTTGCGTGTCTCGGAGCTCGTCGGGTTACCGCTGGCGGCTGTCGGCCGCGACCCCAGAGTGATGATCGTGCGAGGCAAGGGCGGCAAGGAACGCATGGTGCCGTTGACCGATGCTGCGATCGACGCGCTCTCGGAATACCTGGCCCTGCGTGGATCATTTGTTCGAGAGAGCGAAACCTCGGCCTTTGTCTTCCCGTCGCGTTCGGCTGAAGGACACCTTACCCGGCGGCGCATGGGGCAGTTGTTGAAGGAACTGGCGCGTGACTGCGGCATCGATTCGGCCCGGGTGTCGCCACATGTTCTGCGTCACGCCTTCGCTACCCACTTGCTCGACCACGGTGCCGACCTGCGCAGTGTGCAGCAGATGCTCGGCCATGCGGACATCTCGACAACGCAGATTTACACCCATGTTCTGAACGAACGGCTGCGCGCGTTGGTGCATGCCCATCATCCCTTGGCGACACGGGCGGCTTTGGTGACACGCGGGGACGGCCGATGACTTCCCCGCTGGATGATATCCGCGTATTGTATTGGTATCGCTGGGCGGTTACCGTCCGGCCCCAATTCTTGAGCAACTGAGCACAGTTTTGCCGATGCGTGTTTTCCTCGATTTTGAAAAACCAATCGCCGATCTCGAAGGCAAGATCGAAGAGCTGCGTCATCTCGACACCGAGGGCGATATCAACATTGCCGACGAGGTTGGAAAGCTGCAGGGCAAGGTCGAGCGTCAACTCCGGCAAACTTACCAGAAGCTATCCCCCTGGCAGAAAGTTCAGGTCGCCCGCCATCCGGATCGCCCGCATTTGAGCGACGTGATCTCCGCTTTGGTGGAAGATTTCACACCGCTTGCCGGTGATCGTGCCTTCGGAGAGGACGCGGCCATTATCGGTGGGCTCGGTCGGTTCCGGGGCTTCTCGGCTGTTATTATCGGCACAGAGAAAGGCGGCAATACCGAAGACCGCGTGCGGCACAACTTCGGCATGGCGCGACCCGAGGGTTATCGCAAGGCCAGACGCCTGATGCTCATGGCCGAGCGGTTCGGCCTACCTGTGCTCACTTTCGTCGATACAACCGGCGCCTACCCTGGGGTCGGCGCTGAAGAGCGCGGCCAAGCAGAAGCCATTGCTCGTGCGATCGAAACCAGCCTTGG
>JABIRP010000375.1 GCA_018699735.1 Rhodospirillaceae bacterium | reverse complement strand
CTTGGACTCTTGGCGGCTTATCTGTTGGTGCGTCAGCGGTTCGCCGGCAAAGATGCGTTCGAATTCGGGACGATGCTGAGTTTCGCCATTCCAGGAACCGTGATTGGCGTCAGTTACGTACTCGCATTCAATGTGCCACCGCTTGAGTTGACCGGCACTGGCGCGATCCTGGTGATCTCGTTCATCTTCCGCAATATGCCGGTTGGCGTGCGGGCTGGAATTGCGTCAATGAGCCAGCTTGATCAAGCGCTCGACGAAGCCTCTCTGACGCTCGGTGCCAATAGTTGGACGACGGTGAAGCGAGTAATCCTGCCCTTGCTCCGACCGGCGATACTGGCGGCTCTGGTGTATAGTTTCGTGCGCGCGATGACGGCGATCAGCGCTGTTATATTCTTGGTCAGTGCGGAATATGACATGGCCACGGCTTACATTCTCGGTCGGGTTGAGAATAACGATTATGGAATTTCGATTGCGTATTGTTCGGTTCTAATTCTGGTGATGTTCGCAGCTGTAATGCTATTCCAGTTGATCATCGGTGAACGACAGATTGGTCGCAGGACACATGGCAATGCGGCGCCCGAGCCAGCTCCGGCGATCGGTGGATAGGGGGAAATATGACCGATAGGTTTGGCTCCAAAGCTGCATCGGTGCGGTTTGACAGCGTAACCAAGGCCTTTGGCGAGGTCGTCGCCGTCAACAAAGTAGATTTCGAAATCGAGGCTGGAAAACTCGTCACGCTCCTGGGGCCAAGTGGCTGTGGCAAGACCACAACGTTGCGCATGATCGCCGGTCTGGAAATGGCGACGAGTGGACGTATCTTGATCGGCGAGCGAGATGTGACCCTACTCCCCGCGACCGAACGCGACGTCTCCATGGTTTTCCAGTCCTATGCCCTGTTTCCGCATATGACCGTCATCGAAAACGTCGCCTATGGCTTCACGGTTACCGGCCATAAGAAGGCCGAGGCCCATGAGAAAGCGCGGGCCGGGCTCGATCTGGTCGGGCTTGCCGGATACGACGACCGCCTGCCAAGCGAGCTTTCCGGCGGACAACAGCAGCGCATCGCCGTTGCGCGCGCTCTGGTGCTGGAGCCGGAGGTGTTGTTGTTCGACGAACCGCTCTCCAATTTAGACGCCAAGCTACGACGCCGTGTCCGCGAAGAAATTCGGGAAATTCAACAAAACCTCGGCCTGACATGCGTCTACGTCACGCACGATCAAGAAGAGGCCTTGGCGGTATCAGATAAGATCATCGTCATGCGCAACGCCGAGATTGCTCAAGAGGGCACACCGCGAGAGCTCTATGAACAACCGAGCGATCTTTTCGTGGCGGACTTTATCGGCGATGCCAATATCGTCGAAGCAACGATCCAATCAGTAGCTGGAGAGGTTGCGACGGTTTCGGTCGGAGGAAACGATCTGACATTGCCATCTCGAGGCATGCCCCCCGGACCGGTGAATGTGGCGATCCGACCCGATACCGTCCTCATTTCGGAACCGGATAGTCCGGGTGATTTAGAGGGACAGGTCACCAAGGCAGCCTACCTCGGCGACCACCTTGAATACACGGTCTCCACCGCAGTCGGCGATCTTTTCGTTATCGACCATACAGTCAAAAACCCCAGACCGGTTGGCACCAAGGTCTCGGTCAAATTTAGTGACCGTATCGCGTTAGTGCCGGCGTCATCCTGACTGTCGATGCACCATACATTGAACGCAATCGGCGACATGAACCAAGAGGAGTCCCAATCTTGACCGAGCTACCGACAACACAGGTTCCAGGCGTCTACCACCGACGTATCGGGGACGTCGTGGTTACTGCGGTTTCAGATGGGTATATCGACGTCCCCTTCGACGTTCTTCGGAGTATCGAGCCGACAGAGGCCGATGGAATCCTCATGGCCAATTTCAGGCCGTCGCCGCCGCGCATATCGGTCAATTGCTTTCTCATCCAATCCGGCGGGCGGACAGCGGTTGTGGATACTGGTTCCGGCGACACCATGGGCCCAACGCTCGGCCACCTTCCCGGTTTGATGACCTCCATCGGGATCGCCAACACCGATGTCGACACAGTGTTGTTAACTCATATGCACCCGGATCATTCCAACGGCCTGTCGAGCGCCGATGGACAGCGGCTATTCCCGGAGGCCGAGGTCGTGATCGGCGAAGACGACGTCCGCCATTGGCACGATGACGCGGCAATGTCTCGTGCCAACGAAAGTCAACGGTTACGCTATTTTCAATGGGCCCGTGAACAAGCGGCACCGTACATGGATCGCCTGAAGCCCGCGACGGGCGAAGTGTTTCCGAACGTCACGGCGCTCCCTATGCCGGGTCACACGCCGGGCCATACCGGATACCTCGTTGAGTCCGGTGGTGAGACACTCCTGATCTGGGGTGACCTTTGCCACGTCCCGGACATTCAGGTCGCGCGCCCCGAGGTGACCATGATGTTCGACACCGATCCCGATGCAGCAATTGCGGCTCGCATGCGCATCTTTGACATGGCTGTCAGCGAAAAATTCTTGATCGCCGGCATGCATCTGCATTTCCCCGGATTTTCCCACATGGTCCGGGGCGCCGAGGGCTACGAACTGATGCCGGAAAGCTGGGCCTTTACGGTTTAATCCGAATAAGGCGTGCCAATGACGAATGTCGACAACGTTAGCCAAACCCTCGCGAGTTTTGCCGCAGGCCTTCAATTCGGCGATCTCCCGGGTGGCGTAGTTGAACACGCCAAGCTCGCAATTCTCGACGGGCTTGGGTGTTGTCTTCATGGCGCGATGTTGCCTTGGACCCGCACCGTCGCGGAGATGGTCTCCAGCGAAGGCGGAACACCCGACGCCACTTTGATCGCGGACGGGCGAAAAGTGCCAGTCGCCGGCGCCGTTCTGGTAAACGCAACGGCTGGTCATGCCTTTGAGCTCGACGATATTCATCGCGATGCAATCCTCCATCCAAACTCGATAACCGTGCCAGTCGCACTAGCGCTGGCCGAACGTATGGGCGGCGGATCGGGCGCACGTATTCTGACCGCAGTCGTCGCCGGTTACGAGGTCGGCAATCGCGTCGGAGCGGCGGCGGGGGCGGACCTCTTACTTCGGGGATTTCACCCACAGGGTACGGTCGGCGCCATCGCAGCCGCCACCACCGCAGCCCGAATGATGGATCTTGATTCAGGACAGACCTTGAACGCCATCGGGATCGCTGGGTCCCTTGGTGCTGGTCTGATGGCTTCCCAGGAAGGCGCCATGGTCAAGCGCCTGCACTCAGGCCGGGCGGCGGAATCTGGCGTCCGCGCGGCGGATTTGGCGGCGCGCGGTTTCACCGGCATCTCCGATGTTGTCGAGGCCGAATATGGCGGCTTCCTCTCGAGTTTCGCCGGCACGACAAACCTGGATCGCGCCACCCGAGGCCTTGGCGACATCTGGGAGACAGAGGATACCGGCTTCAAATTGCATGCCACGGTCACAAGTATTCATACAGCCCTCGACGCACTCTCATCGATCATGTCCGAGAACAATCTCAAGGCAGATCAGATCCGCCGCGTCACTGTTGGCATAAGCCGTCCCACCTATGTGCATTGCGCCTGGTCCTACACCGGCCAGAGTGTCACGGCGGCGCAAATGAACCTCTACTGCGGGTTGGCGATGATCGCGCTGCATGGAGAAGCCTTCGTTGACCAGTTCCAGGACGCGGTTATTCGCGCGCCCGAGCTGTTCGAGTTCATAGAGCGCATAGAGGCCGAAATTGATCCCGAAATCGACGCCCTTGGTCGTGCGTTTCGCCACATGGCCCGGCTTCGGGTCGAGACCACAGACGGGCAGGCGTTCCAGCAAGAAGAAAACCACCGCCGCGGCAGCCCACAAAACCCGGTCGACCGGGAGGTCATCGAGCGAAAATTCGACACGTTGGCAGGCGCTGTCGTCGGCCATGAAAAGGCTGAAGCTCTGAAGCAGTGGATTGCTGGTCTCGAAGCTCAAACCGACACCAACGACCTGATGGCAACGCTCGGGCAACGGAGATAAATAACCATCTCCTCTTCATGCCTCCGGGGGGCTTTTAGGGCGGTTTCAGCGACTCATTCCCGGCCGAGCGCTACGGGTCTATGGTGGCGATCGACATCACATTGCGGAGGATATCTATGACTGTGCGCTTAACGATCTTGAACGGATCGAACCTCAACCTGCTTGGCGAACGAGAGCCGGAAATCTACGGCTCGACAACATTGGCGGCGATTGAAAAGAGTTGTTCGGAGTTTGCCGAAATTCTCGGGGTGGAATTGCAATTTCTCCAGACAAATCATGAAGGGGTCATGGTCGACTGGATACAGGAAATGCGTCATTCATCGGATGCCCTCATCATCAATCCCGCTGGGTATTCGTTCCATTCGATCCCGGTCTTGGACGCACTGAAAATCTACCCACACCCAATCATCGAATTGCACATCTCCAACATCCATGCCCGTGATGACCTGCACAAACATTCGATCCAGTCGGGGGCGGTCACCAGTGTCATCTGCGGATTGGGGGCGTATGGATACATTGTCGCCATGCAGTCCGCGGCGCGCATGGTGGGTGAGATCCCCGACACCCTCCCCGCTCCAATTAGTGTCGGCCCCGTTTGATGGGCTGTGCTTTCGCGCAGAAGTGAAGCTATGACGGAAATTCCAACAGACGTAGACCTTTTGGTCCTTGGCTCCGGTGCCGGGGGAATGACCGCAGCGCTAACTGGCGCGGTGCTGGGCTTGGAGGTGCTGGTGGTCGAGAAAACCGATCAGATCGGCGGCACATCAGCCCGTTCAGCTGGATCGGTCTGGGTCCCGAACACGCACCACAGCCCACCCGGGAGTGACAGTTTCGAGCAAGCCCTCGGATATCTTCGCCGCGCGGTCGGCAATCGTCTGGACGAAGCCCGCGCCAACGCGTTCCTTACCGCAGCGCCAAAGATGGTCCAATTCCTGGAAGATAACGCCTCCGTGCAGCTTCGTGCTTACCCGCACCACCCGGATTATCTGGCCACACTGGAAGGCGCCACGCTCTCTGGCCGCGCATTGGAGCCTGTACCGTTTGATGCATCGATCTTGGGTTCACGCTTCAGTGACCTGCGTCCACCCTTGCCGGAGTTTACGCTGTTTGGCGGGATGATGGTGGACCGCACCGACATCAGACACCTGATGGGAGCGACAAATAGCCTATCCTCGCTTGGATATACGCTTCGTCTACTGACGCGATATGGCGTCGACAGAATGCGCTACAAGAGAGGCACTCGCCTGGTGATGGGCAACGCGTTGGTCGGGCGCCTGTACCATGCGCTCTTGCAACAACACGTCCCAGTACTCCGCTCGACGCAGGTTACCGCGCTCTTGCAAACTGACGGGCGCATTACCGGCGCCGTCGTAGAGCAGGCCGGCACGACAACGGAAATTCGGGTCAAGGCCGGTGTCGTCCTGGCGACAGGCGGGATCACCCATCACCCGGAACTTCGGCAAAGCATGATGCCTGAAACGTTAAGCAAAACCTCCCCCGTGGTGGAGAGTGCGACAGGCGATGGATTGGTCTTGGCTCAACAGGTCGGCGGGCATCTTGGCACCGATCACGACAGCAGCAGTTTCTGGTCACCGGTCTCACGCCGAGTTCGCCCGGATGGGACGACAGCAGTCTTTCCACATTTCGTCCTGGATCGTGGCAAGCCCGGAGCAATCGCTATCAACCCGTCAGGCAATCGGTTCGTAAACGAAGCGACAGATTACCATTTATTCGGCAAAACCTTGTTCGCGACACTTGCCAAATCCCCAGAACGTTCCTGTTATCTGATTTGCGACGACGCCTTTATCGAGAAATACGGTCTGGGTATGGTGCGGCCCAAGCGGATGAATTTGGCGGGCGCCCTAAAGGACGGGTATCTGGCAACCTCCCAAACCCTGGACGCACTGGCTGAAAATCTGCAAATCCCAAGCGACGCTCTCACCGCGACCGTTGCCCGGCACAATCGCTTTGCGGAAACCGGCACGGACGAAGATTTCGGCAAAGGGAGCGACGCATACCAACAGAATCTGGGTGATCCGGCGCATGAACCGAACCCCTGTATCGGCCCGCTAGCCAAGCCGCCATTCTATGCGCTGGAAATTTACCCTGGTGACATAGGAGCCAGTGTCGGTCTGGAAACCGATGGTTCAGCACGCGTCCTTGATCAGGACAAAGAGCCTATCGAAGGGCTTTATACCTGCGGCAATGACATGGAATCGATCATGGCCGGGCGATATCCTGGGCCAGGGATCACTCTGGGGCCAGCGATGACGTTTGGTTTCATCGCGGCAAGCCATGCGCATGGCTTAACGCGAAAAGACAGCACTGGCTAAATCGGCTTCCGATCAACTCACCCAAGGTCTCCGAGAGTCCATCACCGAGTGTACCGTTGCGCGCGCCGCGATAGAGGCGAGAAACCAGAAATTCATCGTTGAAGCCATAACCACCGTGGATCTGCACAGCCCCCTTTGTGACGCGAAGCGCCATCTCGTTGCAGAAGGTCTTCGCCGTGGCGGTTAGGAACGGATCCGGAAACGGATTGGCGCTACGGCAGGCACGATGCAGCTGGCAACGCGCCGCTTCGATGTCCTTGAATATATCGGCAAGTTTCCAGCGCGTGCCTTGAAAATCCCCAATACGTCGACCGAATGCCATCCGGCACAGGAACCCCTTCGGCCGCTAGCAGGCACTTGGCATCGTGTTCGAGCAACAGCATGATTTGATCGGGAAATGAGTGTCTGATTTTTCGACCCTAGAACAGTCGTTTAGCGTTTACAATTCAAGACGACCCGGCCCTCACCCCATGCAAGGCAATCAGTCATGAAGCAAGACGGCAAACAGATCGCTATCATCGGCGGCGGTGGAGCCCTGGGCATGGGCTTGGCCCTCCGCTGGGCTCAAGCCGGGCACCGGATCGTGATCGGCTCTCGCGATCCGGCTCGGGGTGTCGAAGCCGCACAGCAAATCAACAACACCATTTCGGAAGGCACGGCCATCGGTTGCGGAAATGACGACGCAGCGATCGCGGGAGACATAGTCGTGCTGACGGTTCCCTTCGCGCACCATGCTGAGACACTCGGGGCTATAGGCCCTCACCTCGCAGGAAAAATACTCGTGGACGTGACGGTGCCACTGGTTCCACCGAAAGTACGAACCGCACAGCTACCGCCGGGAGGATCCTGTGCGAAGACCGCGCAAGACACCTTAGGACCCGGCACCCGCGTCGTCTCCGCCTTCCAAAATGTGGCGGCGGCGCATCTTGCCGACCCAAACCACGACATCGAATGCGACGTCTTAGTTTGCGGCAATGACCCGGCGGCGCGGGCAGAGGTTATCGAACTCGCCGAGGATGCCGGAATGCGCGCCTTTCATGCCGGCCGTATCGACAATTCCGTTGTGGCCGAGACACTCACCTCGGCGCTGATCTTCATCAACCACCACTACAAGATCGATGGCGCCGGAATTAGGATTACCGGAACCCCCGCAGGCAGCGATTGATGGCAGTTGAACTAAAGCTGATCGCACTTGAGGGTGTCCCGCTGGTACAACCGGGCGACGACCTTTTGGGCATCGTGCTAACCGCCTTGTCGCAAAACAATGTTCAGTTGGAGGCGGGCGACGTTTTGATTGTCGCCCAGAAGATCGTATCCAAGGCGGAAGGTCGACTGGTTGATCTTGCTGCGATCGAACCCAGCCCAGCCGCCTTGACCATCGCAGCTGAAATTGACAAAGACCCGCGACTGGTCGACCTGATTTTGCGACAGTCGAACGAGATCGTGCGGCACAAGCCTGGTGTTCTTGTGGTCGAGCAAAAATTGGGGTTGGTCATGGCCAATGCCGGTATTGACGCGTCCAATGTCGAAGGCGGTGACGACTCGGAGATGGTTTTGTTGCTGCCGGAGGATCCGGACAAGAGTGCCGCAGCCCTGCGCACGGGCGTTACCGAAAGCACAGGGGTCGAGATCGGCGTGATCGTTGCCGACAGCATCGGGCGGGCATGGCGTAACGGCACGGTCGGCCACGCGATTGGCGTCGCCGGGTTGCCCGCCGTCGCTGATTTGCGCGGTGAATTGGATCTGTTCGGGCGAGAGCTCCGGGTCAGCGAGCAAGCTGTGGCCGATGAACTGGCGGCGGCGGCATCGCTGCTGCATGGCCAGGCGGCGGAGGGTCTACCGCTAGTCCTGGCCCGAGGGTTTACCTGCTCGGCACCGCACCAGACGGCCAGAGACCTCTTGCGCCCGAAGCAAATGGACATGTTCCGATGACCGCGTCGCGCCGCATCCTGGCGCTTTCCGGAGGTGTCGGCGGCGCCAAGTTGGTTCTCGGTTTGGCCCACACGATGGCGCCTGAGGATCTGACGGTGGTGGCCAATACCGGCGACGATTTTCGACATTTGGGCCTGCATATTTCGCCTGATATAGACACGGTGGTCTATACGCTCTCCGGTCTCGCAAATCCCGAACTCGGCTGGGGGCGCGAGGGTGAGACGTGGTCGTTCATGGCCGGACTGCGACAACTCGGGGGCGAGGATTGGTTCAATCTTGGCGATGGCGATCTTGCGATGCATGTGCTTAGAACCAACCGGCTTGCCGAAGGCGCAAGCTTGAGCCAGGTCACCCGCGACCTTAGGCGATCGCTCGGCATCATTGTCTCGATCCTGCCAATGTCGGACGACCCGGTCCAAACCGTGGTCGAAACTCCTGACGGCCCGCTCGCCTTCCAACATTATTTCGTACGCGAGCAATGCGCGCCGATCGTAACTGGATTCCGATTTGAGCATATCGAGAAGGCGCACCCGAACCCGGCTCTGATGGACGCTCTAAGAGACGATACGACTGGTGCAGTAATCATAGCGCCCTCAAATCCGTTCGTTAGTGTCGACCCGATCCTCCATCTGCCAGGATTACGCCAAACACTCGATGCTTTCGCTGGGCCTATCCTGGCCGTATCACCAATCGTTGGCGGCAAGGCGATCAAGGGTCCAGCAGCGAAAATGATGCGCGAGTTGGGCATGCCCTCGGATGCGGCAGCGGTCGCCCGGCACTATAGCGGTCTGATTGATGGCTTCGTCATCGACCGGGTCGACGCTGACCAGGAGGATGAAATCCGCAAACTCGGAATGGACGTTATGATCACCGGAACCGTAATGCGCGACCTCGACAGCAAAATCGCCCTCGCCCAGGACTGCCTCGCGTTTGCTGAGCGATTGGCCGCGCCATGATCGTCGCGGTCGTTCCGGTTAAATCACCAATACGGGCCAAAACCCGCCTGGGAGCGGATTTGTCACAAGGCGAACGTGAAGGGGTGACCCGGGCAATGCTCGGCGATGTCCTTGCGGCGCTCAAGGCCTCAGATCGCATAACGGCAACCTACGTCGTGGCCGAAGACGAGGCATTGATCCCCGATGGTACTTCGGTAATCCTTGAGCCGGTCAATCGAGGATATGACGAAGCGATCGCTGCGGCCTTGTCCGACAGCAGGGTTTCTCAGGCTGATGCAATACTGATCCTGCCATCGGACGTTCCCCTGGTTCGCCCTGAGGATATCGATGAGCTCTGCGAGGCGTTTGACGGGACCTGTGTTCGGATCGCACCCGACCGGGGGAACGGCGGGACCAATGGGTTGTTAATCCAACCACCGCATTTGATGGCGACCAGTTTTGGTTCCGGCAGTTTCGAGCGCCACCTCGCAGCGGCGAGAGAGATCGCGGACCGCGTCGAAATCCTTACCCTTCCAGGCCTTGCTCTCGACATCGATACTCCGCAAGATCTGATGGAGTTCCTTGGCAGCGATGCGAAGACCCAAACTCGAACCTATCTTAAGCAGAGCGGGATCGCCCGCCGCCTGCTAAACACGCCTGGATGAGCCTTATGAAATCGCCCACAGAGCGACTGGATGCGTCTTCCGCCCGCGCACTCGCCACCGACAGTGACCTGCATGAGATGATGCGGGTTGCCGCCGACATGAGAGATCAAGAATTCGGGCAGAACATCACATATTCACGCAAGGTCTTCATTCCCCTGACCAAGCTTTGTCGCGACGTTTGTCATTATTGCACTTTCGCCGAAGCGCCACGTCAGCTTGAAAACGCGTATCTCTCGCCAGACGAGGTGCTCGCGATCGCGCGTGCCGGGCAAGCAGCGGGGTGCAAGGAGGCGCTCTTTACTCTCGGCGACAAGCCGGAACTGCGCTACGGCGCGGCGCGGCGGGCGCTCGACGGCCTCGGCCATGCGACCACGCTTTCATACCTGCGGGAAATGGCGCTTCTGGTGTTCGAGGAGACGGGGCTACTACCGCACCTCAATCCTGGCGTGATGCAACCGGCCGACATCACGGCCTTGCGTGAGGTCTCGGTCAGCATGGGTTTGATGCTGGAAGGGATCGCTCCAAGCTTGATGGAAGCGGGCGGTTGCCACTACGGTTCACCAGATAAGGACCCGACGGCTCGCCTCGCCACCATCGCCGAGGCCGGACGCCAGCATGTGCCCTTCACCAGCGGCATCCTGATTGGGATTGGCGAGACCAGGGCCGAGCGGATCGACGCGTTGCTGGCGCTGCGCGACCTGCACGACGCCCACGGCCACATCCAAGAGATCATTGTTCAGAACTTTCGCGCCAAGCCCGACACCCGCATGGCCGATGCCCCGGAACCGGACCTGGCCGAGCTCAAGTGGTCGATCGCCGTCGCCAGGCTGATCTTCGGCCCCGAGATGTCGATCCAAGCGCCGCCGAACTTGAGTGGCGAGAAGGCTGGTGAATTGATTGCGGCCGGCATCGACGATTGGGGCGGCGTCTCGCCGGTAACCCCCGACCATGTCAACCCCGAGGCGCCCTGGCCGCATCTCGATCATTTGGCGCGCGAGACCGGCAGCCAAGGAAAGGTCCTCGTCGAGCGTCTGGCGATCCGCCCGGATTTCGCACGGCCAGGGGAGCGTTGGCTCGACCCCGGGTTCCGCTCCGCCGTGCTCGACCGGACCGACGCCACCGGACTTGCCCGAACCGATACATGGGCCCCGGGCAAGAGTGATATCGCCATACCTGCGTTGGCTCCGGGATTATCGGTTTCGAGAAGGCTCGACCGAATTCTCACAGCAGCAAAAGCAGGCAATGATTTGCCGGAAAGCGATATCGTCCACCTGTTCGAGGCCAGAGGTGGAAACGTGGCGACCGTTGCACTCGCTGCCGATGACTTGCGTCGCGAGACCGTCAGCGACAGCGTGCGCTATGTCGTCAATCGCAACATCAATTACACCAACGTCTGTTATTTCGGATGCCGGTTCTGCGCCTTCTCCAAGGGCAAGACCAGCGAAAGCCTGCGCGGCCGGCCCTACGACCTGACAATCGAAGAGATCGAGCGCCGGGCAGTCGAGGCATGGGAGCGCGGGGCCACCGAAGTTTGCCTGCAAGGCGGCATCCATCCGGACTACACCGGCGAAACCTATCTGGACATTCTTCGCGCCATCAAGGCGGCACTCCCGGAGATCCATGTCCATGCTTTCTCGCCGCTGGAGGTGCATCAGGGCGCCCGCACGCTGGGCCTGCCACTGGTCGAATATCTCGGCCGTTTGGCTGATGCCGGGCTTGGCAGTTTACCGGGTACGGCGGCCGAAATTCTGGACGATGAGATCCGACAGACCTTATGTCCAGACAAGGTGACGACAGCGCAGTGGATGGAGGTGATCGAGTCCGCGCATTCTGTCGGTCTAGGGACCACCTCGACCATCATGTTCGGGCATATCGAACAGCCGAAACATTGGGCACGCCATTTAATGCGGCTTCGGAGTCTGCAGGCTCGAACGGGCGGGATCTCCGAATTCGTGCCGCTACCATTCGTGCATATGGAGGCACCAATCTACCTCAAGGGCGGCGCCCGACCGGGTCCAACCTGGCGCGAGGTTCTATTGATGCACGCGGTCTCACGCCTAGCGCTTAATCCGCTGATCCAGAACATCCAAACCTCCTGGGTCAAACTCGGCCCAGAGGGCGCCGCGCATTGCCTCGCGGCCGGTGCCAACGACCTTGGCGGCACATTAATGAACGAGACCATCACCCGGGCGGCCGGATCCGTTCACGGTCAGGAATTCCCGCCTGAAATGATGGACCAAGTCATCACCAGGGCCGGCCGAACCCCAAGCCAACGCTCTACCCTCTACGGCGCGCCCGACCCGGCACAGCGGGACCGGTCCTATGGCGCATCCTCGCTCGCAGAAGTCGTGAACACACCTGTCGGCAAGGCACGGCGAACCGAGGATGCCCGCGACCTGATCCGACCCGGCTTCGAGACCGAGGACGCGGCGGACTGAAGTGGGATTTCGGTTCTTATGTCTAACTCCGCTCCCCGGGAGGCGCCAAGCGACCATCCTGGGTTTCTTCGAGAAGCCTGATCGAGATCCCGGCTCTCCCTTCGGTCGGCCGGGAAGCGGAAAATCGGCGGGTGGTGAGAACGACCCCCAAGATATGATCTCTGGGATGACGCGATCTCAGCGAACGGATATGGTTCAAAAAGATGTTCGGGAAACGGGAGCAATCACATGAAATTCGGCCTGCAGCTGATGACACGAGGTGCCGGCGCTTCGGCTGACGGCGTCGTCGCCATCGCCGAGAAGGCGGAGGCGCTCGGGTTTTCGTATATCGCGCCGAACGATCACATCGTCGTGCCGTCGGACATCGCCAGCCGTTACCCATACTCGGAAGACGGCATGTGGCCGGGCGCCAAAGTCGGAGAGTGTCACGAACAACTCTCTGTTCTCGCCTTCCTAGCGGCCCGAACCAGCGCCATCCGTCTTCTCACCTCCGTGATGGTCGTGCCTCATCGTGATCCTGTACTGACTGCGAAGATCCTCTCAACCATCGACGTGTTGTCGCGCGGGCGGTTGACCGTCGGATGCGGTGCAGGCTGGATGCAAGAGGAGTTCGAGGCGATCGGCACGCCGCCCTTCGACGAGCGCGGCCGGATGACGGATGAATACGTCGCCATTTTCAAGGAGCTTTGGACCCAGGACGACCCGTCCTTCGATGGCGCTTACGCCAAGTTCTCAAATCTCCATTTCTCGCCCCGCCCCGTCCAAACACCGAACCCGCCCATATGGATCGGTGGGGAAAGTAAGGCGGCGCTGCGGCGGGCAGCTCGTATCGGCGACGGTTGGTATCCCGCGAGCAATAATCCAAAGTTCCCGCTATCCACACCGACGTTGTTCGCTGAGCGTACCGTGACCTTAAATCAGGTCTGCGAGGAGATCGGCCGTGACCCCGGCGAACTCGACCTCGGACTGTTCTATATCGATGTCGTGAGTTCGGATGAAATACCAGACGCCGGTGGCCAACGCCGCGCGATGACCGGCAAGCCGTCGGATATTGCCGAAGACATTGCCGCTTTCAGTGCGGCAGGCGTCAACACGATGGTCATGATCCTGCAGCAACAGGAGCTGCCCGGAACCCTGGATCGCCTGGATTGGTTCGGCAGCGAGATCATGCCGCTGGTCGGGTCTTGATTTTTTAAGGAGAGGCAAAGTGCAAATCGGTTTCGGACTTCCCGCTCGCGGCCCCATCACCAAGCAACCCGACGCGATGGCCAAGTTGGTTCAGCGCGGCGAAGACCTCGGATTTCGATGTTTATCGATCCCCGACCATATCGTCATCCCGCGCGACATTGAGCCGGTGTACCCCTACTCCGGCACGGGCGAGCCGCCATTCCCGGCAGACGGCGAATGTCTGGAACAGTTGACCCTCATGAGCTACGTCGCCGCTCTGACGACCAAGGCCAGGCTTTTGACCTCCGTATTGGTCGTGCCGCATCGCAATCCAGTGCACACGGCCAAGACGATCGCCACCATCGATGTACTTTCAGGCGGGCGCATGACGATCGGCGTCGGCGCCGGCTGGATGCAAGAAGAGTTCGAGGCGATCGGTGCAGAGCCTTTCAAGGAGCGCGGTGCGGTCACCGACGAATATATCCAGGTCTTCAAGGAACTTTGGACCAACGACGACCCGACTTTCGACGGCAAATACGTCAAGTTCGGTCATGTGAAGTTCGAGCCGAAACCGGTGCAACGGCCGCATCCGCCGATTTGGGTCGGCGGCGAGAGCCCAGCCGCCCAGCGCCGTGCCGCCAAACTCGGGGATGGCTGGTTCCCAATCGGGGCAAACCCGCGCTTCCCGCTGAACACTCTACCTAGATATCAAACGGCACTCGATAAGCTGAAAGGGCGCCTGGAAGAGGCTGGGCGTGCGCCAAACGCACTTCATTTGGGCTTCTGGGCCAATTGGTCTTACCTGGAAAGTGATAAGCGCACCGACGAAGGCGGACGGCACCTGATGTCGGGCGGAGCTGAAGCCGCCATTGAGGACATTACCGGACTGCGTGAGCTCGGGATCGACAGTTTCATGTTCACGCTGGTCAACCCCGAGGACCTATCGGCCTCGCTCGACAACATGCAACGCTTCGCGGAAACTGTGATGGCAAAAGTATAATTCGCAAAGGATCGGACGATGACCTTCCAGATCGGCATTATGCTGCGCGGCCAGTACGAAATGGGTGCCGATATGGTGGCCAAGGGCGAGGAGATGATCGAGCAGGCGCGTATGGCCGACCAGCTCGGTTACGATTCAATTACCAAAGGCTCGCACTATTCGACCGATACCTTCCAAGCCTTCCAGCAATTTCCGGTTTTGGCGCGCTTGAGCGGCGAAGTGAAACGGGCGCGGCTCAACGCCGGCATCGTATTGCTGCCACTCCACAAACCACTCGACATCGCCGAACAACTCGCCACGATCGATATCCTATCGGCGGGTCGCCTGATCTTTGGTGTCGGCATTGGCTATCGCGAGGTCGAGTCCAAGGCCTTCGGCACCTCACAGCGAGAACGTGGCAAGCGCACCGACGAGGCCTTGATTGCCATCAAACGACTCTGGTCGGAAGATGTCGTTGACATGAAAGGCTCACACTTCGAGCTTGATGGCGCCGTCTGCTGGCCAAAGCCGGTGCAACAGCCGCATCCGCCGATCTGGATCGGTGCTAACGCAAATATCGCCCTTCGGCGCGCAGCGGCGCATGGCGACTGCTGGTACATAAATCCCCATAGCATGGTCGACACAATCGTCGAGCAAATGGACGTATACAAGCGCGAGCTCGACGCCACGGATAAACCGTTTCCCAAAGAGCTGCCAATGCGCCGCGAGGCTTTCGTCGCACCAACCCGCGAGGAAGCAATTAAGCTGGCGGGGCCCTTTGTAGCGAAAAAATATGCCGCGTATCACGCCTGGGGCCAGGATGATCAATTGCCCGAAGGCGAAACACTGGCAGGTGGGTTTGATGAGTTGGTTGGCGACCGTTTCCTGATCGGATCTCCCGATGAAGTCGCCGATCAAATGCTCGCCATCAACAAGCGGCTGGGCGTGAACCACCTAATCCTCAGCATGGAATGGGCCGGCATGGAGAAATCGGTCGCCATGGACTGTATGCAGCTCATGGCCGAAGAGGTGTTTCCGAAAGTGAAGGCGGGCGTGTGAAGCCCTGCTCCCCCTGACCTGGCCGGACGATCACATTGCGAAGCGTGACATTCCACCATCGACGGGTATGACGGTGCCCGTGATATAGCCCGCCCGAGGCGAGACCAGAAACGCGACCAAATTGGCCAACTCCTCCGGTTCGCCGAAACGCCCCATAGGGATAAATTGCTTGATATAGGCCTGCTTGGCGACTGGGTCCGGATGCAGACGTTCCCGGATTTGCTCGCTGTCGATACGTCCGGGCGGGACACAATTGACTGTAATGCCGTCCGCCGCCAGGTCTCGCGACAGCCCCTTCGCCCAGGCATGGACCGCCGCACAAGCCGTGAGCGCAGCGCTCGTCGACAAGGGCTCTACGATACCGGTGATGTTGACAATACGGCCCCAACTCTGATCCCGCATGGCCGGCAGAAACGCGTTGGTCAGACGGCGGACGGTCGTGAATTTCAAGTCAAAGCCCGCGTTCCAATCCACATCGGATGCCATCGTATCCGGCGGGCTCGACAAACCTGCATTGTTGACCAGGATTTCGAGATGACCATAGGCCTCATATACGGCGTCGCGCACCGCCGTCGCGGCATCCTGATCCATGAGGTCGGCGAGGATGACGATCGGACGGGTCCCGGTTTCGCTGGCAATCTCATCGGCGAGAGCCTCTAAGCGGTCCCGGCGCCGGGCGGCGATCGCAAGCCTGACGCCTTCACGCGCCAAGATGCGGGCTATGCCGGTTCCGATGCCGGCGCTCGCACCTGTGACCAGACACACTTTGCCGTGGAGTTGCAAATCCATGTTCTATTCTCCGTCGGCTTCGGCTGGGCCGTACGCATTGGTTCGAGAGACCGTCATCCGTGACGCCCCGTGACGCCTGACGGCCTACGCCGCCGTCGCCACCTGGAGCTTGCCCACAACACCGTGCTTCTCGATCAGTTGGCGGACCAGACCACTTTCGCGCGCCTCGACGATGAACGCTTCGGCAAAAGTCTTGAGCGCGGTGTTTCCAGGTTTGGTTCCGATGGCCTGACGCACCGAGGTGTAGCCTCCGTCCATGACCCGCGACCCCGCAAGGGCTTCCGCATTCCCTTTCAGAGCCGGTCGCAACCCGGCCAACGCGTCCAGGCGTTCATTGACGAAAAGCTCGTATGCGCCGACCAAACCTTGCGCACGACACAATTCGGCGTGTTCAAGGGTCCGGCTGAGGTAGAGGTCGTAGGCTGATCGGTCTGAAACCGCGATCCGCACCCCTGCCCTGTCCACGTCCTCAATCGACTTCAGCGGCGAGTGCTCGGGAACGAGATAGGTTGCCTCGATTTCGACATAGGCGCCGCAGAACGAGATGGACTCGGCCCGTTTCGGCTCTTCGGCGATCAGTCCGACGTCCCACTCGTCATGCGCCACGGCGTCGGCAACTTCTCCCGGGCTGGGATAGGTTACGTACTCGACGGAAGCGCCCAATCGCTCGGCCAGAGCTGCGGCCATATCCGGCGCGACGCCTTCAGGGGCTCCGGCGGCGCTTTTCCCGGTAACCAACAAAATGTTGCCGAGATTGATGCCGACCCGCAACACATTCGGGCGGGAGAGATTGGACAAGGCCTCTTGGTCCATGGTCATCCTTTCTATTCGAGCACACCGACACCTCGGCGCTCGGTTAAACGCTGTTGTTGCGCGCCCTTCAGTTCGCCGCCTCGATCTTGTCCTGGGTCTTTGTTTCGAAATCCCCAGCGTCATGACGTTCACGGAGTTGTTCGTGCGGCTCGCCGCGCAGGCGATTGACCATGCGGCCGCGTTTAACCGGTTCGCGGGCGTGGATTTCCTCCGCCCAGCGCAACACGTTGGTGTAGGACTTGGCGTCGAGGAACTCTTCTGCCTCATACTGGTCGAAGATGACCAGCCCGCCATACCACGGCCAAATCGCCATATCGGCGACGGTATACTCGTCACCGCAGATAAAGTGGTTGTCGGCCAGGCGACGGTCGAGCACGTCGAGTTGGCGCTTGGTTTCCATTGTGAAACGGTCGATGGGGTATTTTTGTTTTTCATCTGCGTAGGCGTAGAAATGGCCGAAACCGCCGCCGAGATACGGGGTGCTGCCCATTTGCCAAAACAACCAGGACAGAAATTCCGGCCGCTGCGCCGGATCGCTCGGCATGAATTCGCCGAACTTCTCAGCCAGATACAGCAGGATCGCACCGGACTCGAAGACCCGGGTTGGTGGATTGGTGCTGTGGTCCATCAGTGCCGGTATCTTGGAGTTCGGGTTCGCCGAAACGAAGCCGCTGCCGAATTGGTCACCGTCGCTGATGCGGATCAGCCAGGCGTCGTATTCGGCGCCCGCATGGCCCTTCGCCAACAACTCTTCCAACAGCACCGTGACCTTCACACCATTTGGCGTGCCGAGTGAATAGAGCTGCAGCGGGTGCTTGCCGATGGGGAGTTCCTTGTCATGGGTTGCACCAGAGATCGGCCGGTTGGTGCTGGTAAACCGTCCCTGCTTCTGACCTTCCCATTTCCAAACTTTCGGCGGCGTGTAAGCATTTGTCATTATGCAGACTCCATTTCGGGGGCGTGACGGCAAATGCCCCTATTTTGATGCGTATGATCGTACTTGTGCAGGGTGGAAACCATTTGTGCAATCGAAGTATACCTTATCAGAAAGGGAGAAACGCCATGCCAATCTATGAAAACGGTCCCGTGCAAATCCACTACGAGGAAGCGGGTTCGGGCTTCCCACTGCTGGTTATTCCCGGCGGCGGGCTGAACGCGACGATCGCGGGGCTCACAAACCATGCCTTCAATCCATTGGAAGAATTCAGCGACACCTACCGCGTTGTCGCGCTCGATCTGCGGAACGCCAATGGTGGCCAGTCGGAGGGCCCCCTCGAGATCGAGCGGACTTGGGACGGCTTCACCGACGACCAACTTGACCTGATGGACCATCTCGGGATCGACCGCTTCATGGTGATGGGGTACTGCATCGGCGGCCCCATGATCTGGAATCTGCTTAAGCGCGCCGGCGACCGGGTCGTTTCTGCGGTGTTGGTGCATCCGAGCGGCTACAGCTCCACCGTGCCGGACATCTTCTACCAAAACAATATCAAGGGTTGGGCGCCGGAGTTCTGCGAGCGGCGCCCTGAGATCACCCTGGAGATGGCCTCTGACTACCTCAACAACATGTACACCAAGCGGGCGGATTTCGTGTTCACTGTCGACCGCGACTTCGTGCGCAACTGCCAGACGCCGGTTCTGGTTCTGCCGGACGACATTCCGGCGCATCCCTATGCGACGGCGATGGAGAGCGCCCTACTGG
>JABIRP010000374.1 GCA_018699735.1 Rhodospirillaceae bacterium | reverse complement strand
TTCCCGGCGGGCCAATTCAGCAACTCCGCATGTTCGGGCGACTTCATAAGGCATCCATCGCTTGCAATATGGCTGGACGGCGCAAAGAGCGGTTTGCCCAAGAATTTGAGCGCATGCAAGGCGAATTGATCGAAGCGATGGATTTTTACGGCAAGCTCGACAAACAAAAGACTTCGACGTCGGACAAGGCCTTGATCATCGTCGACATGATCAAAGAAGGTGCATTCGCGGAGGGCCCGATTATCGCTGCCGCCCGCAAACAGGCTTACGCGTTCATGAAACGGGAGGACTTCCTGACCTCCTTCCTGGAGGGTTGCGAAGATGGCAACGAACGCACGGCCCGCCTGAAGGATCTGGAAACCCGGTTGGTCCAGTCCGGCCTGGGTTAATCCCCTGGGCTAATCTCCTGGGCTAATCTCCTGGGCTAATCTCCTGGGCTAATCCCCTGGGCCAATCCCCTGGGCCAATCCCCTGGGCCAATCCCCTGGGCCAATCCCCTGGGCCAATCCCCTGGGCTAATCCCCTGGGCTAATCCCCTGGGCTAATTGATTGCCTCATCCGGCGGCTTGAACGATGATCCCTGGCGCCAAACTCGCCAAGGAATTCAGCTATGCGTATGACCACCCGTCTCAAAGCCTCTCTCACCAATAAAGCGCTCACCCATATCATCGGCGCGCATGACCCGCTCGGCGCTCGGCTGGCCGAGGAGGCCGGGTTTGACGGCATTTGGGCCAGCGGCTTTGAAATCTCGGCCGCCCACGCCATCCCGGATGCAAGCCTGATCTCCATGAGCCAACATCTGGAGGCAACGCGCGTGATGGTCGATGCGGTTGGGACCCCGGTGGTTGCCGACATCGATACCGGATACGGCAACGCCATCAACGTCATGCACACAATCGAGAAATACGAGGCAGCGGGGGTGGCCGCCATTGTGATCGAAGACAAATCCTTTCCCAAAGATACCAGCCTGCTCGAAGGCGGGCGTCAGGAGTTGCTGCGGATTGAAGAATTCCAGGGAAAGATCGAGGCGGCGGTCTCTGCCCGTAAAGACCCAGATTTCATGATCGTAGCCCGGACCGAAGCTCTGATTGCCGGCCAGGGCCAGGCCGAAGCAAAGAAGCGTGGCGAGGCCTATGTCACCGCCGGTGCCGATGCGGTCCTGGTGCATTCTAAACAGAAGACACCGGACGAAATTGTCGAGTTCTCGCGCGCCTGGGATCTGGATGCGCCGATCGTGATCGTACCGACGGCCTATCCCGACCTGACCGAAGCGCGCATCACCGAGCTTGGCAACATCAAGCTGGTGATCTATGGCAATCACGGCGTTCGCGCCATCGTCGGGGCCTTGCGGGACACCTTCGGTCGGATCCGCGCCGATGGTGGTATCCACCAGGTGCACGGCGATCTGCCGCCGGTTTCAGACGTTTTCGATCTGCAAGGCGTGCCGGCCATGAAGGCTAATGAAAAAAAGTATTTGAGGTAATCCAATGGCCGATATCGTAATCACCGAATTCATGGATGCCGGTATCGCCGAGCGCATGGTGCGAGAGCATGGCGCGCTCTACGATCCGACATTGGTCGACCGACCCGACGATATGCTGCACGAGGCGAGCCAGGCCAAGGCACTGATCGTGCGCAATCGGTCTCGCGTCACCGCGGAATTACTGGATGCCTGCCCAAACCTAGCGGTGGTCGGGCGGCTCGGCGTTGGTTTGGAGCGCATCGACCTCGAGGCTTGTGCTGCGCGCAACGTATCTGTGTTTCCGGCCCGTGGCGCCAACGCGGTTGCGGTTGCGGAATACGCGATCTCCTCGGTCATGATGCTTCGGCGACGCTGTTTTCAGGTTGGCGATGCTATGCTGGCCGGCGAGTGGCCGCGAGAACAGCTGAACGGGTGCGAAGTGGCGGGCTCAAGCCTTGGTATCCTCGGTTTTGGTGACATCGGCCGGCATGTAGCCCGGCGGGCGACCGCCATCGGCATGACCGTGTTGGCTTGCGACCCGTACGTCCATCCAGACCATCCGTCATGGCGCGAACTCCGGGCCGAACGCGTCAGTTTTGCCGACCTGATGTCTCGCTCCGATGCGATCACCGCGCACGTTCCCTTGACCGATGAGACCCGCAATATCATCGACGCTGCGGCACTCGTGCAGATGGCATCTCACGCGGTGGTGGTCAACTCCTCGCGCGGCGGCGTCGTTGACGAGGCTGCACTGGCGGATGCCCTGCGCGAGGGCCGGATCGGCGGAGCAGCCCTCGACGTCTTCACCGAGGAGCCGTTATCAGCAGCGGGTGCGGTGAAATTCCAAGGCGTCCCAAATCTGGTTCTGACGCCGCATATCGCCGGGGTTACCCAGGAGGCCAACATTTGGACCAGCGTCATGATCGTCAATGCAATTTTGGAAACTCTGGGGCGCGCGCCGTTTGAGTGACCCATTTGATCGCCCTTTAGACCGTTATCACGACAACCGAGGCTTGACCCGATCATGGCCGAGCGCATATTGGATGCTTCGCGATCACGCGACGCCGGTTTAGCTCAGCTGGAAGAGCACCTGATTTGTAATCAGGGGGTCGGGGGTTCGAGTCCCTCAACCGGCACCATATATTTCAAATAGTTACTGATTTATTGCACTCCCTTAATATTTTTTGGGTAGCGATCTGGGTAGCGTTTGTTCGTCAACGCCCGATGATAGAGACAACAATGCGGTCCTGTTGGCAGTCCGTTCGCGCACATGCAGACACGCCCTATTTGCGGTGTTCTCGGTGTTCCAAGTGTTCTTGAGTTCGTCAACGTAGAATTTCTGCGGGATACAGCCCACAAACACGGAACACCTTACTCAAATCGAGTGTGTTCTCCGGTGTTCCTTTCAAACTTAGCTCCCAGAGCCAACGAGTGTTAAGCTGCGCAAATGACAACCAACATAGAAGCCGTCGCTCGGCATATTTGCGAGAACCAGTTGGGGCGATTTAAAGATGGATCGGCGCTCTCTGCTGATGTTGATCGATTTTGGCACTGCGTTGCGGCACAACTAGAGGCTGGCCTGATCGATGAGTTCGGGAAAGGGTCGGGGTCGACCGACCTAGACTTGGGCCTTGCTGCCTATCGAGATTGGCGGCAGCGGCACCCCGACTGAATCTCGGTAAGCCTCCACACCGCGTCCGATGTCGGAGCTGAGAGGAAACTCAGAGCACGAGCGCGATGCCGTTGCGGGAGCGATTGCCGCCCGCGAAGGGGTTCTTGGCCGATGGATGCGGAACCTTGCCGATGACAGATGGCCGGAAGAGCAAGATCCCAGCAGCTTTTGGCTTTCCCCAATGAACTATTTTTGGCCGTCCGATTGATAGCGCGAACGCGGTCTTAATCAGCCGAGTTCCGATCCCTTAAGCATCGCTCCGTCTAAATCAGAGATTTGATCGTGGCTCGCGATACAAGCCATACATATGAATCAAAGTTTTTATTTCCCATGAATAGAGTGGATGGATCACCCTCTATAGATGCTACGCGCTCTTTTAGTTCTTGGTGAAATGATGTCCAGCATGGTTTGTTAATTCACAACCTAAATCTGGAAATCGAGATAGTTAATATCGAGGGTAAGTGGCAGGAACAGGTATGGTCGATTTGACGATAGCCGATAAAGAGATTGAGATCTCTATCCACGCCGATATCGCGCCAAAGCTTAACTTCGCCTGCCACCAAGCCTCTTTCCCCCTATTGCGCGCCCTCAGCGTCGAGAACCTCAATGAAGATAAGCGAGTCGAAGACCTAACTGTAACCCTCAGTTCGGACCCGCCATTTGTCAAAACAAGAACCTGGAAAATCGACCGCTTGGCAGAAAACGGTAGAGTCCAAGTTCGAGGCAGAGACCTTGAGCTCGACGGTGGGTTCCTTCTGTATTTGGCGGACGCCATGAAGGGTACGGTTACGATCACAGTCGAAATCCGTGACGAAATCGTTACTGAGAACTCCTATCCCGTCGAATTGCTCGCCTATAACGAATGGGGCGGCGCCGGTTATATGCCCGAGCTGCTTGCTGCCTTCTCGATGCCGAATGACCCTGCAATAGACAAAATTCTGAACGACGCCTCTAAATTGCTCAGATCGGCGAGGCGGCCAGACGCCATAGACGGTTACCAATCTGGAAAAAGGGAACGCGTTTGGGAACTTGCGTCTTCTATATACGGTGCGATCGCAAACCTTGGTCTTACATATGCGATGCCCCCGGCAAGTTTCGAAAATGACGGCCAAAAGATCAGACTACCAAGCCAAATTCTCAAAGGTAGGGTCGCTACGTGTCTTGATACGACAATGCTGTTTGCTTCAGCACTCGAGCAGGCGCACCTAAACCCGATTGTCGTCATGCCCAAGGACCATGCGATGGTCGGAGTGTGGCTACAACCAGAAGAACTTACGACGATCGTGATCGATGACGCAGAGACGCTTAGAAAGAGGATCCAACTCAAAGAACTGATCTTGATCGAGACGACCAATGTAACATCACATCCTGCGGCGCCTTTCAATCGGGCTATCAAGAACGCCGACGAACATGTTCTGCAAGAACTCGATGAGAGTTTCAACTCAGCAGTCGACATAAAGAGGGCGCGGGCCCATCGCATCACCCCGTTGGCGCTGAAGGTAGAGAGAGCGCAAATTCCTGGTGAACCGGATCTAGAGCCCACCGTTATCACTCCGATTGACCTACCGCCGCCGCTACCGGATTTTGATGTCGACGTTGAAGAAGAATCCCCTGACACACCGCAAACGCGCCTTGAGCGGTGGCAACGAGAGTTACTAGACCTTTCGGCTCGTATGTCCGTCATCAAAATGAAT
>JABIRP010000051.1 GCA_018699735.1 Rhodospirillaceae bacterium | reverse complement strand
CCATGACGCGATCCACGATGTCGCCGGATGGCTCACCCACAACCCGACGCCTGCGATCGCGTTCAACGACCACACCACGTCAACCCTGGAAACCGTGAAAAGCGGCGATACGACAAAGCTTGAGCAATGGGCCCGGAAAGCGGGCGTCACGCTCGACCAATATTTAGCAGAGATTGATGCAATCGAGCGCCGGACGCCAGAGGTCCCAGAGAAGATACGCACGGTCGCGGAACTGGCCCGGCGCCACAGCGCCATAATGCTCGCGCATGACGAAGGCACGGTCAGCGAACGGGCGGCGCATCGCGAAATGGGGATGCGTATCAGCGAGTTTCCGCTCTCGCCCGAAGTCGCAGCGGATGCCACCTCGAACGGCGAGCACGTTGTTATGGGCGGGCCGAACGCCATCCGAGGAGGCAGCCAAAAAGGGTCCCTGTCAGCCGAGGACGCCATTCGTGACAACCTGTGCACCATTCTTGCGTCTGACTACTACTACCCCAGCCTGTTCCACGGCGCAGAGCGTCTGGTCAATCGCGGCGTGAAATCTCTGGAAGGAGCCTGGGGGCTTGTCTCCCAGAATCCGGCAACCGCGATGGGGCTTCATGATCGCGGAACCATCGAAGTTGGCCGCCGCGCCGATATCGTCGTGATCGACACCTCAGGCCCATGGCGCCTCGTCCACGTTATCGCGGGAGGCGTCTTGGTAAGTTTTGGACGCTAAAGGTCTGACGCAGACTGGGAAGAATAGGGATGGAAGCTACAAACGAAATTCCGGAGGAATTGTTCACCTTCTTTGAAGCTATGCCGCGCCAGGGGCCGGGTTCGGAGGCCGTAACCGGCGCACTCTTCGAACGCTTTCAGTCCATGTTGCCCGAAAACTCGGTGGCCGCAGATATGGGGTGCGGCACTGGAGCGGCAGGCTTGGTTCTGGCCGATGCGGGCGTGACTGTGACGGGAGTTGATATTCACAGGCCGTTTCTGGAGACTTTCGAACGGCACGCAGCAGAGAGGGGCCTTTCCAATCGTGTATCAACGCGCCTAGCTGGAATGACGGAAAGCGGAATTGCGCCCGCAAGTCTGGATCTGATCTGGTCGGAAGGCGCGGTCTTCACCGTCGGATTTGACGCCGCCCTCGAGGCATTCTGGCATCTCGCAAAACCTGGTGCGTTGGCGGTGGTTTCCGAATGCGTTTGGCTACAGGAACAGGTGCCCGAAGTATTGCGCAGTTTTTGGAACCAGGCGTATCCCGGCATGCGTACCGCCGGCGAAAATATCCGCGCAACCGAAACGGCAGGTTATAGATTCGTCCATGCCGAAGTCCTGCCGTCAGAAATCTGGGAAAGCGATTTCTACCAACCGATAGAGACGATGATGGCTCGCATGGATCGAGATATCTCACCCGGCATGCAGGCGATACTCACAGAACAAGAGGAGGAAATTGCACTCTTCCGCCAGTTCAATCATCTCTATGGCTATGTCTTTCACGTCTTTCTCAGGCCCTGACGTGGGTTGCTGGAAAACCGCAGAGGCTCACAAAGGTAGAAGACATCCGTGCCTGAAGCGAATCACTCTCGCGATTGACGGCAAGCTACGCGGGCTCGGCACTTCAAATCCGCCAGCTCATAGGTCATACCAAATCGGTTCGACCCTGATTTCTCACCCTTGGTTCTCAGAGCGATTGAAGGTTAGTGTCTGGTGTGACATCCCCGCCCGGTGGGAGAAGCGTGAGGCACCTAGAATTGAACCAAATCAATCCAAAATACGCCTTCGAGCTAACGGCGAACCCCGGCCACGAGCCAACCGCCGAATATGGTCCTCGCCAAGCAAGGATCCTGAACCAAAGCGGCCTCGCCCAAGCCCGGGATGCGATCTCGTCATGGCCGGGTTATGCCCCAACGTCGCTTTTGCGGCTTGATGGGCTGGCAGACGCCCTCGGTATCAAAGCACTCTACTACAAACAAGAAGGCGAACGGTTCGGGCTCGCAAGCTTCAAACCGCTGGGCGGCGCCTATGCCGTGCTGCGGCGCCTGCAGGCGGAAATTCGTGAGCGATTGAACGTTGAAACAAATGTTGGTGACATCCTGGCTGGTAAATTTTCCGACCTCGCCGCTGGCGTTACCGTGACAGCAGCGACCGACGGGAACCACGGACGCTCTGTCGCCTGGGGCGCGCGCATGTTCGGGTGCCGGTGCGTCATCTTCATCAATGAGGCCGTCAGCATTGGCCGCGAACGAGCAATCGCCGCCTATGGCGCCGAGGTGCGACGCAATCCCGGCAGTTACGACGATGCGGTTCGCACAACATTCGAGACGGCGCGGTCAGAGGGCTGGCACGTCGTGCCGGATACCACCGACGGCGAGACCTTCGAGGCCCCTCGTGACGTGACCCAAGGATATGCAGTAATGGCTGCGGAGGCGATCGAACAGCTTCCCGCCGACGTCGTGCCGAGCCATATTTTCCTGCAGGCTGGTGTCGGCGGGATGGCGGCGGCGACCTGCGCTCAATTTTGGCAGAGCTACGGCGACCGCCGACCAACGAGTATCATCGTCGAGCCGGAACAATCGGCGTGCTGGTTCCACAGCCTGCAGAATCGGAGGCCGACAGTGATTTCCGGTGATATAGATTCCGTCATGGCGGGTCTTGCCTGTGGTGAGATATCAACCCTCGCCTGGGACATTCTGGAGCCCGGCGCCGCTTGGGCGATGACAGTGCAAGACGGCGCCGCCGAAGACTGCATGCGGTTATTGGCCGACGGTCGACACGGAGATGCACCAATGGTGGCGGGAGAGTCCGGTGTGGCGGGTCTGGTCGGCTTGATTGCACTGGCCGGCGACAAGGAGGCGCGGTCGCGCGCCGGCCTGACCGAAACCTCGAGCATCATCGTGTTCGGCACCGAAGGCGCTACGGATCCAGAGATGTATCGACACATCGTAGGACGGACGCCTGAGGAGGTGACGGCATGAAGCCGTAGCTCTATAACGCTAACGGCAGTGCCTGGAAGGAATTCGAACGTGCGCGGACATGATGACGAAAACGGGCCAGTGATCGAGACAACCACGGTCGCCGATCTTGATGTCGGCGAGCCGACCCATATCGACATCGTCACCAGGACCATCGAGGTGCTCGGCCGGCCAGCCGAAGTATTCGGATTGGTTCAGCAAGGCTCAGGCGCTCACGGACTGGTCGTCGATCCGGGTGAGATGATCGATGTCGTGCTGCACAATCACACCGGCGAGGTGACCCAGGTCCACTGGCATGGTCAGGAGCCGCCGGGACCGCTGGACGGTAATCCGTATTACTCTGCCCTGGCACCCGACAGCGTCTCACGTTGGCGCTATGCGCCCAGGACTGGAACCCATTGGATGCATTCGCACTCAGGGCTGCAGGAGCAACGTCTGCTGGCAGCACCTCTGATCGTGCGCACCGCCGACGAGGTCGCGGAAGACCGACAAGAGGTCGTCGTGATGCTGCATGACTTCTCCTTCACACCGCCGGAGGAGATCCTGGCGAGGCTTCAGGAAACCGAGGAGATGCCGGAGGCTGGAGGTCATGGCGGTGGTCACGATCTAAACGATGTCGAATACGATGCATTCCTAGCCAATGAACATACCCTCGACGACCCCGAGGTCGTTCGGGTCGAGAAAAGTGGCCGGGTCCGTTTGCGGCTGATCAACGCCGCGACGGCAACCAATTTTTTGATCGACCTCGGCGAGCTTTCGGCCTGGCTAGTGGCAACCGACGGCAATGCCTGCGTTCCGGTGCGCGTGAGCCGTTTTCCGATGGCGATCGCCCAGCGCGCCGATTTGCTGATCAACCTGCCGGCTGGCGCGGGGGCTTGGCCGATTCTGGCGCGGCGCGAGGGCGGCACCGAACGCACCGGTGTCATTCTGGCAACCGGCGACGGCACTGTTGGCAAGATTTCCTCAGACGGCGGTGAAGCCGTTGGCCCGCTCGGCGACGACCCATTCGAGCTCGGCCTGAAAAGCGCCATCCCCTGGAGCGAACGCCCGGCTGATCGTCGCGTCGTGCTCAACCTGACCGGCGAGATGGCGGGATATATCTGGGGCGTGGAAGAGGCGAACGGTGGAACCGGGCCGATCAAGCTCAACCAGGGCGAACGCATAGAGATCGAGATTCGCAATCAAACCGGCATGGCCCATCCGATGCATTTTCACGGCCACCATTTCCAGGAACTGGCGATCAACGGCCGCTCGTTCCTTGGCCCGACCCGAGACTGTGTCATGGTGCCAGCCAGCGGCTCGGCCCTGATCCGCTGCGACTGCGAAAACCCGGGCCTATGGCCACTACATTGCCATATCCTCTACCACGCTGGCGCTGGCATGAGCATCGGGTTTGAATATTGAAATACGGAGCAGAGAAATGACCTTGGACATCGCCGACCGCGCTACATTCGAGCGTAACGTCGCCCGATTTAAGGCCGCCGGGATCGAGTTGCCGCGCATCTCCGATCTTGCCGACCCGCCGGCCCGCCTCGCCGAAAAGGCGCGCGCCATCGCCGAGGTTGACCCCGACGCCCCCGATCCTCGTAATCTGTTTCGCGTGCATTGGCACAACGGCGCCGACCGACGCGCCTTGGTCGACGTGCCGGACCATTTGGTCGTGCCGCCGGAGCTGACTGGCATTGATGCGACGAT
>JABIRP010000373.1 GCA_018699735.1 Rhodospirillaceae bacterium | reverse complement strand
TCTGATGGGAAGCCATCAATATACCTGTAGCGAGCTGATCGACCATGCGCTGATCAAACCGCATGACGGAGGTTTTCTGTTCCAGCATGCGTTGGTTCGGGATGGGGCATACTCATCGCTTTTGAAGTCACGCCGGCGAGAATTGCATGAGAAGGCGGCCGGGTGGTTCGAGGAGCGCGATGTAACCCTTTGGGCTCTCCATCTGGACCGAGCCGAAAGCCCATTGGCCGCAGGGGCCTACAGCGACGTTGCCCGTCACCACGCCGATCAGTTTCGGTTCGAAACGGCGCTTGAAGCGGTCACCCGCGGCCTCGAGATCGCCGAGGCTCCCGCCGCCCGATACCCGCTCCTGATGTTGCAGGGTGAAAGCCTGCGAGAGAACGGCCAAGCCGCTCACTCCATCGAAACCTTTCGGATGGCTCTTGAGGCAACCGAAGTCGACCCGGAGCGATGTCGCGCACTGATTGGCCTGGCGGCCGGTATGCGGATCACCGACGATTATGATGGCGCACTCGGTGTTCTCGATCAGGCCGAAGCCCTGGCGGTAGCAGACAGTCTCGATACCGAACAATCGGACATTCATTACTACCGGGGCAGCATCTTTTTTCCGTTGGCTCGGATTGAAGGGTGCCTGAAGGAGCACCGTGCTGCCTTAGAAGCCGCTGAACGGGCTCGTGCACCGGAACGAGAGGTTCGGGCTTTGAGTGGTTTGGGGGATGCCTATTACTCCTCGGGTCGGGTGTTGACGGCATTCCGTTATTTCGAGCGCTGCATTTCATTGTCGCGTGAACATGGCTTCGGCCGCGTTGCTGTCGACAATGAATTTATGGAATCGTGGTGTCGGGTTTACATGAACCAGATGGAAGTCGCTGGGGCCAGCGCCGCCATGGCAATTGAAAACGCGCGCCAGTCTCACAATCAACGCGCTGAGATGGTGGCGCATGTCGCAGCGGCTCGGGCATTGGTTGAGCAGGGCCGCAATGAGGACGCCGTTGTTCACACTGATCACGGCTTCGAGTTGGCAAAATTGCTAGGCGCCAACCGGTTTATGCCATTTCTTACGATTTACTGGGCCTATGCGCGCGAAGGACAGGGCATGGCTCGCGGTCCAATATTGACCGCCCTGCAGGAGGCGCTGGCAACCGCCCACGAAACTGGTATCGGGTTTTTGGGTCCTTGGGTCCTAGGTATGATGGCGCGGATGCATGAGAGCCGGGACGAGAGCCTGGCAGCGCTATCTGAGGGCGAGACGTTGCTGGCGGGAGATTGCGTCGGGCACAACTACATCGCATTCTACAGTGACGCCATGGATGTCTCGCTTCGGCATCAGGATTGGGATGAGGCGGAGCGCTATTCAGACGCGCTTGAGGCCTATACGAGCGGCGAACCTTTCCCCTATAGCGATTTTATGATCCAGAAAACCCGGTTGCTTGCTCGCCACGGACGAGGCGAAGACAGGGAGGCAACGGCTGGCAGCTTCCAGCAACTGATAGATCAGGCAAATACGGCGAACATGCTGGTGCAACGACAGATGCTTGAGCGCGCACTGGCGGGCTAGGTCCGCAATACCTGCCTCCGATCTGCCCCGCTACAACGTTACTCTGGGATGGTTTCGCCAGAGCCTCCCGATGCCGCAGACGTGTCCTTCATCTTAGGAAGCCCGTCCTTGATCGGCAGCACCGACTCTCCGTAGTGCACATGCACCACAGGCTCGAACTTCAAACTGGGTAGCGTTGCGGCATAGACATCGACGAGCCCCATGGCTGGATGGTCGGTTAAGATGTGGCCGCCGCATTTGGTGCAAAATTGCCGGTCGCTGGCTTCGGTTTTCTTGAACTTACCAATGTGCTCGGCGCCCTTGGTGATGGTCACGGTCTCGGGTTTCCAAAGCGTGAAGGCATTCACCGGCCCGGCCGACCAGGAACGACAAGACTCGCAGTGACAGTAGCCCATCACTTCCGGTGCTCCCGTTGCCTGGAGTTCAATCGCACCGCAAAAGCATTTTCCATTGTAAGTCTCGGCCATCACGCTAAGTCCCCCAATAAATTTAAACGTCCAGTTTCATGTGCAATAGATCGGACCTGGCTTGGACTGTCACTGAAATTGGTAATCTCTTAATAATTAGGGTAATATAATCGCCCGACAGAACGTCAAGGAAACGCCGGAAATCATGGCGGGTAACATTTCAGGTATCGGCGCCGCATTATCGGCGTTGACGGCGCAAGGCCGCTTCTTTCGCAACACCGCGAGTAACGTCGCGAATGCGACGACCCCAGGGTTTGCCACGCGGGAAACCCAGTTCTCCTCTTCGTCATCCGGCCAAGGCGTAACGGCGAACACGGTGTCGCGCCCGAGCGCTTCGGCACCGCTTTTGGCTTCTGAAAATCCATTCGATTTGTCCTTGTCCGGTGGCGGTTTTCTACTGACGAGGGATCCTGGTACACCGGGCGGTGTTGCGTTACTGCGCACCGGCGGATTCAACCTTGATGCAAACGGTGCATTGGTCGACACGCAGGGGCGTCAACTTCTTGGCCTCGCGACCGACGCGAGCGGTACTGTGACAGCGACAAACCCTGATAGCCTTGCCGCTTTGGAGCCTGTGCGAGCAGGGGCCAGTACGATTGCGGCGCCGACGGGGCGGATCGATCTCGCCGCCAACCTGCCTGCCGATGCTCCCGTTGGACAGGCAGAGCAGATCAGCACAACCGTTGTCGACAGTCTGGGCGGAGAGCATTTGCTGCGCCTCGATTTTCAGAAGACCGCCGCGAACACCTTTTCCCTGACTGCGTCGCTCACTGGCGGTGGCGGTACTGTCACCGCCCCC
>JABIRP010000372.1 GCA_018699735.1 Rhodospirillaceae bacterium | reverse complement strand
TTTCAGCTCATAGTCCCATTTGACCGCCTCACGCACCATGGCCCCCTGGTCGCGCATTTCCTGGCCCCAGTGGATCGGGACATTTCGGCTGCCGGACCGACCATATTCGGTAATCGGCGTGCGCCCTGACATCATCAGCATTGGAACTTGATCGGCAGCGGCGTTGAGCAATCCCATGACCGAGTTCGCCAGCCCGACGTTGACATGCACCATCACAGCCTGCGGTCGGCCTGTCGCCAGGGTGTAGCCATGCGCCATGCCGACGGCGACGGTTTCATGCACCACGGTGATGAACTCAGGAATAGCCACTCCATCGCCAGAGGCCTCGACCCAAGCCTCGATTGCCGGTGCGAAATCGGTGCCACCGTTGGCGAAGATGTACTCGACCGGATGCGCGCCCAACCGGCGGAGCAATTCGTAAGCGGCGGTGGTTTTCTTGGCCAAGCTCTATCTCCTGTCTGCATCAAAGGCGCGCTAGTTCCTTCAAGACCAGCCTGGCGCCAAAGAAGACGAACAGCACTCCAATCGTCCCTTCGATCCAGCGACGAAACCGCAGGTATACACTCCGAAACGTTGGGCGAAGGAACAACCAACCAAGCAAAGCCAGATAAGTCGCGTTCAGAATGATCATGATAGCGATGCATCCAAGGCCCGTGAATACATTTGCCTGCAACACGCCTGAGACGGCGAATATACTGGTGATGAAGACGATCGCCTGGGCATTGGATAGAGCCGTCGCAAAACCCAGCCCAACGGTTTTCCACCCGGGGCGAACAGGCTCCGACGTCAAATCCTGCTCGGTCTCAATAGCAGCCGGGCGCCGTGCGCGGCCCAAGAGGCGCGCTCCGAAGTAGATCAGATACCCACCGCCAAATACATGAACTGCCAGCCGCAACCAGGGAAACGCCTCAAGCACGAGAGCCATTCCCAAGAGCGCGCACATGGCCAGCAGAAAGATCCCCGCCATGTTTCCGGCGATCGCATAAAGGACATGCGCCCAACCCCGGGTCAGGGCCAGGTGGGTGACCAGGAGAGAGTTCGCACCTGGCGTCGGCACGATTGCAGCCCACAGAACCGCAAATGTCATCAAAACCGTGATATCGAACGTCGCCACGGGCTTCGTCTCCTTTATGCAAACAAGAAAACTCATTTGCCGAGCATGCGATCAACCTGTCAATCGCGACGCAACGTCAATGTATTGGACGGCATCTGCCGTGAAGGCGTCGCAATCGGAACAGCCAGGATGCGCCTGCGAGGACACCCTCATGCCCTTAAACTTAGACCAAAGGACAGGCGCCAATGAAGATCGGGTTTATAGGCCTCGGCAATGTCGGTGGAAAACTCGCCGGAAGCTTACAGCGAAATGGCTTCGCGTTGACCGTCCGAGATCTCGACCAGGCAGCGGCCAAGCCATTTCTCGATGCCGGCGCCACCTGGGCTGACTCTCCGAAATCCATGGCAGAGGCGGTCGACGCGGTTATCACATGCCTGCCATCACCAGCCGCCTCGGCCGAAGTCATGGAGGCAGCGGACGGCGTACTGGCCGGCCTTGGACCAAACAAGATCTGGATGGAGATGAGCACCACCGACGAGGCCGAGGTAAAGCGCCTGGGGGGCCTTGTCGCCAAAACCGGAGCCTCGGTGCTTGAGTGCCCGGTTTCGGGTGGCTGTCATCGTGCGGCGACCGGAAATATCGCGATCTTCGCCGGCGGTGAGCGCGCCACTTTCGAGACGGCACTCCCTGCACTGACAGCGATGGGCCGAAAGATATTGCACACCGGGCCACTCGGCTCGGCCTCGGTCCTGAAGGTGGTGACCAATTACCTCGCCTCGGTGCACTTGGTCGCTCTCGGCGAGGCGCTGACGGTAGCGGACCGGGCCGGCATGGACCTCGCGACCACCTATGAGGCGATCCGCGTTTCCTCCGGCAATTCCTTCGTCCACGAGACCGAAAGCCAGGTCATCCTGAACGGCAGTTATGACATCAATTTCACGATGGATTTGGTTCTGAAAGACATGGGCCTATTCGAGACCGTGGCCGAGCGCGGCGAGGTGCCGCTCGAGGTCTCACCACTAGTCCGCGACATCTTCCGCGACGGTGCCACGCGCTACGGTGAGCGGGCCTGGTCTTCGATGATCGTCAAGCGCCTGGAAGATGCTTGCACAACCGAACTTCGCGCACCGGGCTTCCCGCCGCAACTCGTCGACGCCGAGCCTGAGGTGCCGGGTGCGGAAGTCGTCGTTGCCAGATAAGCTGGCAAATCGGGTCAACGAAAGTGACGGACATGGAGACGATACCAATTGGTGATAACGGATCCGGTGATAACGGATCTGGTGATAGCGGATCTAGACGCGGCCGTCGCAGCGGTGGACGCGCCGGAAATACCCGTGGCAAGGGCCAGGTGATCAGCCAATTGCCGTGGAGCCTACCGGTTAATTCCGACCGACCAACCGAACCTCTCAGCGAAGAGGGTATCCAGGCCATCCACCAGGGCGCCATGCGCATTCTGGAAGAAATTGGCATCGAGTTCCTGAACCCAGAAGCAGTAGAGGTCTTGGCCAAGGCCGGGTGCATCGTCGACGGCGAGAACGTGCGCATGGGCCAAGATCTGGTCATGGAGACGCTGAAAGGCGTCCCTTCCAAATTCACTATCACACCGCGCAACCCGGACCGTCAGATCGAGATCGGTGGCGACCGTATGGTCTTCGGCAACGTTTCCAGCCCGCCGAATTGTTCCGACCTGGACCGCGGCCGGCGCACAGGAACCCGGGAGAGCTACCGCGATCTGATCAAGCTGACCCAATACTTCAACTGCATCCATTTCGCCGGCGGATATCCAGTCGAGCCGATCGATATCCACCCATCGATCCGCCATCTCGACTGCCTCTACGACAAGCTGACATTGACCGACAAAGTCGCCCACGCGTATTGCCTCGGCAAGGAACGGGTCGAGGATGTGATGGAGATGATCCGTATTGCCGGTGGTCTGAGCCATGCGGAGTTCGATGCGGCACCCAGGATGTATTCAAACATCAACTCCACCTCGCCTCTGAAGCACGACTACCCAATGCTCGACGGCGCCATGCGCCTCGCCAAGCGCGGTCAGCCGACTGTGGTCTCACCGTTCACGCTAGCCGGTGCCATGGCTCCGGTGACGATGGCTGGGGCCGTTGCACAGTCGATGGCGGAAGGTCTGGCGGCGATCGTGTTGTTACAGCTGATCAAACCTGGTTGTCCAACGGCAATCGGCACCTTTACGTCGAACGTCGATATGAAAACCGGAGCGCCGGCATTCGGCACGCCCGAGTATATGCGGGCGACCCAGATGTCAGGCCAGATGGCGCGGTTCTATGGCTTGCCTCTTCGGGCTTCGAATGCCTGCGCTGCAAATGTCCCGGACAGCCAATCGGCCTGGGAGAGTGCATTCTCGCTCTGGTCGGCGGTGTCGGCCCGGGTGAACATGGTCTACCACGCCGCCGGGTGGCTGGAAGGCGGGCTATGCGCGTCCTACGAAAAATTCGTGATGGACTGCGAAACCCTGCAGCAGATGATCGTCTACATGCGGCCGGTGACGACGAGTGAAGCGGATATTGCATTCGATGCAATCAAGGAAGTTGGACCTGGTGGGCATTTCTTTGGTGTCGCCCACACCCAGGAGCGCTACGAGACCGCGTTCTACAATCCGTTCCTGTCCGATTGGTCAAACTTCGAAAGCTGGGAAGAGGCCGGATCCATCCAGACGCCCGAGCGAGCCAACAAGATCTGGAAGCGGATCCTGGAGGAGTTCGAAGCCCCACCGATTGACCCGGCCATCGACGAGGAACTTCAGGCGTTCGTCGCCAAGCGCAAGGAAGAAGGCGGGGCGCCGACCGATTTCTAAGCCAACACCACCAATCATCGCCAAAGTCGAAATCAATCCGGGGCCGGATAGAGATCAGCTATTTCATCACGTTGCCGGGAGTCTTCCCGCCTGACGCAGGTCGGCATAGACTTGCCAACAATTCGCCAGTGGGCGCGGCACCCGGTCGCGAGGGTGGATGGGAGAAAACGGCATGCATGACGTAGTATTCAAGGGCGCCCGCATCATCGACGGGCTCGGTAATCCGGAAATGTCTGGCGAGGTTGCGGTCAAAGATGGCCGCGTGGTCGAGATCGGGTCCTCGGTCGGGAGTGCCGAGACTGTGGTCGATGCCGATGGCGCGGTTCTGGCGCCCGGCATCGTCGACACCCACACCCACTATGACGCGCAGCTCACCTGGGACAGCACCGCTTCGCCCTCGCCCTCGCTCGGTGTTACGACCGTGGTCATGGGCAATTGCGGCTTCGCCATCGCCCCCTGCCCGCCCGAGCATCGCGAACTGGTTGCGGCCAACCTTTCGATTGTTGAAGGCATGGACCTGTCGGCTCTGACTGCGGGTATCGACTGGGGGTTTGAGAGCTTCCCGGAATACATGGACATGTTGCGGGCCAAGGGCGTCTATCCGAACACCGCCGTGCTCGCCGGCCATTCGGTCACCCGCACCGCCATCATGGGCAAGGAAGCATCCGAACGCGAGGTGCCGAGCGAAGCGCAGATGAACGCGATGAAATCGGCCGTGCAAGAGGCGCTCGACGCCGGTGCCATCGGGTTCGCCACGTCGTTCTCGCCGAACCATCTGGGTGCCGGTGGCCGGCCGATGCCCTCCACGATCGCCAGCGACGACGAGGTGCGCCAGCTCGCCGGTCTGATGAACGGCCGCGAGCACGGCGTCATGCAGATCGCGGCCGGACGGCGCGGCACGGTCGACCTGCTTGAGACCTTCGTCGAAGCCTCCGGCAAGCCGATCTTCATCACCGCCGCGCTGACCATGTACAACGAGGCGCATCCGGAAAAATCCATGGAGATGATGGAGCAATGCCAAGCGGCGCGCGGGCGCGGGCACGAAATTTACGCCCAGGTCACCTGCCAACCGCTGTCCTTCGACTTCAATCCCGCCAACCCGTATCCCTTCTACAGTCACGACGCCTTCGCCGACATCAAGGCCAAACCGCCCGAGGTACTGGCCGCCGCCTATGCCGATGAGAGTTTCCGCAACGCCTTCAAGGCCAATCTGGCGAACCCGCAAGCCGGCGTGATCTTCTATGGCAATTGGGACCGAGTCGAAGTTGCGGTGCCGGCACTGGCTTCCAACGCCGGCCTGCAGAACCGCTCCTTCGCCGATATCGGACGCGAGCGCGGCACGGACCCGGTCGATGTGTTTTGCGATTTGGCGCTGGAAGAAAAACTGGAGACCACCATCGTCGGTCGCTTCCTCAACGTCGACGAGGACGGCGTCGGGCCGATCCTGCGCCATGACTCCGGCGTGATCTCACTGTCGGATGCAGGTGCACATTTGATCTTCATGTGCGATGCCGGCTTCGGCTGCCACTTCCTGTCGCGTTGGGTGCGCGAGCGCGGCGAGTTCGATCTGGTCGAGGGCATCCGCCGGCTGACGAGCCATCCGGCCGACCTCTACGGCTTGCGCGACCGGGGCCGGATCTCGGTTGGCAGCCACGCGGATTTGATGCTGTTTGACCCGACCGAGATCGGGATCTCAAAACCACACCGGATCTCCGACTTGCCTGGCGGCGGCACGAGAGCGATCCGAGAATCCTCCGGCATTCATGGAGTTTGGGTAAACGGTGCCAAAGTCTTCGGTGAGGGCGGGTATGCCGATCTCGACAAGGGCCCGGGCCATGTTTTGACCGAATTTGGGCGGTGAGATTCCGAATCCCCCTACTTTGCCGTTTCCCGGCCGACCAAAGGGAGAGCCGGGATCTCGCGCCAGAGTACTCTCCGGATCGAGATCCCGGTCTTGGCTGCGGCAAACCGGGAAGCGGCCCCTTAGTGGAATAGCGAGCAACCAGGAGACCAACCCATGACCATCGCCAACCAACGCGTCGTCTACATGAACGGCGAGATCATGCCGGAGAGCGAGGCGACGGTCCCGTTCAAGGATCGCGGCTTCAAGTTCGGCGACGCGGTGTTCGACACCACCCGCACTTTCGGGCACGAGATCTTTCGCCTGCGCGAGCATCTGGAGCGCTTCCAACGATCGCTCCGATATCTGAAACTCGACCCGGAATTGGACCTGGATCAGTTCGTCAAGATCACCGAAGACGTGGTGCGCCGCAATCTGCCGCTATTGGGCCCAAAGGACGATTACTGGGTGACGCAGCGGGTCTCGCGCGGGCTCGACCCGGGAGACCGTGAGGCCTGGCCGGAGTGGACCGGCGCCACCGTTATTGTCGAGTGCACGCCGCTGCCGATCACCGAACGCGGCAAGCTCTATCGCGACGGCATGGAGGTGATGACGCCCTCGGTGCGGCGCACCGCGCCTGACATGATCAGCCCGCGCGCCAAGACCCACAACTACCTGAACCTGATCATGGCCGACCTGGAAGTGGCGGCGCAGAACCCAGACGCGCTGGCGGTACTGCTGGACGAGAACGGCAGTCTGGCCGAGGGCAAAGGCTCGAACATCTTCGTCATCGACGGCGACCGCCTACGAACGCCGCGCGCCCGCTACGTGCTACCAGGGGTAAGCCGGGATGTGACCATGACCCTGGCGCGGGATATGGGTCTCTCGGTCGAGGAAACCGACATCGATCTGTTTGACGCCTATAACGCCGACGAGGTGTTTGTCACGTCGACCAGTTTCTGCATCTGCCCGGTTCGCGCCATCAACGGCCGGACTTTTGCCGCAGGTACAGTGCCGGGCCCAGTGACCAAGCGGCTGATGGACGCGTATGTGGAGTTGGTAGGATTCGACTGGGTCGGGCAGTATCTGGAGCGGGCTGACGGATGAGGTTAGGACATCAGGAAGAGCGCCCTTCGACGCGGGCTTCGGCTACGCTCACCCCGGCTCAGGATGACG
>JABIRP010000371.1 GCA_018699735.1 Rhodospirillaceae bacterium | reverse complement strand
TGAATTCGAGATTGCTCAGGCTCGTGTTGAGAAAATTGCCAATACGCCGGAGGAGCAACCTGCAACCCTGATGCTGGTCGCGCATGCGGCTCCACGCGCAAGCGTAATGTTCAGTATGATCACCAAGATGATCGATCTGGAACTGGCACCAAAATCAGATCCCGCAACTATGCAAGAGGCCGTGTCTCGCGCGAAACGAATAGATCTTTTGGGTATGATGGCAGACGTGCGTGGCACGCTCGGCCTCGGATTGGCAAACATCCGCGCTTATCTTCTAACTGGAGATGCCAAGTTCGGGAAAACCTTTGAGAAATTGTGGGCCAAGAACCAACGCAGGTTCACTGATCTTACCAACGCCGTGGATATGCTCTCTGTTGAGCAACAAGAGGCCTTCAAAGCTTTCTCCACGGCGCGGGGCGAGTTCGTGCCGTTTCCGCCGAAGATGTTCGCGATCCGTGGCTCCAAGAAATGGAACATGGCGAACTACACCTTGGTCACTGAGGCGGCCCCGCGGGCCGGCAAGCTGATGACGATCCTGGTTGGTCCCAAACAGGATGACGGATCGCGCCAGGGCGGCATGGTCGCGAACCAAAGACAGTTGCTGATGTCGGATGCAACAGCAGGAGCCAATAAGACAACCCAACTAGTGACCATCGAATGGATTCTTCTTGGGGTTGGCGTGCTGGTCGGCGCGGTCTTGGCGTATGTCCTGACACGTTCGATTGCAACTCCAGTGATCTCGATGACCGACGCTATGGGTCGGTTGGCGGATGGCGATCTGGCTGTCGATGTTCCGGCGACAGACAGATCCGACGAGATCGGCAGGATGGCGAGTGCGGTGCAAGTCTTCAAGGAGAACGCCGAGGACCGGATTCGCTTGGAGGAAGAACAGAGGCTTGCAGAGGTTCGGGCCGAGGAAGAGAAAAAGGCAGCGTTGAACGATCTGGCCGACAGACTGGAACAAAGCGTCGGTGGGATCGTCTCTGGGCTTTCTACGGCGGCAACGGAACTGTTGTCATCGTCAGAGACTATGATGTCTACCGCGAGTGCTACTTCCGAACAGGCCACCGCTGTTGCAGCGGCTGCCGAACAGGCCTCTGTCAATGTACAGACGGTTGCTTCAGCGACTGAAGAGTTGTCGAGTTCGGTGTCGGAGATCAGTCGGCAGGTGAGCGAATCCTCGCAAATTGCATCCTCGGCCGTCATCGAGGCTCAGAAGAGCCACGACACCGTTCAAGGGTTGGTCGAGACTGCCGAACAAGTTGGGCAGGTCGTGAACATGATCACCGACATCGCCGAGCAGACCAATCTGTTGGCGCTCAATGCGACCATCGAAGCGGCACGCGCAGGTGATGCCGGCAAGGGCTTCGCGGTGGTGGCATCGGAAGTGAAGAATCTTGCCAGTCAAACGGCCACGGCAACCGAAGAGATCCGGCAACAGATAGGAGAGATCCAATCCAAGACCCAGGTCGCAGCTGAAGTGATTGAGGGCGTGGGCAAGACCATCAACCGAATTGATGAGATCGCCTCCGGGATAGCGTCTGCGGTTGAAGAGCAAGTGGCTGTGACACAGGAGATCGCTCGTAATGTTGAGCAGGCGTCGGCCGGGACTGCGGAGGTCTCGAGCAACATCACATCCGTGCAGCAAGGTACGAGTGAAACCGGCTCTGCCTGCGGCCAGATCTCCAGCGCGGCAGGAGAGCTTTCTCGTCATTCGGAAACGTTAGACAGCGAGTTCACGGAGTTCTTAACGCAAGTGCGCGCCGCGTAGTTGGCAACACCTCAACGCCTCAACGGCCCCGACGGGAGTGCATTTCTCAACCAAATCCGGACCAAACTAGAAAGCCCAACCCGAAAATGAGGCGTCACTGTTGGCGGGTTGGGTCGATTTGTCTCTAAGACCGAGGCGGTTGGCTATGTAAATACACCGTCACTGCCTGATACACCGAGCAGAATTATACTGTCGCCACTGGTTAGCAGGACTGTCAGATCGGAGACGCCGTCGCCATTGCTGTCGGAAACAATTGACGTCTCGAGCGTCGCATCCGCCCCCAATGTCAATCCATCCGTGCCGACTGTGAAGTCTTGCACGGTGTCGGCTCCATCACCCATGGTAAAATGAAACCTGTCACTCCCACCGCTACCGATTAGCGTGTCGTTGCCTGCGCCGCCGGATAGTGTGTCATCGCCAAGACTTCCAATCAGGCTGTCGTCGCCGGAATTGCCATAAATGAGGTCGTTGCCCCGCCCACCGAACAGCGTGTCATTGCCTTCGTTGCCATGGATGGTGTCATCGCCGAGGTTGCCGAGGGCAAGATCGTCGCCCTTGTTGCCATATAGGATATCGGCATGCTGACCGCCGTAGAGCGAGTCGCTACCCTGACCCCCGAACAGAGTATCAAGCCCCTGATTTCCGAAGACGATATCCGCACCTACATTGCCGAATACGGAATCCTGATCGGTCCCGCCATAAACCACATCGGCATCGTCGCCGCCGAAGACAGAATCATTGCCGGCATCGCCGTAGAGGTAATCGCTTCCGCTGCCTGACCCAACCGTATCGTACCCGTCGCCGCCATAGATCGTATCGTCTTCGGCGCCGAGCGAGATGTACTGGTTCATGTCGTCGCCGACGACAAAGTTGCTCCCTTCGCCACCGGTAACGGTTGTCTCTCCGATGATGGACGCAAACTCGATATTATTGAGTTGCAAGGTCGCGCCCGTCGCGGATCGCATGTCGATCACGAGCGCCTCAGACTGAACGGACCCGGTGGTACCCGTGAACACAATTGACTCGGTCTCAGTTTCACTTGCGCCAACTGATGGTATTACGGTTCGGGTTTGCAGTTGAGTGCTCGTCGCCAAAGTGATCAGGTAACATTGCGCACCGGTGAGGAGGGTTTCCTCACCAGTTGCATCCCGGGCGTCAATGGCATCGATCAGGGTCGTGACAGCATCCGATCCCGTTTCCGCGAAGTTTGGTCCGCTGGACGTGAGGGACGCTGACGCGGGAAGTGTCACGTAAACAATATTGTCGCTGCTACCAGTGCTCTCGATCAACACTCCGGTCTCGGAGCTCGATCCAGTGTTGTCTAGGTTCTTGATGGCAGAACTGGGCCCGCTTGACGATGTCGTCGTCGTCAAGGTGCCGACGCTGGTATCGGTGCTGGAAACGACCGAAGCGGCCATGGTGATGGTCGTGTTTCCACCAGAGAAAGTGGCACCAAAGGTTCCACTGGCGGATGAGATGCCGGTTAGGGTCAGGCTTTGCCCGCCGCCGAGGTCAATCGTCCCGCTCGCGGATGTGTTATCCAGCGAGGAAAGGTCGGTGCCGGTTACGACAATGCTGTCGCCGATTACAAAGTCGCTGATCGTGTCGCCGTCATGATTGGCTGCGCTGCCGGTGAAGGTATCGTTGCCCGCGCCGCCAAAGATGGTATCGGCATCCGCTCCCGCAGAAATGAGGTCATCGCCGGTATCGCCGAGGATCGAGTCCGCACCGGCCGCGCCAACAATGGTGTCATTGCCGTCGCCACCGGAAATCGTATCGCCACCGCTACCGCCGGATAACTGGTCATTGCCGGTTCCGCCAAGTAATGAGTCGCTTCCGGCACCGGCGGAAATGAAATCGTTCCCAGCCGCCCCCGATACGGTGTCTGCTCCGGAACCGCCGGTGACGGAGTCATCTGCGGAACTGCCCGTGAACGAGAATGTGCCGTCGGTTTCTGCGGCTCCGTTCCAGCTAATGGTTGCGCTGCTGGCTGAACCGTCGATCGTCAAGGTCTGACCGCTGGCCACAGTCCCGTCATTCGTCATAAATGTCTGGGTGCCGGCGGTGATCGTGATGGTCTCGAAATTGGTCAGCGTCGTCGCGCCCAAGACAACGCTTTGCGTCGCCGAGATCGTCAAAATGTCGGTACCGGCCTGACCATCGATAACATCGCCGGCGTTAATTGCGTTGGCGGCGTTGGCGGTGACGGTATCGTTGCCGGTTGAAAGCGCGGGTGTCTCGTTGCCGGTGGTCAGTGTCGCTGTGGCAAGCAGGCCGGGAAATCTCTCCCGGGCGGGCGGCGAGAAAGCGGTGTGAACTTTGCCGCCGTCGCGCTGTTTGATATCCCATGCCCCGCCACGGACAGCCGAACCGACAGGGCCTACGGCGGCGGCAATTGCTGCACCCAGAGCCGTTTCCAACTGATCCACAAAATCTCGGCCGGCGGGTCCACCGGCAAGCGAGCAACCGTAGAATGTCACTTCGGCATTTGGCGAAAGAGCGGAGGATATTTGGTTCAGCGCACCGGCACGCTGGTCCAATGCCTTCGAATTGACCCGCTGTCCGGCTAGCCAAAGGGCCCCAGGTTCCCCGTGGCTGAGGACGTGCAAGGAGGCAACATTCGTGCGACTGGCCAGATGTCGCGCGATTTGCTCTAGCCCGTCGCCGCCAGTGCGGAGAAACAACACCTCCAACTCGGGACGAAGACCGTCCAGCAGAATGCTGGTATCGGCAATTCCAGGGTCGACGATCAACAGGCCTGTTTTCACATCCGGTTTGATCAACTTACGGTCACAATTTTTCAATATTGACAACATGAGGGGCTTAATTTTTACGGTAAAAAAGAGTATAGAATCCCAAGCAAAACAACCAATAAGTAATTTGTTGATTTACGCAGGCGCTTTTTAGAAGAATTTCTTTGTTCAGTTTATACATCATAGACCCATGTCATGATTCGATGACGAACAGAACGTCAATATTCGCTCTCTGTTGACTAAAAGTAAGATCTAAACATCACCAAATAACACCGACCAACCTGTTCATTTGTTGAACAAAAGAAAATATCCAGAAAGTGTCGGTTCTGCGCCTCACATTTTGACAAACAGATTCGATAACTGTGTGTAGATCAAATCACGAACCGGGAAATTTTTTCTCGACGACTGTCTTAAAAATGTTTCCTAATCCCATTCCTAGGCCGGTAGTTTGACCGGTCGGCCGTTGCGCTCGGGCGCCCGAATGCAACGGCCGAGCGCATCTGAAGTCGATATCGTCGTCATAGTAATGAACCGAAGAGAGCTGTTTCATGTCCAATCTCATTCCACCGCACGGCTCGAAAACCTTGATGCCGCTCTTGCTGCCCGAGACCGAGCGTGCCGAGGAAGCCAAACGTGCTCGGACATTGAAACAGGTCCCAATGTCGAGCCGAGAGGTCTCCGACCTGTTCATGCTGGCGATGGGTGCATACACGCCGCTGGAAGGTTTCATGGGCGAGCAGGATTGGCGCGGTTGCTGCGTCGACATGGCGTTGTCGGATGGTTTGTTTTGGCCGATCCCGATCACGCTCTCTTGCGACCAGGAGCTTGCCGATAGCCTGCAACTCGGCGAGGAAGTGGCGCTGCTGGACGGTGAAACCAGCGAGATCCTCGGCATCCTTACCGTCGACGAGAAATACACGATCGATAAGGAATTGGAGTGTTCTCAGGTTTATTGGACCACCGATCCCGCCCATCCTGGTGTGCAGAAAGTGATGGAGCAGGGACCGGTCAATCTGGCGGGTCGCGTCAAGGCCTTGTCGGAGGGGCATTTCCCCGAGACTTACAAGGGCCTCTACTATCGACCGGCGGAAACCCGGGCAATGTTCGAAGAGAAGGGTTGGTTGAAGGTGGCGGCGTTCCAGACCCGCAATCCTATGCATCGCAGTCACGAACATCTGGCCAAGATCGCGATCGAGATTTGCGACGGGGTGCTCGTACACCAAGTGCTCGGTGCTCTGAAGCCTGGCGATATTCCGGCCGACGTCAGGGTCGGCGCGATCGATGCTTTGATCGAAAACTACTTCGTGCCGGGGACCGTCATTCAGGCCGGATATCCGATCGAGATGCGCTATGCCGGGCCACGGGAGGCCTTGCTGCATGCGGTGTTTCGGCAAAATTTTGGGTGCTCATACCTGGTTGTTGGACGCGATCATGCCGGCGTCGGTGACTATTATGGACCCTTCGACGCCCACCATATTTTCGACACACTGGCGCCGGGTGCCATGGAAATTCAGCCGCTAAAGATCGATATCACGTTCTATTGCCATAAATGCGGCGGCATGGCGACTGGCAAGACCTGCCCGCACGAAGCAGAACATCGTTTGGCGATCTCGGGTACCCGGTTGCGTGAGATGTTCGCCAAGCACGAAGACATTCCATCCGAATTCAGCCGGCCTGAGGTCTTGGAAGTGCTGCAGGCCTATTACGATGGCCTCGATTAGAGTTGAATACGGGTTGCGGTAATTTTTCGTATTCAAATCTTAGCATATGATCCATACTAATACGTCAGGTGGTTAGGGGCCGCCGAACAAGTTGTGTTAAGATTTATTGGGGGGACAATGAGTATTATCCGGACTAAATGTTTTTGAGCATGCCTTGGGACTGGATCTTATCCTTCTGATAATGTTGGATGACTGGGTCAGGGGTTTTGGGGCGGTTATCCTGCCGGTTCCTACGTTATCACTCACTCGTTAGCCTTGGGGTAAATTGATGTTCACCAGCAATCCTTTTGCCGAGCTTTCCGCGTCCATATCACCGGGCGTCATGCAGACGTACGTCATCGTTATGGTGATTCTGGTCGTGGCCGGCACTCTGTTCGATGTCTGGCACAAGAAAAGTGCCAAATATTTCTTCGAAAACTATCGAAAAGCTAAGAACAAGGGGACGCAGGACGTTGGCGGCGGGGAAATGGTGTCCCTGGCGATCCAGACGGCTGCATCGGAAGTTCTGACATCATCTGAATTCTGCAATGCGCGGCGCAGAATTGCCCATCTTCTGACGATGTACGGGTTCCTGGCATATGTGATTACGACCGTTGTTATGGTCTTCATGTATCCGACACCAGCCACCCCGACGCCGGTAATCCTGCCGCAGTTGTGGACCATCGGCGGCCTGATGGTTTGTCTCGGTGGTTACTGGTTCTGGTTCTTCATCCGGGTCGATGTCGCTGCCGAAGGTAATTCACCGTTCCGCATCGTGCGCGCGGATCTATTTATCTTGTCCCTTCTTGCGAGCGTGACACTGGGGTTGGTCTGGGCCTACCTGCAGGCGGCCGGCAGCACGTGGACAACCGTATTCCTGGGTCTGTACCTCCTCACCACGACACTGCTTTTTGGATCCATCCCTTGGTCCAAATTCTCACATATGTTCTTCAAACCTGCGGCGGCCCTTCAAAAACGGGTGGCCGAAGCGGATGGTTCGAGAAGTAACATGCCGGCCCCCGCCGACAAGCCGGCCGTTTTCGGAAGCGCCCGCCGACTGCCGCGAAACTATTGATCAGCCCAACTTTGGCCTGCGATACAGGAGGTTAAGCAATATCATGCCGACATTCGTCTATATGACCCGTTGCGACGGGTGCGGACACTGCGTTGACATCTGTCCGTCCGATATCATGCACATCGATACCACCTATCGCCGTGCCTACAACATTGAGCCGAACATGTGCTGGGAATGTTATTCCTGCGTGAAGGCCTGCCCACAAAATGCGATTGATGTCCGCGGTTATGCTGACTTCGCCCCCTTGGGCCATAGTGTCCGGGTGCTCCGGGAAGAAGAGAAGGGCACGGTTTCCTGGAAGGTGAAATTCCGGGACGGACGGGAGAAGAATTTCGTTTCCCCAATCAGGACGACGCCTTGGGGGTCAATCAAATCAGCAGCTGACTATGAGATTCCCAGCCCGGAAGCGCTGAAATCTCAAGAACTCGCACACGAACCGGATGCTCTCAACATCGATAAGCTGCCAGCATTAACTCCGGATCAACTCAAGCAGGGAGTCGTCTAGTGGGTCTGTTTACAAACAGAAAAACAGTTTTTGTTGATTCGGATATCCTCGTCATCGGCGGCGGCATGGCCGGTTGTGGGGCGACATACGAATCCAGATATTGGGGCCGTGACCTGAAGGTCGTCTGTGTCGAGAAAGCGAACATCGAGCGTAGCGGCGCCGTCGCGCAAGGCCTGTATGCAATCAACTGCTACATGGGTATGCAGTGGGACGAGAACCAACCCGAGGACCATGTGCGCTATGCCCGAAACGATCTCATGGGCTTGGTGCGCGAGGATCTAGGTTACGACATCGCCCGGCATGTGGACTCCACAGTGCACAAGTTCGAGGAGTGGGGCCTTCCGATCATGAAAGACCCGGAGACCGGGCGCTATCTGCGCGAAGGCAAATGGCAGATCATGATCCACGGCGAGAGCTATAAGCCGATCGTCGCCGAGGCTGCCCGCAAGGCCGCCACGGAAGTTTATAACCGGATCATGGTAACCCACCTGCTGATGGACAAGACCAAGGCCAATCGGGTCGCGGGTGCGGTTGGTTTCAATGTCCGGACCGGAGATTTCTACGTTTTCCGTGGTAAGGCCGTCATCGTCGCCGCCGGCGGCGCATCGCACATTTTCAAGCCCCGTGCGGTGGGCGAAGGCATGGGACGGACGTGGTACGCGCCTTGGAGCAGTGCGTCGGCTTATGCGCTGCCGATCCTCGCTGGCGCCAAGATGACCCAGATGGAAAACCGTATCGTCTTGACCCGGTTCAAGGATGGTTATGGTCCGGTCGGTGCCTACTTCCTGCATCTGAAGACCTATACCGAAAACGCCTACGGAAACGAATACGAGTCCAACTGGTACGAGAACACCAAGGAATTGGTCGGTGACTACATTGATCGCCACCCAGTGCCAACGTGTCTCAGGAACCACGCTATTCTAGAGGAAGTGAAGGCCGGCCGTGGACCCATCCGCATGGTGACCAAGGAGGCCTTCCAGGATCCACACTTGGAGCAGGTCGGCTGGGAAAACTTCCTCGGCATGACGATCGGACAAGCGGTCGTTTGGGCGTCGCAGAACATTGACCCGAAACACACCAATCCCGAACTCACCACTTCCGAGCCCTACGTCATGGGCTCGCACGCGACCTGCTCAGGCGCGTGGGCGAGCGGGCCGGAAGACTATGCTCCCGACGAATATCAGTGGGGATATAACCGGATGATGACCATCGACGGGCTTTTCGGCGCCGGCGATACAATCGGCGGTACCGCTCACAAGTTCTCATCGGGTTCCTTCACGGAAGGCCGGATCGCCGGAAAGGCGGCGGTCAGCTACGTAATGGATATGGGGAATGACGTGCCTCAGGTCAGCGAGTCGGAATACGAAGATCTCGAGCAGGTCGTCTTCCAGCCGATGGAAAACTATAAAATCGGCCGTAACGAGATCGTCGCCGGAACCGTTTCGCCAAGCTATCTGCTACCCATCCATGGTCTCCAGAGACTCGAGAAGATCATGGACGAATACGTCGGTGGAATCAGCTCACACTACACGACAAACGAGCCGATGCTCACGCGGGGGCTGGAATTGCTCAGTATGTTGAAGGAAGATATCGACCATCTCGGAGCCGAGGATCTTCATCAACTTCAACGGGCGTGGGAGCTTCAACACCGTGTTCTGGCCTCGGAATCCGTGACCCATCACACCATGTTCCGCGAAGAAACACGGTGGCCGGGCTATTACTACCGGGCCGATCATCCGAAGTTGGATGATAGCGATTGGCATTGCTTCACCTTGTCCCGCTACGACCGCGAGTCTGGTGAGTGGGAGATGGAAAAGGCGCCCGTGTATCACATTGTCGATTGATCACCGGAACCGTGTTTTCTTTGAATTAAGCGGGGCGCTTCGGCGCCCCGTGGCTATTTCAAGTCTGTAGCTATTTCAAGTTTATGCCGCCGCGCGGATTTCACTGACGAAACCGTCCCTCGCGTCGAACCGATGGATCTGGTAGAGCGGCGCGGTCTGAAACCCATCCGGATACTCTCCCAGTCGTAAATCTATGGCGACGCTGGGGTTCGTGCTGGCCGGTACATCTCCTACCCGGCCGGTGGCGTCCCGGTGGGAGTGTCCGCAGAAGATCCGAACAACGTGCTGCAAACCGTCAAGCGTTCCGGTCAGCAGTTCGGCCGCCTCCCGAGACTGGAACTGAAACGGATAATCCGACTGACTAATCTCGAAAGGCGGATGGTGCATGAAGATCGCGGTCGGCGTCTCATTGCCGACCAATGCGGCCCGGAGGCTGTTTGCCCGGATCTCGCAAAAATCCCCCTGATTGCCGTTCTCGCTCTGGGTATCGACAGCGATCAGCCGTACGGGATACCCCTCGATGGTGTATTGCATGAAATCCGTATCGGGCAGCAGATACCCATCGGCGGGAAAGGCGGTGCGCAATGCTCTTCGGTCGTCGCGATTGCCGGCTGCAACATGGAGCGGGCAGCGCAGAGATCCGAGAATTCGCGCCACTTCCTGGTATTTTTCTGGCGTTCCGTCGTGTGCGAGGTCGCCGGTGTGAATGACGGCGTCCGGCAGGGGGTTGAGCCGATTGATATCGGCCACGCATCGTTCAAGATCGCGGATCCGGTCGGCGCCGTTCGGGTGCTCGGGGTCGATATGGCTGTCGGAGATTTGAGCGATAATCATTTGCATTGCGTATAGCAGTCGGCTCAATCACTTGACAAGTCGCACGGCCCAATCCGTTCCAACCCGGAAGATCCCGGGACACCAAATTCGTTAGAAATGATAGGTTGGAACTGTCTCAGTATTTTCCGTCGTAGGCTCGGGGTTGCGCAGCATTGCTTGGGGATGAAAGGGCAGGTCGTTTTCACGCAAAAATCCCCTCACGCGGTCCTTATTCCAGGATGCCAACGGATCCACTCGGATAAGTTTGCCTTCCTCGGTTACTTGCGGTCCGGCCGCGTCGGTGTATGGGCCGGGATACACCCCGCTGATCCAGCACTCGCAATCCGATAGGGTCAGGTTCAGATCGAGGGTCATGTAGGCTCTAGTGTGATCGATTGGATTTTCTGCCCAAAGCATTTCGCTGTGATTGCAGTCATCCGCCGCCGGCCCGCGATCGTTCTCGGCGGGCTCGCGGATGTCGCTTAGGCCAAGTTCGCGAATGAGCCAGGTCCGATATTCCACACTTTCAGGGTAAATATTCGGCATATGGCAGAAAACAATCGGGGTAGACGCGTCGATCTCTGAAATCATCTTCATCAGGACAACGCTGCGGCCCCGGAGCGAGCACGTGACGATTGTCTTTTTCCGGAACTTCTCAGTGATCAGGAACCGAAGAAACGCGAACGTGTCCAGCTTCAGACTGGAATCATAGATGTCCTCGATCCGCACCATCGCCACTATCCTATGGTTGTCTGTGTATTTTGGATCCAATTCAGAATGCGAGCTAAGCCCCTAATGCCAATATTGAGTATAGGACATGGGGTGGGGCGCAAGTACAGGGAATTTGTGGTTATGGAGCCCGCCGGATCTGGTGATGCCCATGGTGACGCAGGCCTGTCCAGCGGCGCCTCGGCGTCAATCAGGTCGCTTCATCTCGCTCGTAAATAAACAGGCACCAATTGGGCCAGTGCTTTCCCGGAATTGCCAGTGCGCCAACGAGATCCTCTGGCAAAGGGATTCCGAGCCAGTGGCGCTCAACCAAATTGTATCCATGGCTGGCGAACATTTCAGGCTCGTTCTCACGGCCGCACCACATTCCCCACCGTTCCAAAACGGTCGTTTGGAATATATATCGTGCTCCAACCCGCGCGATTTGAGCAATAATTCCCGCAATTTGATCATCGGAAAAACACCCCGTAATCGCCATAAGGCACAAGATGTCAATGGGACCGAGCTCGGCCTTAACCGCAATTCCATCCATGGCCAGAAGGTCCAGCTGAAACAAATTTTGATCGAGGGCCTTTGTTGCGGTCCTAAGCTTGTTTGCATCGCTATCCAGTCCGTCCAATAGCAAAGTCTTCGCCACGTCGACCCGCCCCTGGTGAATGTCAGCGCCGAAAAGCCGATCGAGCGTCACGCCGCTATGGTCCCTGAGAAACCGAAGCCACTCACCATATCCGCAACCGATGTCGATGACGGTTCCGCGATCCCCGGTGACGCGGTGCACGAGATTTAGCAAATGTGCGCTCGCCGGATTGGCGCGAATATATTCGTCGTCAAAGGTAGCGGTAGCCTCGCTATGGAATTGGTCGTCCCGCACGGCCGCATTATTTCGCCAGCCGGACTGCACATTCTGGCCTTGGTTGCTCTGGGTTGCTGCGGCCGACCAGAGCAGGAAAAACGGGTTCAACGCATGCCAAAGCGGGTGGCCGCTATCCCGACCGAGTTCTATCGGGTCTTGCAGGCACTCGAGGGTCGCGCCGGACGGTCGCTCCAAGGTCTCGTACAGACCGATCAATTTCTCCGCACGGCCCACCGTCAAATCCAAAACGCCGGCCTGGATGCGACCTCCGGCTCGGTGACCAAAATCAAGTAATGCTTTGCGGGTCTCCGGCGCGCTCGCCAGTGAATTGCGCAGGGCCGCCTGAAGGTGCTCGGCGGCGAACAGTTCCTGGGCTCGGGCAATCGCGGAACTGGTTCCGGTTCGTGCCCGAATGCTGTTGAAGCATCGGCTCAACGGGTAATATTCTTCGCGAAACGCCAAGGGATTGGAGGTCGCCGTATCTGGATCGGAGACCAAATTCAGCAAGCTCTCGACGCGGTTTAGATCTTTGAACATCTGGAACAGGCGCATATACGCGCGCGGTGTTTTGTCCGGCACCCGAAGGGCTTCTCGCAGGACCCTTTCCTGGTTTATCCGATCGCCGGCCTCGCCATGTAACCTGGCCAGAGTGAGCCATAGACTGGGGTTTGTAGCGTCCAGAACCCTGAGCCGCGCCAGCCAGTCCCGAAGTGTCTCGGCTGGTGGCGCGTCATCCAGTTGGCGAATGAAAGAATGCACAGGTCCGGATGCTTGAGGGCTGGATACGACCGCTTGCCGAATGACGCTGGTCTCCCCCAAGTCTGAATCGGATCTGAAGTGGAAGTCATTTAGCGTCAAAGACGTGTCTCCGGAATTCGGTGCCCGTATGAGCGGGCAACCATGCCGACGGTATAACACCTGGAGACGCCGCACACTTGCCTAGTTTACATTGGTGGCGCTCGATCTGGTGTCAGTGTCGTCAAGGTGTGGGTAATTGGCAGAAACCAGCTGACCGCGCCGTTCAGTCGCATCGCTTGGTATCCATAGACTCAATATAAAGTCATCGTAACTTTTCGTTTTCACATTCTCTTAATAACAGAACAGTGTGCCGCTATAGCGGCTGGCATATCGGGGAGGCTTGCGAGCATGAGTACCGAAACATCTGGGATTGATAGGGTTGGCGTCGAAATGAACGGCGATGCGCGGATCGCGGAATTGTATGAGCAGGACGGGTTCGTTTTCCCGTTTGATGTCTTAGCCGCTCATGAAGCACAAGCGATCCGAGCCGATCTTGAGGCCGCGGAAGCTGAACTTGCGGACGATACGGAAAGGTTCGCCCTTCTTCGCTCTTATCCCGACCGACTCCTGCCGTCCTTCGACGCGCTTATTCGCCACCCAGTCCTTCTCGACGCGGTACGTCCGATCCTTGGGCCGGACTTGCTGGTGTGGAGCAGTGCTCTTTTCATCAAGGAGGCCGACACGTCGCATATTGTCAGCTGGCACCAGGATCTGACCTATTGGGGCCTGGATGATGTGGAGAAGGTTACCGCCTGGGTAGCCCTATCACCCGCCACCCTGGAGAGCGGCTGCATGCGGTTCGTGCCTGGAAGTCACAAGAAACAGGCCGTGCCGCATCTGGACACGTTCGATGATAACAACCTGCTGTCTCGCGGTCAGGAGATTGCGGTTGAGGTCGACGAGAATGAGAGTGTCGATGTCGTGCTTCAAACCGGCCAGGCCTCGCTACATCATGGACATCTTTTCCATGCCTCAGGACCCAATACCAGCGGTGATCGGCGGATAGCGGCGGCGATTCGATACATCAAGCCGTCTATGAAGCAACGGGGCGGAGAGCGGTTGTTGGTCGCGCAGGTGAGTGGCGAGGATAATTTCGGTCACTTTGACATTGCCGGGGCGCCGAAGGAACGGTTGAGTGATCCTGATTTCGTACTTTGTGCCAAAGATTCCGCAACCAAGCAGAGCGTACTCTATGAGGGGGCAACCACGGACAAGAGACAAAGGTACTAAAGTATGTCCTGACTAGGCTTGGACCCTCCAGCGCTCAGAGTCATACGCCGCACCCTTGATACGCGTCGCCTTGCTTTTCCGCCCAAAGGCTTCGACCTCGAAGGTATTGCGTGTGGCGAGCTCGCTCGGCAGGTATCCCAGCACCAAGCTTTTGTTGACGGTGTATCCGAAGTTGCCACTGGTGGTTTGACCCACCGCTGCGCCATCGACCAGGATCGCCTCGCCGCCAAATACAGCCAACGGATCGTCCAACGCCAGGCAGACGAGCCGGCGGGCGGGGCCATCGGCTTTGACCCGGGCAAGCGCTTCGGCGCCGATGAAGTCGGGCTTGGTCCAGTCGATCAGAAACCCGAGCCCGGCCTCTAGGGGGTTATAGTCCGGCGTGATATCGGAACCCCAAACGAGGTGGCGCTTCTCAATCCGCAAGCTGTCGATCGCGCGATAGCCGATGTCCGTAATACCAAACTCGGCCCCCGCTTCGGACAGCATCTCGTAGGCGTATTCCATGTATTCGACCGGGATGTAGAGCTCCCAACCAAGTTCTCCGACATAGCTGACCCGGTAGGCGAGCGTCGGCGCGTAGCCGATGTTGAGCTCGCGTGCGGTCATGAACGGAAAGTCGGCGTGGCCGATGTCGGCGTCAGCGACTTTCTCCAAGACCCGGCGGGCCAGAGGGCCGGCGAGGTTGATCACGCCATGGGTCGAGGTGACGTCGCGTATCTCGATGCCCTCGGCCCCGAAGTGCGTGCGGGCGCGGCGGATCCAGTCGCCGTCGCGCACCCCCAGTGCCGAGCCGGTGATCAGCCAGAACAGGTCGTCGTTGCGGCGGATCACGGTCACGTCGGCCTCGATACCACCCCGTGCGTTGCAGAGCTGTGTGTAGGCCGATCCGCCCGTTGGCCTGTCGACATTGGCAACCGCGAGGTGTTGCAGGAAGGCGCTGGCTCGACGCCCGGAGACCTCAAATTTCGTGAAAGAGCTCATGTCGATCAGGACCACACCTTCGCGGGCAGCGCGGTGCTCCCGGCCGATGGTTTCGGCCTCACCGCTACGGGTCCAACTCGGCTCCACGTCGCCGCCGAACCAATTGGGGCGCTCCCAGCCGAATTTCGAGCCGTAGACCGCCCCTTTCTCCTTCAACGTCCGATAAAGCGGGCTTCGGCGGACACCCCGCGCGGCCGTTGCCTCCTCGCCGGGCCAGTGGATGGCATAGTAATGGCTGTAGCTTTCGGCGGCGCGCGCATGCAGGTAATGCGGATTGGCATGTATCGGGCCGAACCGGCGCAGGTCGAAGGCCCAAAGGTCCAACCCCGGATCGCCCTCCAAGACCCAGTTCGCCATCGCCTTGCCGGCGCCGCCCGATGCGGCAATCCCGGATGTGAAGGCGCAGGCGACAAAGAAGTTGTTCAGCCCGGGGGCCAATCCCATGATCGGCTCGCCATCCGGCGAGATCGGGATCGGTCCGTTGATTAAAGTGCGCATGCCAAGATCGTTTAGTACTGGGATCCGATGTGCGGCCGGTTCGAAGATCTCGGCCATACGATCGAGATCGCCTTCGAACAGGTGATGGGCATTTTCCCAGGGAAATCCCTCGACCGGATTGACCGGCAGCGTTGATGTCTCCCAACCGCCAATCGCCAGCGCGCCAGGCTCCGGCTTAGCGTAGAAACTCCCGTCTGGATCTCGAAGGCTGGGTAGGTCGTCAGGAATAAGATCGGATTTTTCGGTGACCATATACTGGTGGTGAACGATCCCGGCCGGGAGTTCGACGCCAGCCATCCAGCCGACCTGCCGCGCCCAGAGACCGGCGGCGTTGACCACGACTTCGGCTTCGATGGCTCCTTGATCGGTGACCACGTGAGTGATGCGCGAACCCTCTCGCGTAAACTCGGTCACTTGCGTGTTCTCGAATATACGCCCGCCATGCATCCGCACACCCTTGGCCAGCGCCTGTGTCAGGCTATAGGGATCGGCATGACCATCATTGGCAATGAACAGGGCGCCAACTAAGCCGTCGGTCGACAGCAGCGGGTAGAGTGCCAATGCCTCGCTCGGCGTCAGCAATTCCATCTCAAAACCGAAACCACGGGCGGCGGCAGCGGCTTTCCTGAGCTCCATCAATCGGTCCTCGGAGGCGGCGACGCGAAGACTGCCGACCGCCTTCCAACCGGTCTCCTGCCCGGTCTCGGAGGCGAGGGTCTCGTATAGATCGACACTGTCCTGCATTAGTCTCGTCAGATTTTGTTGCGAGCGAAATTGGCCAACCAGACCAGCAGCATGCCAGGTGGCACCGTCGGTGAGCTGGGTCTTTTCAAGTAGCACCACATCGCGCTCGCCGGCGCAGGCCAGATGGTAGGCAATGCTGGCGCCGATGACGCCGCCACCGATGACGACGACCCGGGCTTGGGTCGGAAATGTTTTGCTCATAGCTGGCGCAATCTCTTTTCTGCGGAGCCGATCAAGCGACGCGACGGCGGTTGACGCGGCGCTTTCGGGTTGGGGCCTGGCTGGCCAGGGCCGGGGTCCATCCTTCCGGGCAGGTCGAATCACCCTGGACGAGATTGTCGAACTCGGCCCGTATGCGAGCATCGACAGCGTCGTCCAAGGCGGCCGCATTCGGTTGCGCCAGGATCGAAAGCGCCTTGTCCATTGCCCGCGCGTGGATCGAGGAGGACTTGTTCTCCTCCCATTGCTCGCGCAGCTTGCGGTCGGCAAGATCCGGCATGAAGCAGGTCGAATGCATACGATCGAAGGTCTCAGGGGTGGCCGCGAACATGCCGGCGGGGCCAATGCTCTTGATCTCGTCAAGCGACACCGACTCGCGCGAGAAACCCATGCCTTTGCGCACATGCTTAATCATCTGCGCGATCTCATCATCGATCACCGCCTGGCCAAAATCGAAAGACATCAACGCGTCCAGAAGGCCACCCATGACGACGAAACTCACTCCCGAAAGAGCACCCATCAGCGGCGACATACCTTTTTCGAGCCCGGCCTGGGCGTCGCTGATCTTGGAGTTGGTGAGACCGAGATAGCCACCGGACGGGACATTGTAGAAACGCGCCATCCGGCAGACCGCCGAATTCATCATCCCAACCTCGATGGCTCCCGGCGCGTAGGCGCCATCGCGCATATCGGCGAAGACCGGCAGGAAATTGTATATCTGTGCGGTCCCCGGTTTCGACATCTGCGCCAGCGTTGCCGCCGCCAACCATTCGGCATTCATCAGCGTCAGCATCCCGGCGAGAGTCAAAGGCGTACTGAGCCCACCCATCGGCGCGATTGTACCGTAGGCGGTGATGTCGTTCTCGGCATAGAACATCAGCATCTCAGTGCTGTCGTAGTCCATGGTCAATGGCGAGACGATCGAGCAATATCCGAAATTGATGAACGGGCGCTCCCAGAAGGCTTCCTTCGAGCCAGCAATCAACTCGCCGAGCTTCAGGACCTGCCCGGCTTCGCGCGGATCGACCACCGACGTGCGGACCGGCTTCAGACAGTTCTTCAGGGCTGGGTAGAAGCGTGAAAGGCTGAACTGATCCGGCGGCGCGTCGTCGGCCAAGGTCGAGATCGAGAAGACGTCAAAACCTGGCAACTCGTTCACCAGATGGGCAATGCGGGCAATGTCGTCCGAAGTCGCCCGGCGGGTTACGCCGGTCACGGGATCGACGATGTCTGGGGCGGAACTGGCTGTTGCAATCACCGGGAGCTGACGCGGGAAGGTCACATCAAATTCCGCTTTGCGCCCGCGTAGCGTGATGGTCGGCGGAACCAAGGCGCGATATTTTTCGATAACCGGCCCGGGAATTCTTACCAATTCGGTGTCTTCATCGACCTTGGCGCCATGCTCGGCAAACCGCCGCCGGGCCTTCTGGCTGCGCACGATCAGGCCGGTTTCCGCAAGAATTTCGAGCGAGGCCTCGTGGACGTATCGGACCTGACTGTCGCTCAGAAAATCGAAGTACTGCATTGTCTGGTCCTTTGGTCTGCTCAAACCGGCCGATCCTTTGTGATTCTGAAGCTGTCCATACTTGCCGACAAACGATAGTTTGTTCACAATCGCATAAGTTTAACTTATGCGGAGTTAGCCCGTTGAGACGACCCAGGCTAAACGCCTTGCGCACGTTTGAGGCGGCGGGGCGGCACTTGAGTTTTTCGATTGCGGGCAACGAGCTCGGGGTCAGTCAGGCCGCGGTCAGTCAGCAGATCCGGCAGCTCGAGGGGCAACTCGACGCCAAACTCTTCCTCCGCCGCAACCGCGGTCTGGCTCTGACCAGTGTTGGCGAAGCCTATCACTTGGCGGTTCACGAGGCGCTGGACCGGCTGGACGTGATCACCGACCAACTGTTCCCGGGCACGAGCGATCATGTCGTGACCATCCAGTGTACACCGAGCATCGCGGCACTGTGGCTGTCGCCACATCTGGGCCGGCTGCATGCCCGGCATCCCAATATCGAGTTGCGCGTCCTGTCGGTGGATGCCGAACGCGCGCCGGCGAATGCCGGGCTGGCCGACCTGGAGGTCGTCATTCTTGAGCCCGGTGCATCTGGCCCCGACTTGCACGAGTTGATGAACGCGCGGATCATGCCGGTCTGCGCCCCGTCTTTGCTCAAAGATCTCCCAACGGCCACACCCGCGGATGTTCTCCGGCACAACCTCATTCATGTCATCGGTTATCGTAACGACTGGCATCGCTGGCTTCGAAGTGTCGGTGTGAAAGATCTGCCGGTCCCCGGCAGATTGTCGTTTGACGGTTCGCTGGCAGCTCTGCAGGCGGCGTTGAACGGAGATGGAATCATGCTTGGCCGGCGGCCGTTCATTGACCCGCATCTGGCGTCGGATGAACTCACGGTACCCTTCGGCGACGCGCATGTTCTCACCGAACACTATTATCTTCGCAGCCGAGATACCAATCGTCGCCAGGTTGTCGCAGCAATTTCTGATTGGTTGACCGAACTGGCCGCCGGGTACAGCTAGAACCGATAAACGAACTCTCCAAGGCGTTAGAGCATGTCAGAAAATACGAGTATTCAACCCTTTCACCTCACTGTTCCCGACGACACACTCAATCGGATCCGCTTGCGGGTTGCCGAGTTTCCCTGGCATGAAATGCCCGCCGACGGTGGCTGGGCCTACGGCACCAACCTCGACTACATGAAACAGCTCTGCCGCTATTGGCTGGAAGAGTTCGATTGGCGAAAGCAGGAAGAAGCAATTAATCGCTTTGCCCATTTTACGGCCCCGGTCGATGGGATCGACATCCATTACATCCATGAAAAAGGGAGTGGCCCCGCCCCGCTGCCGCTGATTATCTCCCATGGCTGGCCTGGAACCGTCGTCGAGTTCCTCGACATCATCGAACCACTGGCCCACCCGGAACGGTTCGGTGGCAATACCGACGACGCTTTCGATGTCATAGCGCCCTCCTTGCCGGGTTTTGGCTTCTCCGGCCGGCCACCGCGACCATTCGGTCCGCGCAAGATGGCGGATCTGTTCGACACGTTGATGACCGATACACTCGGATATGACACCTACCTGGCTCAGGGCGGAGACTGGGGCGGCGCCATTTCATCATGGCTCGGATACGAACATGCACCGGCTTGTCGCGCCATCCACATCAACATCATGACGATGCGCCACGCTGGCGAGCCGCAAGGTGCTGAGGAGATGGCTTGGGCGGAACGCTTCGAGCGGGAACAGGAGATGGAGAATGGCTACCGGACCCAGCAGGCGACCAAGCCACAGACCTTGAGCTACGCCATGATGGACAGCCCCGTCGGCGTCGCCGCCTGGATCATCGAAAAATTCAATTCCTGGTCGGATACAGTGGGAGATGATGTCGAGAGCGTTCACAGCAAGGACGCGCTTTTGACCAATATCATGGTCTATCTGGTGACCGGAACGTTCAACACCGCGAGCTGGATCTATTATGGCCGACGCGAGGAGGGCGGACGCGTTCTGTCCCCAGAAGGTCGACGCGTCGAGGTGCCAACCGGGTGCGCGCTGTTCCCAGCAGAGCTGCTGTCCTGGCCACCGCGCAGCTATGTCGAGCGCGTTTACAATGTGACCCGTTGGACCGAAATGCCGCGCGGCGGCCATTTCGGAGCCATGGAACAACCGGACCTGTTCCTTGAGGACCTTCGAGCATTCGCGCGCAGTGTGCGATAGAAGGCCATTGGTATCAGCGGGAGACATGGGCGAACGGTCGCTGCTACACTTTTCGCCAAATATCTGGGTAATCCGCCCTTATCCGCATCGCTGCCCATCTGCTCCAGACGGACGCCTTCGAGGCTTTTTGCCTGAAAGAGAGATCAAGGTTTGAGCTCAATCAACGTTCTTGGAGCCTTGGCGCCTTTTCGGGTTCGCAGCTTCCGTTTCCAATGGCCATCCGACCTTTTGACGTCGTGGGCATTCGAGATGGAGACCATCATCCTGGGCTGGTACATCCTGGTCGAAACCGATTCCGTCTTGTGGTTGACGCTGTTCGGATCCTTGCAGTTCCTTGGAACGCTCTTGGCGCCAATGTTCGGCGTGATGTCAGACAGGCTTGGCCGGCGCGCCATGCTCTGCGGCATGCGCGCGATCTATGCGTTGCTCGCCTGTATGATCGTGACCCTGAGCGTCGCTGGCCTGCTGAATCCGATCTATGTGTTTATCGTAGCCTTTGTGTCTGGACTGATCCGACCGTCCGACTTGGTCATGCGAAACGCCTTGATCGGCGATACGATCCCAACCGCGCAATTGAGCAATGCGATGGGCGTGTCGCGGACAACATTGGATAGCGCCCGAGTAGCTGGCGCTTTGACCGGCGCCGGCCTGTTCTCGCAACTGGGTATGACCTATGCCTATGTCGCGGTCGTCGCGGTCTACGCGATCAGCTTCCTTTTGACCTTTGGCGTGTCGAAGGTCCGGCTCACAGCACTGTCCGAAACGAAGACTTCGCCGTTTCGCGACCTCGTCCGGGGATTGCAGTACGCGTATTCTGTTCCGTTGCTCCAGGCGTTGCTGTGGTTGGCGTTCCTTGTAAATCTCACTGCCTATCCTGCGATAATGGGTCTGATGCCCTACATCGCACGAGAGATTTATCATCTCGATGAAAACGGATTGAGCCACTTGGTGGCAGCTTTGGCCATTGGTGCCCTCTTGGGGTCGATATTCATGATCCTGGCTGGCCGGGCCGGTGCTACCGGGAAGGCTATGGTGCTCGGCATTGTGTGCTGGTTCGTGCTGTTGTTGATATTCGCCCATGTCGAGACAAAGGCTTGGGGTATTGCCCTGCTTGTGTTGATCGGATTTGTGCAGAGCATTGGTATGATCGCGATGTCGGTCACGCTGCTCGTCACGGCCGAGCCCTCGATGCGGGGCCGGATCATGGGTGTGCGGATGCTCGCGGTTTACGGTTTGCCGATCGGCCTCTTCGCAATTTCCGGAATCATAGACGCCATCGGTTTCATCGGAACCATTAGCTTATATGCGGTGGTTGGCTTGATGGCGACCGGTCTGACGGTCTTTAAGTGGCGCCGAGAAATCCTGAGCTGATCATTCTTTGTGCTCCGGGTCGCACTTCCGGTACAAGTAGGCTTGAGAAGTCATAGGGTAGCGGTTCCAGGGATAATACCATGTCACACAAGGATAATTGGGGCTGGCAGGCCCGGATCGGGATGTTCATCGTCGGCAGCGAAGCGGTGCCGGAAGCGGAGTGGTGGGCGATGCTCCCCCCGAACGTATCCGTGCACGCGGCCCGCGTCACCGCCCGTGCGCCTTGGGCCACATGGCGGGATGACAAGGCGGCAGTAGACCTCAGCGAGGATCTTGGGCGTGGAGCCCGGCAATTCGCGGCGATGCGCTTGTCTTCCGTAGTTGTTGGCCACAGCTCAAGCAGTTTCGTTGGCGGTAAGGGGTGGGACGAGGCCGTCGTGAAAAGCCTCTCCGAGATCCTGGGTCCGGACGTGACTGTAACGACGAATGGTCTGGATATTTTCGCCGCTCTGCGCGCGTCGCAAGTGCGCCGCCCATTCCTGGTTCTACCACCCTGGTTCAACGACGAGACCGCAAATTCGGGTCTGCGCTACTACGAAGATCACGGGGTCGAACTGGCAGGTCACCTGCGTTACGACCCGGGTCGCAAATGGCGGGATATGCCGCCGGGGGACCTATACCCCAGCGGCATGGGGTTCGAGCAGGAGATAGAGCCCCTCTACGCGCAGATCAGGGCGTCCTGTCCAGACGCGGCGGACGGCATTCTAATCGCCGGGACTGGGTTTCGGTGTGTCGGGATCTTGGATGCGCTTGAGCGAGACTTGCAACGCCCGGTGCTGTCAGCCAATCAAGCCAGCCTGTGGCACTGTTTGCGATTGGCTGGAGTTCGCTCCGAAGTCTCGGGCTATGGAAACCTCCTGAAGATATGTGGCGGTGAGAGGTGACGCGCGAGAGCCGTTTGGATGACCTCCGAGGCCGATTGGCCAAGTCCAAGTTCGACGTCGGACTGATCACCGATGAAGACAGCGTGTATTACTTCACCGGGTATTACGACTATCTCCATATGGAGTTTGGCCGGCCGACAATCCTGGTTGTGCCGGTGGATGGTGAGAGCCTTCTGATCACGCCGAGCATGGAATTGGATATGGCCCGGGCGGCGGCCCGAGTGGACCGCATTGCGGCCTGGAATGACGGCCTCGGTGACGAATGGCGCACCGATCTCCCGGCGGTCCTGGCAGGGTCCGGGCAGATCGCGATAGAGCCCGAACGAATGCCGGCGATCGTCCGCTCCTACGTCGAAACTTTGGTGACGGTAGACTGCTTGGGCGATATCTCGCCTATTGTCGGCGATATGCGGATGATCAAGTCCGGCGAAGAGTTGCAGCTTGCCCGCCATGCCGGTCAGGTTGCCATGGACATGATGCAAGCCGGACGCGCGGCGATCGGTGATGGCGTGCCGGAGTACGAAGTGGCGCTCGCGACCTCGGCGGCTGGGACTCGAAAGGCCGCCGAGCTTCTGGCGGCGCACTACGGTGACGAGAGCATGTCGCCAAACACGCATTTTCTTCAAATCATGGCGTCGGGAAAAGAGATCACCAAACCGCACCATCGGGCTTCTACCCGCATCATGCGGCGCGGCGAGCCGGTCTTCCTGTGTTTTTGTGGCATGACCAATTTCCATCGCTTCAAGCTCGGGTTCGATCGCACGTTCTGGATCGGAGAAATCCAGGACGACAGTCAGGCGGCGGTCTATCAGGTCGCCGTCGATAGCCAGGCGGCGGCGCTGAAGGTTCTGCGCCCGGGTGTCGCTGCCGAAGATGTGCATGCGGCCTATGCAGAGGTCATCCAAGATGCCGGATACGATTATCCGTTCCGATGCGGCCGAGCCACTGGCTATAGTTTTTTGGAGAAACCCGAACTGGTGTTCGGCGACAAAACGATCCTCCGCCCCGGCATGGTCTTGGCGGTCGACGGGTCGGTCAGTGTCGCCGGGTCCTTCCGGGCGCAAGTCGGTGACAGCTTCATCGTCACAGAAGATGGCTACGAACAAATCACCGATCACGCCAAGGCGCTCGCTGACGTGATCCTTTGATGCGGAGATAGGCTCGCAGTATCGAGCACGCTCCTGCTCCTGGCGAGGGGAGGAAACCGCAATCACGGGCGGTCTCTATCTCTGAGGCTTGGTATTTGGCTGCGACCCAAAGCGCGTCGTCCCCGGCAAGGCGATCGAATAAGCTGCCAAGCTCCAGACGCGCATCGGGCTTCCTTTAGTTCGCAGTTCACTGCAGGACGGGGGCTCAACAACAAGAGGTCAGAGGATGGATTTTTCGATTAGCGAGGAGGCCCGGCTCATTCTTCAGACGGTCAGCCGGTTCGTCGCCGAGGAGCTGCAGCCACTTGAAGTCGAGATCGACAGAACCGGCATCATGCCGCCGGAGACAGCCAAAGCAGTCTTCGAGAAATCAAGGGCACTCGGGCTTTACGGCATGAACATGCCTGTCGAATTTGGCGGAGCCGGCCTCAACGCCGTCGACATGTGTCTCATTGAAGAGCAGATCGGTCAAACCAGCGACATTCTCGTGCGCCGTGCTTTCGGCGATATCTACGAAATCCTGCTGGCCTGCGAGGGCCCGCAGATCGACCGCTGGCTGAAACCGGCGGTGAGCGGTGAGCGCATCTCATCGCTCGCGATCACCGAGCCCGAAGCAGGGTCCGACGCGGCCGGGATCAAGACACGCGCCGTAAGAGAAGGCGATGGATGGCGTTTGAACGGGCACAAACATTTTATCAGCGATGGCGGCATATCGGATTTTTTCATCGTCTCCGCCGTAACCGACCCCGATGCCGGTGCTCGCGGCATCTCGATCTTTCTGGTCGACGGGGACAGTCCGGGTTTTACGGTCGGTCGCGACCAGCCGATGATGGGCTTGCGCGGCACCACGCATGTCGAACTCTTTTTCGAAGACATAAAACTTGGGCCGGAGAACCTGCTCGGCCCGGAGGGTCGCGGTCTCAATCTTGCGCTCGAAACACTGGGGCGCATCAGGCTTGCGCATATCGGCGCGCGGTCAATCGGCATGGCGTCTCGGGTGCTCGACTTGATGATCGAACACGCCCGTGACCGCCGGCAGTTTGGCCAACCGATTGGTGATTTTCAAATGATCCAAACGATGCTCGCCGACAGCGCGCTCGAGATCAACGCCGCCCGCCACACCATCCTCGACACTGCCTGGCAGATTGACCAGGGTCGCGACCCGCGCGAAAAAATCTCGATGTCCAAAATCTTCGGCCCGGAAACCTTTTGCCGCGTTGCCGACCGCGCAGTGCAGGTTTTCGGCGGCCTCGGGTTCTGCAAGGACCTGCCGATCGAGCGCTTCTATCGCGACAGTCGTATCACACGGATTTACGATGGTACTTCGGAAATCCATCGCATGGTCATCGCCCGCAGCCTGTTGAAGAACGGCGCGGATTTCATGGCTCCTCTCTAGAGTTGTCATCACAGGTGCCGATGACGTTGTCCCGAGTGCCGATGTGGTGAATAGTCTTCAGATCGCACGTGTCACGCTAAAGGAGGATGGCCATGGCTCTTGGCAACGGATTGATTAGCGGTGTGCAGCAAGTTGCGCTGGTTGTGCATGATCTTGACCAGACCATGAAGGAATACACCGAGCGGCTCGGTATCGGGCCGTGGTGGGTGTCGCTATACGGGCCTCCCAAACTGACCGAGATGCGCATCCGTGGCGAGGAGGTCGCCTACAGCATGAAGCTGGCGATCGCTTGGACCGGCGACACCATGTGGGAGTTGATCCAGCCTGTTGACGGTCCCTCGATTTACAAGGAGTTCCTCACTGCGCACGGCGAGGGCTTGCACCATGTCCTGGTCGAGCATCACGGCAAGGATTTCGAGGCGGCGATCGAGGCTTTTACGGCACGCGGTTGCCCACCTCTGATGGAAGGCCGGATCGGCGAGGTGCGCTTCGCCTATTTCGACACTGAGGGACCGCTCCGCACCGTGCTCGAAATTGCTGACCGACCCAAGGGTTTCGTGCGACCCGACCCGGATTACTGGTACCCCCATCCACCGCAATGATCACGGTTCAGTTGGAATGCGTGGGGTCGATCACTGAAATTAAGACTTCAATTGCCCTCAAGCCTTATAGGCTTCTTCCGTAAATTTAGCCCTGAGAGCTTGTAACCCATCTCCCATTGCGCGCGGCTCTTCTACCGGAGGCAAGGTCGAATGGATCATCTTTAGCCGGGCCGCCAGGGCGGGCGGTGGATCGCGTTCCGTCACATGCAAGGCCTGACTGGCGATGGTGGCCAGAACGGCGAGGCATGCATCAAATGCCGCGCCGGCTTCTTCATACTTTCGCCATGCCGGAATGCCGTTGCTGGCGACATCGTTCTGCGCGTATCCACCGGATTCGGGGCCGGCGAGAAAGGTTCGCTGCGCCGCATGCCGGGCCGCCTCGCCAAACCCGACCGATGCCATCGGCAGGGTTCCAAAATAACGACCATCGCCCGGCCCCGCCCAAAGCTGGTCAGGTAATCCCGAAACTCTCCCTTCCAGGATTTTGGCGGCTTGCCGTTCTGCCAGAAGGGCTAAATCGGCGCAACAGGCGGACAGCTCGTCCAGTGCGGGCGCTGCCGCCGCGTTGTGGTAGCCGCCTGTGCTCAAGGCTCGTCCAAGCGGGTGTTGTTCGTCGGGCATGAGGAATACAGGATTGTCGGTAATCGACCGCAAGGACCGCTCAGCCATATCTTCGGCCGCCTTGACCGCGCGGATCGCGCGCCCAAGCAATCGCGGGAGTATCCGGAAACTAACTGGCGCCTGATAGGGCCGCCGATCCTTGGCACCGTCGGTCATCAAGACCCGAAGAAGCTCCAGGGCTTCGCTCTCCTCGGGGTCGCCCCACAACGCATCCAGTGCAGGGTCGTAGTGATCCAGCGGTGCCAGAAAAGCCTCGGCCGAGAGGGCGAAAACCTCTGCGGCCAAACTCGCTCGGCGCCGGCCCGCCAAGGCAGCGTCCGCGAGCACAGCGGCTGCGCAAGGTGAGCCATTGATCAGGGATAGCGCATCTTTCTCGCCGAGCTCAGTGGTTTCGGCGACCGGCAAGAAAAGATGCGAGAGCGCCAGGATCTCTCCGGCACCGCCATGGCCTTCTTGGGGCACAACCGGCATCGCGTCGTTCGACATCATCTCTGCCACGGAAAGCGCTAGCGATGGCGAGATGGCGGCATGGCCTTCAACGAAGTTTGCCAACCGCGCGAATACGATCCCTCGGACCACGCGATCCGGGAGCGGTTTACCAAATGCCGAGGCAGCTGACCTGGGCGGCCGCGCGGCATGGCGTCGCCGCTCTTCGAGTGAAAACCGCAAGTTGGCCTGCTGGCCATAGCCGGAGGTTACGCCGTAAATCACCACGTCTGGGTCGGTGTCGAGAAGATGCAGGAACGCCCGCCTCGCTTGCGTCATCGTCTCGGTTGCCTGGTCGCTCAGCACCACGGCCTCGTTGCCCCATGCGGCCCGAACGTAAGATCCTAAAGTGAAGTCGGCGCGATTGGTCAGAGTGACGGTCATGAGATTGGCCTTGAAACAAGTTTTGAGATTTTAGCGAGATGGGAACTCTTCAGTGTCGTGGACGTTACCACCTCTTATTCTGCTATCCTGCGCATCCGGGAAATCAGGTTGCATGAGGGCACGCACACAATGACACAGCGAGATCTTTATTTCATTTCCGGCTCTCCGCCGTGTTGGACGGTGATGCTTGCCCTGGAGGTGAAGGCAATGGACTACCGCCCACAGCGCCTGGACAACGCCAAACGAGAACAAAAGAGCCCCGACTATCTGGCGATCAATCCCCGGGGTCAGGTGCCGACGCTCCAACATGGCGAGGCCACGGTTTGCGAAACCCTGGCGGTCCTCGCTTACATCGATGCTACCAACCCGGAGCCGCCGCTATTCGGCAAAGAGCCGCTTGAGACAGCAAGAATCTGGCAAGCGATTTCCGAATGCGATGGGAATCTGCGTGAGCCAGTCACTAACATTTCTAGGCCTTTGTTTCGTGGAAAGGCGACAGAATTCGCTGAGCAGATTTCAGAAGCGGCAATCGTCGTCCGAGAGGAGCTGGGGCTGCTAGAGTCGCGCCTGGCCGCCGACCGATGGATTGCCGGCGAAACCTTAAGCGCTGCCGACCTCACCATCTTCCCGGTGGTCATGCAGTTGTTACGCGCTGCCGAGCGTGAAGAGGCGGTGCCGTTGGATCTCGCCATCCACCCGCTCAGCGAACACTTTCCAAACCTGGGTGCTTGGAGCGAACGCATCGAAGCGCTGAAGGGCTATCAGAATGCCTATCCGCCACACTGGAAATAGGCGACCACTGAAAAATAGGGGAATGCGGGCCGGCGCTCTATTTCGCGCACTTGCTTTCGGATAATGCTTTGCCGAAGGCTTGGAACAGGGTGCGATTTATAGGGTTGGTTTGAGGGTCATATTCGGCATGCCATTGAACCCCGAGCGCAAAGCCCGGGGCGTCGGCAATGCGGATGGCTTCGATCGTGCCGTCTTCCGCCACACCCTCAATGACGACGCGCTCGCCTATCTCGGAAATGCCTTGGCCGTGGAGTGAGTTCACCCGGATCGTCTCGCAGCCAAGCAGCCGCGCGAAGGTCCCGCCTGGGGTGAGATTTACGTCGTGGCGGTCGGCGAAGACGACTTCCGGGTCGGGATGAATCTCACCATTGTCCAGCCGAGGCGCGCGATGGTTCATCCGGCCGGGTAAATCGCGAATTTCGGGGTGCAGAGAGCCACCGAAAGCAACCCCGATCTCTTGGAAACCGCGACAGACACCAAAGATCGGAACGCCGCGCTCAACACAAACCCGGGTCAGTTCCAGCGCTACCGCATCCCGATTTTCATCGTAGGGCTCGTGGCTCGGATGGGGCTCGGTATCGAAATTCGTTGGATGCACGTTGGCCCGCGCGCCCGTCAGCAGAACGCCATCAACGACATCCAGCAAGGCTCCAATATCAGTTATGTCAGGCTCGCCCGCAAACATCATGGGCAAGGCATCGGCGACCTCCGCCACAGCGCGCATGTTTCTCTCTCCAACGCGTTGCGCGACGTAACGATCATCAATCAGCTGCTGTGACCCGATCACGCCGACGAGTGGTTTTGACATTAACAAGCTCCTGTTCCGACACGCATCCTATGCACCAAGCTGGCCCTAAAACACAAGCATCGAGCGTCATGGATTGGATATTCGCGTAGATGAACATCAATCCCGTGGCGGTATCAAGACCAGTTTTCCAGGATATTTTTTCGCGATGAAATCGGTCTGTGCGATGTGGATATCGGCCAATGGATAAGTGTTTGATACCAGCGGATTGACTTGGCCCGCAGCAATCATCGCCACCAATTCCGCGAAAACCTCACGCGATGTATAGGTGCATCCGAAAAGGGTGAGGTCGTTCAGATAAATCGTGCGCAAGTCCGCCTCGACGATAGGCCCCGCAATCGCACCAGAAACCGCGTAGCGGCCGCCGGCTTCCAGCGCGTCGATTACACCTGGCCACCGATCACCCCCAACCACATCGATCGCGACCGTGAAGCTGCCGGGCTCTGGTGTGTCGTTGCGATCCAGAACAATATCGGCTCCAGCGGCTTTGACGGCGCCGGCCTTTCCGGCACTGGCGAGAGCCGTGACATGCGCCCCCGCCAGTTTCGCCAATTCCACGGCTGCCAACCCGACACCGCCGGAAGCACCGGTGACCAACACGCGGTCGTGGGATCCAACGTCAGCACGGCTCAGGAGATTGAATGCGGTACCGTGCGCGCAGGGAAGCGCGGCGAGCTCTACATCGCTCAGAGGGGCGGCACTGACATCGTAAAGCTGTGCCGCTGGAACTACGCAATATTGCGCAAAGGCGCCATCGTACTCAGAGCCGAGGACACGC
>JABIRP010000370.1 GCA_018699735.1 Rhodospirillaceae bacterium | reverse complement strand
TGAATGGAAGAGATAGATCATGACAGAACGGTTTGCAGTGGTTGGTGCTGGGCTGATTGGGCGCGCCTGGGCAATGGTATTCGCGCGCGCGGGGCGTGAAGTGAGACTGCATGACGCCGATTCGGCCGCGCTTTCAGCAACAATGGAGCAAATGGCGATCAACCTGAAGGATCTGGAAACCCATGGCCTGATCCCATCGGCCGATGCAGTCGCCGCGCGGGTCCATCCGACGGATAGCCTCGAAGAAGCCTTGGACGGCGCAATTTGGGTGCAGGAGAACATTGTCGAGAAGGTTGAACCAAAACGCGAGATCTTCGCTGTCATGGATGCGATCGCGGCGCCAGAGACGGTGCTAGCGAGTTCTTCCTCGGCCATCGCTGCCTCGCATTTTACCGAGGGACTTGCGGGTCGGGCGCGGTGTCTGATCGCGCATCCGGTCAACCCGCCTTACCTGGTGCCATTGGTCGAGATTTGTCCGGCGCCCTGGACGGATCCAGCAACTGTCGAGCGGGGACGCGAGTTGATGGATGCGGTCGGTATGGTGCCGACGGTGGTCAACAAGGAAATCGAAGGTTTCATATTGAACCGGCTGCAGGGAGCCCTCCTCTGCGAGGCCTTTAAACTGGTCGCCGATGGATATGTCTCGGCCGAAGACGTCGACAAAACCATCAAGGACGGGCTTGGGTTGCGCTGGTCGTTTATGGGGCCGTTGGAGACCATCGACCTGAACGCACCAGGCGGCATCCGTGACTACCTCGCCCGCTATGGCCCGTTCTATGAGCGCGCCGCCAAGGAACAGGCTGAATTCCGCGCCTGGGATGAGGAGATGGTTTCGATGTTGGAATCCGAGCGACGCGACGTATTGCCGGCTGATCAACTGGGCGAGCGGCAGGTCTGGCGCGACAAGCGGTTGATGGCCCTGCTTCGGCACAAGGCGGAAGCAGCGGGGAATATAGGCAGCTAAGGGAGGCTTTCTCCACTGTCATTCCCGCGAAGACGGGAATCCGGGCAGGCGATCTTAATCCGTGCCCTCCGAAGTTCGAATCACCTTCGCCCGAATATCCTCCGGTATCGGCATCGAGGTTCGTCCGATCATATCGAAACAGACCGAGACCGTCGTGGCAGTGCACGCGCAATCGCCTTCCACAAATATCCCAGAGCGCACGATCATCGATGAGGTCCCGATTCGGACCACGCGGGTTCCGACCTCGACATCGCCTGGGAATCGAATTTCCTTTATGAAATCAACCTCCAAACGACGCACCACCCAGCCTAGGCGCATGGCCTGGCCTGGAACGGCGGGATCGCGGCCAATTTCGTCGAACAGGCGCACTCGGCCATTTTCAACGAACTGGCCGACAGCGTTGTTGTTCACATGGCCAACCGGGTCCAGGTCGTTGTAACGCAACCGGTCCGTAATCCAGAGATGATAGAGCGCCCGGTCAGTCGGGTCGTGTTGTTCCAAATTGGCTGGCAGCGTGATCTTGGGCACGGGGGATCGTCTCCATTGAGTGAGCGGTGGGTGGTAGTTTGCGGCCCGATAAATACGAAACTTAACGGCCAAGTGAAAGAAGTTCGATATCCAGTCCAGAGCGCGCGTAACACGTTGTGTGCTACGGGATGTTGATTTTTCTAATTTTTTGGGTACATATCCCCAATACGTGCTGCATTTGTTTTGTGATACCTCAATAGTCGGTTCGCCGGTTACCGTAGATACCCCTGACAATGTGAGCGTGAAAACTACCGTGGACCACGCGGTGTGGGACACGGAATCAAGACGCCTGTTGGAGGAAATACCTATGGCTACTGGTACAGTAAAATGGTTCAACCCGACTAAGGGTTTCGGTTTCATCGAGCCGGAAGATGGTTCTAAGGATGCTTTCGTTCATATCTCGGCCGTCGAGCGCGCCGGGCTGAGCACCCTCAGCGAAGGTCAGAAGGTCTCTTATGAGCTTCAGCCGGGTCAGAACGGCAAGTCTTCCGCTGAGAACCTCTCTGTGGTCGACTAAAGACGATTGGTGCCGCCCTCGACCTAGGTTGGGGGCGGTCGCCGCTCTAAAATTGTTGAGCGGTAAAAAGGAAAGCTTGAGTAACAATGGCCCGCAAACCGAACTATAAATTCGAGCGCATGGAGCGCGATAGAGCGAAAGCCGCCAAGAAGGCCGCGCGGGCAGAAGCCAAGAAAGAGCAGTCTGACCAGGCCAAGCTAGAGGCTGATGGCTTTGATCCGGAAAACCCGGCCCCGGGTGCACCATCCGACGCACCATCCGAGAGTGTCGCCGAGTCTTCCGAGGACCCGCAATAGGGCAACACCACAGACCGATGGTCTGATCTTCCAAATATTACCGTATATTGACCTTCTTCAGGTCAGCGCACCGCTATCCGATCGATCCCGGGTCAGGCACCAGTAGGGGACGTAGGATAAGGCTGGCGCTGGCATCGGCGCCGAGTGCTCGGCACCCGAGTGGGTCGAGAGGGACCCGCCCCGCTGCAACGGTAGCGTCTGGTCGCACCCATCCGCGCAAGGGTGCCCCGTCGCCAATCAGAAGCTCTGCTCTATCGCCGTCCACCAGCCCTGCATGCTTAATATCTTCGGGATTGAGCCGTAAAACCCGCTTCTTGCTCGGGCCAGATGGGGTGTATGCGTCTGTATCGTCTTCAACAGCGGAAACGGTTATGCGTGCCGCCCGCAGTTGGTCGCGCTGTACTTTGGTTGCTTCCAGGTCTGCAAATCCGTCCGTCGTCAATATCACGCCGTAGACGTTGCGCGCTGTACCGCGTGAGACCAACCCATCGGCAACATCGTCTGCTACCCGCTCCACCTCGCGCTCCAGTGGGTCGCCGTACCCGCCACCGCCGGCGGATTGCAGGATTACCGTATCGCCAGCCTGGAGGGTATGACCGCCGACTTTACCGGGTGAGGCGAAGTGATGTTCCGAGTTGTCGGGATGAATGACGAAGCTGTTGACGGGCGCCCCGCTTTCACCGCCGAGGATGCCGAAGGGCGGCATCATGGCACCGTCAGACAGCAGCGAGTACTTGGCGACCCCGCGGGTCAGTTTGAGCGCCCGACGCATGCCGAGCCCGCCCCTGTTTCGTCCGGGTCCGCCGCTATCGGTGCCCTGGCGCGACCATTCGATATGCAATGGGAATCGGCTTTCCAGGACCTCTGTCGGCTGGGCCGTCGAAAGGTCGCCCCAGTCGATCGCTGCCATAGCGCTTGGTCCATCGGCCTCAAGGAAGCCTCCGTTGCCGCCGGAAGACCATTCGTAATGGACAAACTCTTTGCCGGTTGCCGGATCAACGCCGCCGATGAGATTATGAAAGGATGTGCGATGGATGTCGCCCGAAACCAGATCCGGGCAGGCGCGGGCAAGAGCGCCCAGCATACAGGCGATTACCCGCTTTCGAATTTCGCCGTGCGAGCCGGCTGGCGCCGGGTGCGTGACATTGACGATGGTACCCTCTGGCGCGATCACCTCGACCGGCCGAAAAGATCCATGGTTCAACGCCTGTTCGGGATCGAGTGCGGATTTCAGCGTGATGAAAACCGACGCTGCGGTAACCGCCAGCGTTGAATTGACCGGCACCGGGACTTGTGGCGAGACGCCCGTGAAATCAGCCGTCAGTTCATCGCCTCGGATGGTCAGGGCCAATGGTAGCAGCAATGGCTCGAACCCCTTTGGCCCGAAGGTTTCGAGGTAATCTTCGTAGTAGTATTCGCCGTCAGGCAGCAGCTCGATCTTCTCACGCATACGCCGTTCTGAGCGTGTCAGGTTCAACTCGACGCAGGCGAGCAGCGTGTCTAGCCCGTACCGGTCCGTCAGTTCAGCTAGACGCCGCTCGGCGGTCCGGCAGGCTGCAAGCGAGGAATTGAAGTCGCCGAGCCGTTCCTCGCGGACCCGCATGTTGGAGAGCAAGACCTCCATCAGCGGCGCGTTCAATACGCCTTTTTCGATGATTTTGACCGGTGGGATGCGGATACCTTCCTGATAGATCTCGGAAGCCGTACCCGACATCGAGCCCGGCACGGCGCCACCGACATCGGCCCAATGCTCTCGCACCGCCGGGAAGAAGACCAGTCGGTCACCGTCAAAGATCGGATAGATGATGGTCACGTCGTTCAGATGTGTGCCGCCGCGATAAGGGTCGTTCATCAGGATGACGTCGCCAGGCGAGAGATCATCACCCAGTTCCGCCAGAGATTGCTCTACCGACCACGGCAGGGGAACGACGTGGCTGCCGATGTCCTCTGATTGAGCCACGACCTGGCCGCCGGCATCGAACAGCCCGCAGGAGAAATCCCGGGCCTCATAGATCGCGACAGACCGCGCGGTGCGAAAAACCGTCGCCCGCATCTCGCGCACGACTGAGATCAGCCCCTCGGTTACGACTTCGAGCGTGATTGGGTCAATATCGCTCATGCCTCACGCTCCAGGATCAGGTTGCCGTGGCGCTCAATGTGCGCCGAGAATCCGGGGGGAACCACAGTGGTGGCGCCGTCTTCTTCGATGATCGCGGGTCCGGTAATCGGGGTTTCGAGCGGGAGGGCAGTGCGGCTGTAGATTGGGCAGTTGACCGTAGCATCGCCAAACCGGACCGGGCGGTGAACCATAAGTGCCGCCTTTAAAGTTTCGCCGCCTTGCACGTCAGGCAGAGGTGCGGGTTCGCTCTCGCCGATGGCGATGACCCGCAGGCAGACGATCTCAATCGCGCCCTCGTCGGCGTGGGAGTAACGCTCTTCGTAGTCGCGGCGGAAGGCGGTCGCGATATCTTCAATGGTCTCTGCATTTTCCGGCAGGGCGATCGTCAACTCAAAAGCCTGACCGGCAAAGCGCATGTCCGCCAGGCACGAAATCTGGATGTGATCGGAGGTAAACCCGTCCGCTGCGAGGCGCTCGTTCGCTTCTGCTCGCAGGGGGGCCAGCTCCGCCTCGATCTCGGCGAGTGTGGCCTGGGCGAGCGGCATCAATCGTGTACGGGCAAGGTCGTGTCTTGTGTTGGCGGCGAGCAATCCATAGGCCGAGAAGTTGCCGGGCATGGTAGGCACGACGATCCGCCGCATACCAAGTTCCTCTGCAATCAAAGCCGCATGCAAAGGCCCGGCGCCGCCATAGGCGAAGAGCGTGAAATCGCGCGGATCAAGCCCCCGCATGACCGAGATTTCCTTCACCGTTGCGGTCATGCGCGCGACCGCCAAGCGAATGATGCCGTCGGCTGTGCGCTCAGGATCCAGGTCAAGCTCGTTGCCAAGGCTCGCGACCGCAGCCCGCGCCGCATCTACATTGAGCTCGATTGTTCCGCCAAGTGCGTGTCCTGGCAGAAAGCGGCCGAGCACGACGTTGGCATCGGTGACCGTTGGCTCTGTCCCGCCCTTGCCGTAGCACGCTGGGCCCGGCTCGGCCCCGGCTGATCTTGGGCCAACCCGCAAGAATCGGCCGGCATCAAGGTAAGCTAGGGAGCCCCCGCCGGCGCCAACCGTGTTGATTTCGATCTGTGGCGCCCGGTTCGGCCACATGCCGACCTTTGCCTCGGTGGTCATGGCAAGCGTGCTGCCTCGGATCAGGGCTGCATCCGTGCTGGTCCCTCCCATGTCGTAGGTGATGATGTTGTTCTCGCTCAGCATACTTGCAACCGCGACGGCGGCTGTTACCCCGCCGGCGGGTCCGGAGAGCATGGAGTTGACTGGCCGCTCGGCCATGGCGGCGGCGCTCCAGGTGCCGCCGTTCGAGCCCATCACCGAGAGCGGTGCGGTAACGCCCTCCGCGACGAGCTCATCGGCTAGGCTCCGCAGGTAGCGGCCGACACGTGGGGCGACATAGGCGTTTAGCGCCGTGGTCGAAAATCGCTCGAACTCTCGGTACTCGGGCAGGACGTCGCTGGATAGTGAAACCGGAATGCCGGGCAGGGCGACCCGCGCAATCTCGCCGGCCCGCCGCTCATGCTCTGGGTTGATGTAGGAATGCAGAAAGCATATGGCGACGGCTTCGACACCGGCTTCAGCCAGCGTATTGCAGGCCAGTTTCACCTGGTCCTCATCCAATGCCAGGTGGACCTCGCCTGCGGCTGTCAGACGGCCGTCGACTTCAACGATATTGCGGCGCTCGACGAGCGGTTCCGGTCGCGTGGCTTTGATGTCGTAGAGCTTGGTACGGTTGCCGCGTCCAATGACCAATACGTCGCGAAAGCCGCGGGTTGTGATGATGCCGAGCCGGGCGCCATTCATCTCCAACGCTGTGTTGGTCGCGACCGTCATCCCGTGGCCGATGGCGGTGATCTCAGAGGGCGCAACACCGGTGCTGCGGATGGCATTCATAACGCCTTCAGCGTGGTTCGACGGCGTTGACGGGGTTTTTAGCGCCCGCATGGTGCCAGTTACGCTATCGCGCAGAACCAAATCCGTGAACGTTCCGCCGACGTCGATGCCGAGTGTGATCATGGGGTTTGCCGAATGGTGAATGGGGCAAGTAGACCCGTGAGCCTAGGCGAGAGAGGGCGGATGCGGCAAGGCGGTAAGCTCGGAATGTTATCCAGGGCGACCACAAGGGCTGGAATCAAGTCACCGTACCAAGGGGCGAAATGCGGTCGTAAGTGAAACTCTGTCCTTCTTGGCCATCGATCTGACCCCCAGAACTGGGTAGGCTCCCTCGTCGTTTCCGCGTTATGCTCAATGGATCGCGTCCGCCATTTCTCCCGGAGATAGCCATGCCCACCACGACCGGCCGTTCGGCCTTCCTCGCTCTATTGAAGGACGAGGGGATCACACATCTCTTCGGCAACCCCGGCACGACGGAGTTGCCGATCATGCATGCTCTAGGCGAGCATCCGGACCTGACTTATGTGCTCGGTATGCAGGAGTCAGTGGTCGTTTATATGGCCGACGGCTTCGCCCGTGCCTCGGGCAAGCTGGTGTCGTGCAACGTGCATGTGGCGCCCGGCTTGGGCAATGCCATGGGGGCGATCTATAACGCCAAGTTCTCGGGCACTCCGATGATTGTCACTGCCGGACAGCAGGAGCTGGGCCACGGGCTTACCGAGCCGTTGCTCTACGACCCGCTGGTGCCGATTGCCGAGCCGTTCACCAAATGGGCCGTCGAGGTCAACCGGATCGAGGATCTGCCGCGCATCCTGCGCCGTGCCGCAAAGATCGCGACCACGCCGCCGACCGGCCCGGTGTTTATTTCCCTGCCGGGCGATATTCTGAATGATGAAGCAGATTTGAACCTGATGTCCTCCACTCGGGTTGAGACCGCGACCCGGCCTTCCGATGAGTTGCTGGATCGCCTTGCGCGCCGGCTCTTGCAGGCCAAATCGCCGGTGATCGTCGCCGGTGATGAGGTCGCAACTTCGAATGCTTTCGCCGAGGCCTCGCGCTTTGCCGAGGTTCTGGGGGCCCCGGTCTACCAACAGACCGTCACCTCGGCCGCACATTACCCGAGCGAGCACGTCTGTTTCATCGGTGCACCTGGCCGTGATCAGAAGAAGGTTCGCGAGATTTTGAGCGAACACGATTTGCTGATACTTCTCGGCTCGGACCAGTTGCGGATGTCTGTCTTGAGCACGGTAGAAGCCCTGCCGGACGGCATGCCGATCGTCGAGCTCGGCCAGCGTGACTGGGAAATGGGCAAGAACTACTCGAGCGATTTGGCGGTTCGGGCCGACGTACGCGAGACACTGGCGGTTCTAAACCCAGCGCTTGAGCAACTCGGTGGTGACGATCTTGCAAAGCGGGCCAAGCGGTCTCTCGCCGAGATTGAAACCCGAAATTGGACCGCGACCCGCGCGAAGGCCAGAACCGCGATGGCGACCAGGGCCGCGAACAAACCGATCGATGTTGACTGGCTTATGATGACTGCGGTTGACCGTTTGCCGGAGAATGCGGTGGTGGTCGACGAGGGCATTACCTCGACCCGCTCGCTCCTGACCCATCTGCCGATCCGGGACCCGAAGGGCTTCTTCGGTTTGCCCAGCGGCGGCATCGGCTGGGGATTGCCGGCTTCGGTGGGTATGCAACTGGCGCAACCGGATCGTCGCATGCTTTCGATCATCGGCGACGGCAGTGCAATGTATTCGATCCAAGGGCTCTGGACAGCGGCGCACCACAAGCTGCCGATCACCTTCCTGATCCCGAACAACGGCGGCTACAAGATCCTGCGCCAGCGCCTGACGGCCTTCCACGGTTCGAACAAATTCATCGGCATGGATTTCGGCAAACCGGGCGTCGATTACACCAAGCTCGCGGAGTCCTTGGGGGTTCAGGCGACACGGGTTACCGAGCCTGGCGATGTGGCCCCGGCACTCGACGCATCTTTTGGGCGCGACGGGCCCAGTTTGATCGAGGTCATGGTGGAGAATTAGACGACATGCTACTTGCGCCGGACATCTCATCTGAGGAGTCCGGTTTATGGCTATCGATTTTCAGGACGTCTTAATTTTCGTCCACGTCCTAATGTTTGGGTATTGGCTTGGTTCTGACCTGGGCGTCTTCTTCTGCGACAGCCAGCTGACCCGGGATGATCTTAGTCTCGATGAACGATTACGGGTGCGCGATATTCGGCGAAAGGTCGATATGGCGCCGCGGACCTGTGTAGCGTTGATCTTGCCGATTGGCTTCACGCTTGCAGTTCAGCACGGCTCTGAGGTTACCGGTTGGTGGCTCGTCCTGGCATGGCTATTGAGCCTTGCTTGGTTGGCGGCATTATGGGCGGGACGCTTCGCGATCGGAACGGGGTGGGACGGTAGTTTAAACAAAGTGAACCGGGCGCTGTTTTTCCTGGTCGGCTACGCGATGATCGCCCTTGGCGTCTATGCGTTGATCACCGGCGAGCCGGTGGCTGAGCGTTGGCTAGCGGTCAAGATCGCGCTCTTCGGTGTGATGTCACTCACCGCGACATGGATTCTGAGCGCGGCCGACCGTTGGGAGCCGATCTTCGAGATGGTGCGCGCCGGCGGAGAGGAAAAAGTCGAGGGCGAAAAGCGAATGAAAAAGAACCGCATCAACGCCGGCAGCGCGGCGGGGACATTGTGGTTCGTGGTTCTGGTGATCGCCTTCGTCGGGTCAACCAAGCCGTTCTAGCCGACCTATCCTTTGAATTTGATATTATCCGGCAAGAACATGACGATGTCCGGGAACACGGCGATAATGAATGCCAACGATCCCATGATGAAGAAGAACGGCAGGGTCGCGATAGCGATGCGGCCGATCCGCTCGCCGGTCATGCCTTGAATGACGAAGAGGTTGAAGCCCACGGGCGGCGTGATCTGCGCCATCTCGACGACGATGACCAGGAAGATGCCATACCAGATTTTATCGAAACCAGCGGCCAGCACCAGGGGTAGGGTGATTGGCAAAGTCATAACGATGCTGGACATGCCCTCAAGCACGCACCCGAGTGCGCTGTAGAACACGAGCAACAGCAGGATCAGCATCATCGGCGACAACTCCATGGCCGCAATCTCGGTTGCGATCACGCGTGGCACGCCAAGGAAGCCCATTGCGACCGACAAGAAGACCGCGCCTGTCACGATAAGGCCGATCATGCTGGTCGTCCGTACGGCGCCAAGAAAAGCGAGGCGAATGTTCCCTAAGGTCAGAGATTTCTGGCTGGCGCTTACGCATAAGGCACCCAGAACGCCGACAGCGGCTGCCTCGGACGGGCTGGCGAAACCGCCGTACATAGATCCCATGACGGTAAAAATCAAAAGAGCCACTGGACCGAGTTGGATCAGGCCCAAAAATCGGTCTTTCCAAGTCGCGATACCGGATTCGGCGGGTACCAAGGACGGCGTGATAGTCGTCCGAATCCCTAGATAGATCATGTAGCAGGCCGCGAGCAGCAAGCCCGGGACGATCCCGGCGATGAACAACTTCAGGATAGAGGCCTCGGCCAGCACGCCGTAGATGATAAGAACGATGCTTGGTGGGATCAGCAGACCGAGCGTGCCGGCGCCGGCCAGCGAGCCCATCACGATGTCTTTGTTGTAGCCGCGCCGAAACAGTTCCGAGAGCGTGATCCGGCCGACCGTTGCCGTGGTCGCGGCAGAAGATCCTGAGATCGCAGCGAACATCGTGCAGCCGAGAATGTTGACGTGCAGCAAACGCCCGGGCATACGAGCCGCCCAAGGCGAAAGGCCGTTAAACAGATTCTCCGATAGTTTTGTATGGAACAGGATCTCCGCCATAAGGATGAACAATGGCAGGGCAATGAGTTCCGGCGTCGTCGAGGTATTCCAGGTTAGCTGCGCAAGCAGCTTCTCAACCGGCATCGAGCGGAACAGAGCCAGAGAAATGATGCCGACGGAATAGAGTGCTAATCCGACCCAGACACCGGTTCCAAGGGCGATCACGAGAATCGCAACGATCGTAATAATGATGACTGTGGTCATGAGTCCGTAACGCTCAAGCTGCCTTCCATGGCGCTTTCCGTCGGCCGACCGGTCAGCAGACGTATCAGCCGGGCGATCATTTGAATTGTAAACAGTACAAGGCCGAAAGAGATTGCTGCCTGCGGGATCACGAGTGGCGTGCGACTGGTTGTCGCCGACACACTGCCACTGGCAAAAGACGCGGCCGTGAACTGAATGAACGCGTAAGTCATGTATACCGTGATCACCACGCCGCATACGGTGGCGAAGACGTCGATCATCCAGGCCACTCTAGGCGGGACGCTGGATGACAACAGCGAGACCCGAACATGTCCACCGGATCTGAGCGTAAACGAGGCGCCGCAGAAAAATGCGATGGCCATGAAAAAGGCACTGTATTCCCAGGAAAAGCTGAGGCTGTAGTTGAAGACCGCGCGCGCGCCAATCTCCGACAAAACCAAAACTGCTATGCCCGCCAGAAACAGTGCCGAAATCACGCCAACAACGTTGGCGACCCGGTCATTCAGTTCAAGAAGACGGGACACTAAGCCATCATCCTCCCCCGCCGTTTCCGACGGGGGAGGGGTGTTGGTTTGATCTGACACCTGAGTATCAGCCGCCGGCCGCTTTGAAAGCCTTGATGACTCTCGCCGCAGACGGGCCGGTTTCTTTGATGTAGTCGTCCAGGATCGATGAAGTCATGGTTTGCATGTCATTCATCATCGCGCCAGAGACTTTGCCCATGGCGACGCCGTTGTCGTTCAGGATCTTCGCCTTATCTGCATTTTCCACACGGCTGACGTCCCAGAAAGTCGGCTCAAGACGGGCTGCGACCTCAAGGATCGCCTTTCGCGTGGCCGGCTTCAGTCCGTTCCAGGCATCCAGGTTCACGGCAACGATGTTGGAGCCCCAAACGTGGCTGGTCGGGTACATAAACTTCAAGAATTCCCAAAACTTGCCATCCACACCCGAGCTGGCCGAGGTGGTCACGGCGTCGATCGTACCAGCGGCCAGCGACGGAACAACCTCACCCCAGGGCAGCTGAACGGCCGTCATGCCGATCTTGTTGAACAGCGCTGTTGTCGAGCGGCTATAGGTCCGGATTTTGATGCCCTTCAAGTCGGCAACACTGGAAACCGGCACCTTCGTGTAGACATATTGGCGCGGCCACGGCACCTGATAGAGGATCTTCATGTTGTATTCTTTGGCCTTCTTGTCGAGCTCGGGCCGCCAGAATTTGTAGAGCTTCTTCAGACCATCGATGCCATCGACCAGATACGGTTGGCCCTCAAGCCCCATGATCGGTACTTCGCCGACCTGCTGGCCAAGATAAAAGTCGCCGATTGGGACCAGCCCGTCGCGCAAGACAGTCATCATCTCCGGGCCCTTAAAGCCGAGAGAACCACCAGCGTGAATGTTGATATTGATATCACCGCCGGTCGCCTTTTTGACCTCTGCTGCGAAGACCTTGGCATTCTTGACATGGAAGTTTCCATCTGGCCAAGCGAGCGGAAGATCCCAGTCTGCGGCCAACGCCACCGTGCTGCCAAAAGTAAGCGCCGTAACGGCGGCGAGACCGACGATGCCGCCCTTCGCTCTACGCAAGGTGCTGTGTAAATCTGTCATTACGATTGTTCCTCCCTGTGCTCTCCGGTCAGGTTTGCCGGACTGCGTGCTCGCCAACCCGTTTGTGGGCCTTGCGATTTCAAGTTTCTCTGCCTCTTATCAATCGAGTGTAAGCAGGGTTAAGTGAGTCGGCAATACCTAACGGAATAACCGGACGGCGCTTGGAGTTGAGCTTCAAAGACCGGCGAGGGTTTTGCCACACTCCTCTATCTTCTCTTCAATCCCTAGCATCCTGAGCGCGTGCCAGTAGGTGACCGGATTGATTGCCAGCACTGGTTTTCCTCGCTTTTCCTCTTCCACCGCCGCTTGGCGCATGAAGGAGACATTGGTGCCGAACTGGATCAGAGCCTCAACCTCGTCGCTGTCGACCTCGTCAAGCGCACCGGTCAATTGTTCTGGCGTGGTGTCCGCAATCTTGACCGGACTTGCCGCGGCGAGGCCGACAAACCCTTTAACGTCGAAGCCACTGTCGGCGAAAAAACTGGTGATGTGCTGGTTGGCGATCTGGGGATAGGGCGAGATGATCGCGATCCGCTTATGCCCCAGTTTTTCCAATGCTGCTGCAACTGCGTAAGACCCGCCGGTAACATCGAGCCCGGTGCGCTCGGCGATTTCGTCGCGCCTGCGGTCTGAGGCTTCGCGCCCGTCCCAGACCAACAGCGAGGAAATGCCGATCACCATCAGATCCGGCTCCGACGTCATCACACGATCGACAGCGCCACCGAGTTCGGCCTCGCAAATCCGGATCAGATTATCGAAATCCTCGTCCGTCTTCAGCGCCATATTGGGAATAGTGATCCGTGAGATGTGATTGGTCACACCATCGGGGCGCAGATCGTCGAAATCGGGCTGAACCATGGTGTTGGTTGACGGGATCGGCACGCCGATCTTGGCTCGCCAGGCGCGTTGGTCGGTCATTGTGATATCACTCCATGCTTCTCCCCTGTAGACAGGGTGGGCGAAGCTGGATGAGAGCGCAAGGTGCCGGCTGTCATCGTGAGGAGATCAAGTGTGAGCGAGCCGGAATATCATCGCTTGAGAGATCAAACCACCGGGTTGGACCGCTACCTTGGATGGCTTTGGCTCGCGATTGTGGCATTGTTTGCACTCGGCTTGGTTCTTCCGTTCATCGAAATTCGCAAGCTGGTCCTGTTTTCCGACAATCCCGGGATCCTGGAGCTGATTAGTCGTGGGTTTGTGGAAGGCGAGTACGTGATTGCCATCGTCATCGCATTGTTCACGGTGATGTTCCCAAGTCTAAAGCTGTTCGCAATGATCCGGCTCTACTTCTGGGCTCGACTGGACGATCCAGAGATGGCGGGGGAATTCCGCCGCCTGGAGGCGATTGAAAAATGGTCGATGGCGGATGTTTTCGTGGTCGCGATTCTCGTTGTCACCCTGAAATCGGGATATCTCGTTGAGGCCAATATCGACCTTGGAGCTTATGCCTTTGGCGCACATGCGCTGCTTGCCATGCTACTTGGCTCGCGTGTGAAGGCGCTTTGGGAGCGGGCTACAAATACGCCCTAACCGATCAATCGTTGTCTGGGATCGTGTGATCAGCGTATGGTTAAGGTCTAAGAAAAGACAATCTCAATAAAATGATAAATAGGAGCTTCGGAGATGAGAGTTCTAGGATTTTTAGGGGCAACTTTGGCTCTGAGCGTTGGTGTCGCCGCCGTGGCGCAGGCGCAGGACGTGAACGACCAGCCGTTGACGGAGAAATGGGCACCAAGCGAATTTGGTGCCGACGACAAGGTTGGCGCCCCCAATCGCACGACCGCAGCCATGGTCCTGAAGGCGGCTGGACTGGTCAAGCAAGGCAAGGTTGCCACACTCGGAAAAGTCTATCAGCAGGATGCGCCGGCATTTGGTTCCCGCGGCTGGCGCATGACCATTCCAGGCCTGCCGACAGGTGGTCCGTTCGGAGCCCAGAAGCTGGTCTACAACGACGAGTATCTGTCGACCGAGATCGGCCAAATCGGAACCCAGTTCGACGGCCCGGCCCATATCGGTGTTATCACCTCCAAGGGCATGTTCTTCTATAACGGTCGGTACCTAAAAGATCCAGATATTGGGACGTATGGCATGGGATCGCTTGGTGTCGAGTTCGTTGCCAAAAAGGGTTTCGTTTGTCGCGGCGTGTTGCTCGATGCGACTAAGCTCCGTGGCATGGATCAGCTGCCTATTCCCAAAGCGAATGATCCAAAGGATCCCGGTATCGTGACCGCCGATGACGTGAAGGCCATGGTCAAGGCGCAGGGTATCGACGAGATCGGTGAGGGCGACTGCGTCTTCCTGCACACCGGTCATGGCAATATCTGGCATCCTTCCAAATGGGACACCTACAGCGCTGCCGAGAAGACGGCCAAGATCGCCGAGTTCAATTCGGGTGAGCCCGGGTTCGGCATCTCTGCTTGTGAGTATCTCGCGTCCCGCAAGATCATCCTCTGGGGCTCCGACGTTTGGGCCTCGGAAGCGGTGGGCAAGGGTGCGGCCGGTGAGGGCACGCAGCCCTTCGAGTGCCACATCAAAATGATGACCCGAAGCGGCATCTGGAACCTGGAAAACATGGACCTCACCCAGCTGGTCGCTGACCAGGCATATGAGTTCCTGTTCGCTTGGTCGCCGTTGAAGATCAAGGGCGGCACCGGCTCGCCGGGCAACCCGATCGCCATGTACTAAGGGCGCACTAATGGATACCGCTTCCCGGACTTGGTTATGCCAATCCGGGAAGCGGCATTAGTTTAGCTGCCTGCGACCTGCATTTCAGCTGGCGGCATACAGGGTTCCTGGAGTGGTCAACAGCCGCTCTGGGGCCATTTTCATTTCCATATCATTACATTCATCGGATGGGTTGATTTCCCACCGATGACCCTGTAAATCACCCCCCCATGCGACCCCTTCGTCTAGAGGCCTAGGACACTGGCCTTTCACGCCGGCAACACGGGTTCGAATCCCGTAGGGGTCGCCACTCTTCTTCGCTCGTTTTGACCGATTTTGGACCGCAAATGTGGGGAAAAGATATTTGCACCCCTCAATGTGATGCATTATATCCTGTCCGCCGGCCAGCACTGGCACTGCGACCCCTTCGTCTAGCGGTCTAGGACATCGCCCTCTCAAGGCGAAAACACGGGTTCGATTCCCGTAGGGGTCGCCAATATATTTCAATGACTTAGTCATGTTATATAAAATGATTTCCAACTAATTTTTCAGCAATTTTCCAACTTTTGCTCTCTAACTGTCCAGCTTTTTGGGCCTTCTGAGAAGCCCGTGCAGCCTTCTTATTTAGCACCTGATACACCCTCAAAACCGATGACCTTTGCTCGTGGCCGGTATGCGGTTCAGCACATCTGCCGCTCTCCAGAACCTCAGCGGCCGCCGTGCGCCGCAAATCTCGAAATTGGACCGCCTTCGGTAGGCCGGTTGATTCGCGGAGTTCGCGGAACATGCGGTTGAAACGTACTTGCCGAGTGAATGGGCGGCCTGTGTGTGTTAAGCACCCACCTCAGCAAGGTACGCAGACCGGCTCTTACCTCGCCGGGCCGCATTACGGTCGATCGCCGCGAGAGTAGACTGCCTGAAAGTCAGGTTCACACGCACGGTCTTGTCTTCTTCTGGTGTAGACACCAAGAACGCCACGGTGTCGCGGTTGTCTCGATCGCTCATAACAGCCTCAAGATCTGAAGGTGCGGGAATATCGTCGCCGTCTTCAACCATACCCTCGATATGAAGTGTCAGGGCCTCGACTGCCATATCCTTTGCTTCGTCAACGGTAGAGCCGGCGGTGATGCAGCCTGGAAAGTCGGGGAAGTCGACACCGAAGTCAGACTCCGCCTCCTTGCGGATCAGAGCGATGTAGTTGGCCATGTCGTCCTCCTAAGTAAACTTTAGACCGGATTGTTTCTCGATACTTTTCAGCGTGCCAGCAGGGATGTCCTTCTTGGGGTGAGGGACGGTGACCCGACCCTTCTTGGTCGGGTGCTTGAATTGAGCGTGGCTACCTTTGCGGTTCACTTCGACCCACCCGTCGCGCTCCAGATTCCGTATGACCATCCTGCTATTCATGCGTATAAAATACACACTAATGTGTATGCTGTCAATAAATCGTGTGTAGTTTATACGCACGATTTATTGCGCGCTGGCGTCTATCGGATGCTCAATAGCGACTAGCCTCCCTCCGGTTTTCCAGATCCAAGACGTCTTGGCGGCCGGGTTCAATTCCCGTAGGGGTCGCCAAAGTTCTACCAAATTCCAAACATCCCAGACCACCGAACGGTGCATGAGCGCCATTGCTTTGCTATGAAGGTGGGATGAAGCCTTTATCAAGACGGAAACTTCTGACTTCATCCCTTGGGCTTGGTGTGCTCGCGGCGCCGCTGGTGTCTCGGGGGGCCGGTGCTGCGATCGCGCGGGTGGATGCGGCCGTGGTTGGGGCTGGCATCGCCGGTCTGACGGCTGCCGGGGCGCTACAGGCGGCCGGTTTATCGGTCCTGGTGCTCGAAGCCCGCGAGCGGATTGGCGGCCGCGTTCTGACCGAAAGCGAGACCTTTGGCTTTCCGTTCGAGCAAGGCGCGACACTGTTGCGCGGCGGGACGAGGAACCCTCTGGCACGCTACGCCGCAGGGGCTGGTCTCGGGCTTTCAAGCGACGCATCGCCGGCGACACTGCTTGGGCCTGGTGGGGCGGTCGGTCCCGGTGAAACCACACTCTGGCGTCGCGCACGAGGTGCCGTGGAAAGTGCGGTGGCTGACGCGCGGCGGAAATCCAGAGACGGGCCCGTCGTAACCCGGGAGATGACCGACCCCCAAGTCGACCTGCTTCGCTTGCAGTATGGCTTAGAGCTTGGCGCGTCGCCTGAGAGAGCGTCAGCGATCGATCTTGCGGCCCGGATACGCACCGACCCTGATACCGGGGCTCGGGTCGAAGCTGGCTTTTCGGCCATCCCGGCCGCCCTCGCGGCGGGCCTGCCGGTTTGGCTCGACACGGCGGTTGGACGGATAGAATGGGGCGGCGGTGATGTTGTCATCGACACTTCCCGCGGCTCGGTGCGAACCACCCGCGTGGTTATCGCCGTACCGCTGGCCAACCTCGCGCGCGGGCCGGTTGCCTTCTTTCCGATCCTGCCCGAATGGAAGCGGCAGGCGATCGATGGTCTCATGACCGGGATTTCCGAACGGTTGACCCTGAGTTTCTCGCAGAATGTGTTTGGCGAGGCGCGAGGCGAACGAATTTACCAACGGGTCCGGCATGGCGCTCAAAGTGACACCTGGCATGCGATCCGGCTGAACCCGATGGGCCGGGCAATGGCGAGCGAGGATCTGGCCGGCGACGCGGCGCGCCAGGCCGTGGCGATCGGTGGCGATGCCGCCGGGTGGGCCATGGTCGACCGGCTCGCGGCACAGTTCGGTGGCGCTGTCAGGCATTATTATCAAGGCGCGCATCTGACCGCGTGGCACAGAGACCCGTGGTCGCTTGGGTCAACCTCCTACGCACCGATCGGCGGGCATCGTTTGCGTGTCAGGCTTGCCGAACCGGTTGCCAGGCGATTGTATTTCGCTGGCGAAGCCTGTTCGGTCGCCTGGGCTGGTCAGACGGCGGGTGCCTACGAGGCTGGCCGCGAGGCGGCGGCCGCAATTTTGCGCTAGGGTCCAGCCACCCAGCTACTCTGTTACTTACCACGCTGCTCTTGACACCGTGCCGGCCATCGGCTCCCCTTCGCCGAGTGTTTACCGAAAGGACTTCCCAATGGCCGATGGCGCGCGACACGACATAATCATTCGAGGCGGCACCGTAATCGACGGGACCGGCGGGCCAAGGCGAGCGGGTGATGTGGCGATCGATGACGATCGGATCACCGGGGTCGGCGATCTGTCTGGTGCTACCGCCGGACGCGAGATCGACGCGACCGGCCGGATCGTAGCGCCAGGCTTTATCGATGCGCATACCCACGATGACCGGGCCTTGCTCGACAATCCCTCTATGGACATGAAGGTGAGCCAGGGTGTGACTTCGGTCGTGGTTGGAAACTGTGGCGTTTCATTGGCGCCCTTGGTGATGAAAGACCCGCCGCCGCCGCTGGATTTAATTGCTGGAACCGATGGGTTTCGCTTCGAGAAATTCGGGGATTTCCTTGACGAGGTGGACAAAGCACCGGCGGCTTTGAATGCGGCGTTCCTGGTTGGCCACTCGACCCTTCGCGTTGGTGCCATGGACCGACTCGACCGGGCGGCGACGGCGGATGAAATTAAGATGATGCGCGGCAAGCTGGACGAGGGGCTGCAATCCGGTGCCGTCGGGTTTTCGACCGGGCTGTTCTACAAGCCGGCCCAGGAGGCGCCGACGGAAGAGGTGATCGGGATCGCCCAAGCGCTCAAGGCGCACGGCGCGCGCTATGTGACCCATATGCGTGACGAGGGTGACAACGTGATCCAATCCCTGGACGAAACCTTCCGGATTGGCCGGGAGGCGCATTCACCGGTCATCGTCTCGCACCATAAGGTGCACGGAAAGCACAACTTCGGTCATTCGCGCGAGACTTTGGCGCATATCGACCACCACATGGAGCACCAGGATATCGGCTTCGACGTCTATCCTTATATCGCCTCGTCGACGGTGTTGAAGGACGATTCGATTGCGGTCGCTGAACGCGTACTCATCACCTGGTCGAAGGCCCGTCCGGATTTGGCCGGGCGCGAGCTCTCGGAGATTGCCGACGAACTCGGCTGCGACATCTATCAAGCCGCGGCTCAGTTACAGCCGGCCGGCGCGATCTATTTCGCGATGGACGAAGAGGATGTGCAACGCATCCTGTCGCATCCGAATGCCATGATCGGTTCCGACGGCCTGCCGCATGACGAGCATCCTCACCCCCGTCTCTGGGGAACATTCCCTCGGGTGCTCGGGCATTATTGTCGGGATCTGAAGCTGTTTTCGCTGGAAGAGGCTGTCCGGCGTATGACCGGGCTCACCGCCGCAAATTTCGGTCTTGTCGACCGGGGAGAGATCCGCGTCGGTGCCCTTGCCGACATTTGCGTTTTCGACGAAGACAAAATTCTGGACACGGCAAGCTTCGACGACCCAATTCGCCCAGCTGCCGGTATAGACCACGTCCTGGTCAACGGCCGCGAGGTTTGGGCGGCCGGTGCCAACACCGGAAATCGACCGGGTCGTGCTTTGAGACGAGGCGGGTAAGTCATCAAGGCGCAAAACCACGGACGGTGACAACCGGGGCGCCTCCTCCACAAGCGATGCTATAGCGAATAATGTTGCGCGGCTTGGGATCCAGTGCGGGCGACCGCAATCTCGCTACCGGCTTGGATTTCGTCGAACTCGATAACCGAGTTGGCGTCGTCGACTGGGCGGACTTACCGGACCAGATCATACAGCCCCGCATCCACCGGCTCAGCCACGCCCGTGCCGTCCGAGGTTCGCCCGGAATGCACCGCCACGACCCGCCATCGGCCATCGATCGCCGCCAGCAAGGGGCCGCCGGATTCGCCGCTGACGGCGGCACAGGTGTGTCGCCAATGGTTTGTCGGCGTCGACCCAACCAGGCGGCAAGCAGCGTCGACGCTGAGCGCGTGGGCGCGGTCGGATCCGTATCCAGCTTGAACGATATTTGGCTCTGCGCTCTGCACCAGTGCTTTCAGATCGCTGAGGTCGGCCAAGGGGATTGGCGGCAGTGCCGAGGGCTCCGTCAATTGCAGTACGGCAATATCGCGGGTCCGGGCTTTCGGCTTTGGGAAAAACCACTTCGCCACCCGTTTATGCTCGGCCCAGCCGCCCGTACGGTAGCCAAAGAGTAAATGCAGGGCCCCGGGCCGGACAAGCCCATCGCCGACGTTGGCCTTGAGGCAATGTCGGGCCGTCAGAGCCAGGTCGGGGGCGATGAGGGTGGCAGTGCAGTGGCGGCGATGCCGGTAGCCGGCGATATTTAACCGCGCCACGGCGGTAAACGCCGGCCCGTCAGCCGCCCAGGTTTGGGGTGTCGTCGCGAGGCTCGAAAGAACCACGCCAAATAGCAGGATAATGGTGATCTGGACCCGGTGCATAATTCCCTGTGCTGAATGGCCGTGTGCTCAATACGAACGGTATTCGGTCAGCCTCAACATACCATATTGGATGTGCGACCTGAGAGATAGGTGACGTTTTGTACCGGACGCATGGGTAACACTTTTGGCTTTTGGTCCGGAGGTGTTGATGCCGTGGAAAGAGAGTTCGGTTATGGAGGAACGTTTACGATTTGTG